>JABWCA010000385.1 GCA_013359345.1 Ignavibacteriaceae bacterium
ATTACCACAAAAATATTAACAATCAGAAACAGAAAGAAGCCATTTGTAGAGAAACACAGAAATAAAATATTTTTTTTCATAATTTTATTTGATAATATTTAAAAGATCCTTTGAAATTATAATCCGGCAATGATCTGATACAATTTGAGTGTTTCATCTGTCCCCAACAAAGAATGTGCTTTCACTGAAAAATTTTCCGCATCTCTTCTTGAATAAGAATGATTGATTTTACTGTATGCCATATCAAGATACATTGCTTTGGCCATATAGTAGTATAACAGCCCCTCAGTTTCATTTTTGCTGCCTTTATTGTATTTTATATAGCCATCATTACGCAGCTTTTTTAATCCCGCCTCACAGAATTCTACCACTTTCTTATAATTCCCTGCAATTGCATGGGATTGAGCAGATGATTCATTTACTATGTAGGTTTCCGCTGCCATTAAATAAGTGTAAGCTTCTTCAGGAAAATCTGTCAATAAATTAGCAACACCTGCCTTCATACTGGTCAGATTTCCAAGAATTTTTCCGGAAATAATTGAAACGCATATTTCTTGCATCGTTTTATAATCAGCATTAATATTTTGGGGACTATTATTGAACCAACTCATCTTTCACCTTATTGTATTTGCATTAAGTTCTCACAACACCACCAACGTTTTACCCGGGCAGCGCATTGTTCCCTTATTGCTGCCGTCAACATAGACTGTGGCAGTGCCGGTTGAATCATGCTCAATCAAATCATGCTCAATCAATGCCGCGCCCTCGCGGTTTGTATACACAGGGCTTGTCATTCCCCCGGTGAGTCCTGAAAAACCCAGCACGACTCTTTTTCCTGAAGCTTTACTTCCGTCCCGGTAAGTGACATAAACTAATGAGTGATTTTTTGACATTTCTTTCTCTCCTGATGTCTCTTGTTATTTTTCCAACCCGATTTATTTTTGCAGGATAATTGCAAAATCTCCCGGAACTTCATACTCCCCTGCCTGCTGACCATTTACTGTTACCCTTGCCATACCCGAATTTCTGTGCTTAATCACCGCCTTACCGTAAATGTCTGTTTTTTTAATTTCAGTTGTTTCGATATCAGTTCCGGGTATAACCATTGAAACTTCTTTGCCCCTGCATGGGCTCCCTTTTTTATCGAATAAAAATATCCTGCTTATATGATTTCCAGAGGTATCGCCTGCGTTATTCAGCTTGCCAACCAGCCCGCTGTTGAATGCTATATTAATAGCCTGAGATCTGTTTTTAGCGTTCAGTTTCTGATAAATATGGGTTAGATGACTTTCTATGGCGTTAACTGAGAGAAACATCTTTTCGGCTATTTTCTGATTCTTAAAACCGTGACTGAGAAGGGTAAGCACTTCCATTTCTCTTTTAGTGAGCGAAAATGCTGAAGGGTGCTGCTGCTCTGGGGCAGATGCCTGTTTTTCAAAATCCCTTATGATATTAAGAGCAATATCCACGCTGTATATTACATAACCCCGGCTCACCTTCTCAATTGTATCTACTATTTCAAACTGCGATGCGGTTTTCACGAGGTAACCCCTTACACCATTTTTGAATGCGGCATAGATTGAATCCTGGTCATCCATTATTGTGAGGATGAGAATCTTTATATCGGGATAAATGAGAAATATCTTATCAAGCGCTTCGAGTCCGGAGATTCCGGGCAGGTTTATATCGAGGAGTAAAATATCGGGGCAAGAATTTATCTTCAGGTAACCCAACAATTCCTCGGCAGATCCGAAATCTGCGATGCACTCAGTCTCTGTTGACGCATTGATCAGCTCAGAAAGTGCTGTCCTGTATCGTGCATCATCTTCAACAATTATAACCTTTAATTTTTGGTCATCTTCCATTTTGAAATCATTTATATTCTGAATTCAATTTAACGGGCAAAAACGTGCCGGAACAGTAGGGATTTCCCTACTTTTTTTTATTACCGCTTAATGCTGTGATTTAATTCAAGTTTCAGTATAATTATCGTCCCTTTTCCGGGAACAGAATCCAGAGTAAGCATTGAATAAAGATGGGCGGCTCTTTTTTTCAGATTATTCAGCCCGTTCCCGGGTTTGTGATTATTCAGGTCAAACCCTGAGCCGTTATCTGTTATAGTCATTATAATTTGGTTATCTTTTTTAATCAGTGAAAAAACAACCTTGTCAGCCTGAGAGTGTTTAACGATGTTCTCAAGTGACTCCTTAAAGATGAGGTATATTTGCTTTTTGATGTAAACTGTAATATCAGGATGTTCAAATACGTCTTTCTGTATCTCAGGTTCATAGTCAATATCCTGCAATATATTTCCTGCAGTTGAGTAAAATTTACCTATCATCCTTTCGTTTGACTCATTTTCGAATTGCAGAAACCAGATCACATCCCGGATCATAATTTTTACTGACTCAGAAACATCTTTAATTATCCGGAGATGCTTTTGATTTTTTTCTTCAATACTTTCATCAGCCAGAATCTGAGAACACTTGTTTGTAATCACAGAGAGCTCAGATATAACATCATCATGCAGGTCTCTGGCTATCTCGGCCTTAAGATTCTGCTCCAGTTCCTCTCTTTTTTTGCTTTCTGCCTCTCGCTCTTCCTCAAGCATCTGCATACTCTTAATCTGCTCATCCGCCCTCGCTTTTTCAACTCTCCTGATGCTCTTAATGCGTTCATTATATAAAAACCATGGAAATGCCACGATTGAAACTGCCAGCACAATCCTGAACCACAGGGTGCCCCACCAGGGAGGATTCACAATAATTTTCACGGATGCCCCATCCCGGTTCCAGACTCCGTCATTATTTGAGGCGGCTATCCTGAGGGTGTATTCCCCCGGGTCAAGATTTGAAAAGAACACCTCCCTGCGGTTACCGTTACTTATCCACTGATCATCAAATCCTTCAAGTTTATATGCGTACTGATTAAGTTCTGGATTTATGAAATTAAGGGCGGTAAAACTCACAGAGAACAGATTATCATCATAATTAAGGATAATCACACTATCCTGAGGGATAACAGAAGCACCTT
>JABWCA010000100.1 GCA_013359345.1 Ignavibacteriaceae bacterium
GGAATATGGCTTGTAAGAATATCTGATTTAATCTCCTTGCTGAATTCAAATCCGTTCATTCCGGGCATCATGACATCAGTGATAATAAGGTCGGGGATCAGTTTCCTTGCCGCCTCAAGGCCGTTGATTCCGTTTTCCGCTTCGGCAATAATATAATCACCTTCAAGCGTTTCTTTAATGTAGGCTCTTATATCAGCATTGTCATCCGTAATGAGAACAACCTCACGGTCATCATAAGGGGTGATTTCATTTAAGGACACCGCAGATGTTTCCTGAAACTCCATGCCTGATTCTTCAGGGGCAGGCAATGGCATTACATCCTCACCCGGCTGCACTTCGTCATAGTTATAAATTATCCCTTCCCTGTTAAAGTGGCTCTTACCCTTCCTGAACTCAAGCAGGAACTCAGTGCCCTCACCTTCTTTGCTTGAGGCCGTGATAGTGCCCTCATGAATTTCAGTCAGTTCTCTGGTAAGCGCCAGACCAATTCCGGTTCCCTCAATATCACTTTTCTGAGTGCGGTCAACCTGATAAAATCTGTCAAAAATATACCTGATCCTGTTTTCAGGGATTCCGGCTCCCGTATCTTTGACCCTTATCTGTACTTTTTCAGCATCACCCGGGTTTTCATCAATTGAAAGAGTTATCTTACCCCCTTCGGGAGTGAATTTTACCGCATTACTGATCAGATTATTAAATATTTTTTCGAACTTTTCCTTATCGGCAAAAATCGTTAGTGAGTTCACCGACTGAAGGAATTCAAGCTCAATTCCCCTCTGTTCTGCGAGTGATTCAAAATTGTAAAAAATCTGTCTCAGGTAAGGCACAATCTGCACTTTACTGAGAGTCAGTGTGTTTTTTCCGGCTTCAATTTTGGAAATCTCAAGCAGCTGATTGATCAGTTTAAGAAGCCTTCGTGCATTGCGGTAACTCATTTCAAGCTTTTGTCTGATCCTGCCGTCATTTGCTTCACTTATCAGATTTTCGGTCTGCCCCATAATAAGAGTGAGCGGAGTTCTGAACTCATGAGAAATATTTGTGAAAAACCTTGATTTGAGTTCATCCATTTCTTTAAGCTTTTCCGCCTGCTGACTTATCTCCTTTGTTCTCTCACCTATTATCTGTTCAAGCCTTAAATTCTTCTTTTCAAGATACTTAACCCTGTACCTGACAAAAATGTAGATAACACCGGCAAAAAGGAGCAGGTAAATGAGATATGCCCATATGGTCTGCCAGAGGTAAGGATAAACCACAAATGTGAGGGTTGATTCTTCACCCGTTCTGCCATCGGGCCCTCTAACTCTCAGCCGGAATCTGTACTCACCCGGAGAAAGATTTGTATAATCTTTCCGGTACTCAGCTGTCCACTGCGACCAATCCCTGTCAAACCCCTCAAGCATATACTGAAACTCTTCGAGTCCGTCATTAAAGCCGTTTGATGCAAACTCAATCCTGATAGAATTATATCCGGGGTCAATTTCCACTCTGCCGATGCCCGTTTTCTGAATATCTCTGTCATCCCCCTCAAAAAGAATCGAATCATTGTTTACCGCGAGGCTTCTGATTATTGCCCTGTATCCGGATTTATTATTAACCGATAAGCCGTTAACAGACGGATTATAACTGACCACACCATCAGCGCCGCCAAACCAGAACTCTTCTTTCCGGTTTCCTGCAGTTATCATAAAAACCGCATTTTCATTCTGAAAATCCATGGCAGATTTCAGTTCTGAAAGTTCCTTCCAGTCTGATGTTCCGTTTTTACTTATTGTAAGAATACCCACTGAAACCGATTTATTCTCATTCACCGCAGCAATCCACCATTCCCCGTTTCCGTTATCGTAAAGGCTCTGTATTTTTATTTTCCCGGCAAAATCAGGGGGATAGTCTATTTCGTTAATTCCGGCACTTCCTTTTCGTTTAAGGAATATTCTTCCGCCGCCGGTTACAGCAATCCCCTCACCGGTCATATATACCATAAATTCCTGCTTGGGGGGCAGAGGCATTTCAACTTTGTTTACAACCGCCGATGAAGGATTCGCCCAGTCGGCTTGTTTAACATAAAAAAGACCGTCAAAAGGTGTCCCGAGAAATAAACCTCCCTGATCATCCTCGGCGATAAACCTTACAGTTGAAGAAAAATCGGGTATGACACCCTCAAGTTCATAACGCCCCTCCCGGTACCTGAGTATTCCGAGACCTGATTCAAGACCGGCGAAAATAAACCCGGGGTTTTTCACTGAAGCGCATAATGTATAGATACCCCGCCACGGCAAATCAAGCACCTCATAATTTCTGTTACGCATTATAACCAGGCTGGTTGTTGCAGCTATAAGCATATCCTCTTTGTGGGTGAGGAGGGTCCACGACTGTGAATTGACAGGATCTGCTTTAATAAACTGGGAAAGGTAGCCGTTGTTCTGATTGTTCACAAGTCTGAAAAGACCTGCGGTGGTGGCAATGTAAAGACCTCCGTTATAGAATTTGATATCATTAACCGAGCCTTTAAGTCCGGCGGTTCTGCCGTAAATATTTATGCCCGAAGGGTAATCAACTCTTGCAATTCCGTTTTCAAGTGCCAGCCAGAGTGTGCGGCCGCGGGCGTAAACATGAAGAACACCGTCATCGCTTAAACCTGTGGTGGTATTGATAATCTGCCTGATTTTCCCACCGTGGCTTATTATGACCGCACCGTTTAACGCGGTTCCGTACGCAAAACTCCCGTCTGAGAGCTTTGCCCCGGGCAGATAAACCTTCGATCTCACCAGCAGCTTCCCGGCTTCAGGTGCAAACTCAGTAAATGATGAGCCGTCATAAATCTTAAGCCCGCTTACCATGTCGGCAATAAGAAATTTTGACCCGCTTTCATCATAAGGGAGAACAGATACAATCATGTTTCTGGCATAAATCTCACTCCCCCTTATAAAAGTGAGCTTTTCCCCTTCAAATGTGTATAAACCAGATCCTTTATCCTGAACGAACAACCGGTTGTCTGCCTTATAACAGACCATGAACCTCGAGTTGGGTCGCCAGACTGTAACCTCGGGTTTGTTCCCGATGCCTGCCGGGAATCTGAATCTGATAATGTGTGACTTTGTACAGAAAAATACAGCATCTTTAAGAGTGTAGATATGCCATACATGACCTATGGCTTTATCCTGCAGATTTTCAAGAAGTGATATGTAAGATTTGGTACCGTCTTTACCGGTTTTTAAGTAGCCTAAATCATCGGCAGACCCCACAAAAATATTATCCGACTGGTCAACAGCCAGAGATTTAACGACCGAATTGGGTATGGCAATAAGCTTCCATCTGTATCCGTCGAACTCAAGAAGGCCGCCTGAATTCCCGAAATACATGATTCCTCTGCTGTCTTCGGCTATGGCCCAGTTCTGATTATGTGCCTTATATTCTTTCGGCAGATAATTTTTTATAACAGGCACACCAAGGTATTTTTCATCTGCCTGAGACCGGATACTTGCCGGAATCAGCGATAAAAAAGAGATGATTAAAAGGAATTTAAGCAGAGTGAATCTCATGATTTGCTTGTTTTATTAAACTGAACTCAAAATACAAAGATTCATGCAAATCTGAAAAGCAAAAGATATCCGCCTCACATGCAGATCTATTCTTTAAAGAACCTGACCAATGCCTCTGCATTTATCTTCAAAGCACCATGTTTCTTATATTCCTCGTAAAGAATCACAAGCATTGAAACTGTGAGTAGTATTCCTGCAAACCAGACAAAAAGGTAGGGATGTCCCTGTGATTTCAGGATTTCAGTCCCGAGGTTCCCGATTACCAGCCACTGGAACACATAAAAGGGAGTGACATTTTTTCCTGTCCATTGCACAAAGGTCATCACAGCAGTTTCAGCCGTGTAACAGCTTATTAGGCTGAACAGTCTGGTATAGGCTGTCATGAAAAGAATGGTCCAGCCGAAAAAGATAAGTCCGTGATGATAATATCTGTTCAGCTGAGATGAGACCTCAAGACCATACTGAAAGGTGATAATAACAACTGCGGCAGATAAGCCCGCAATAATGTTTATATTTCTATTGCTGAGCAGAGATTTCATCTTCTCATCTCTCAGAAGGTGATACACGCCGGCCCCAAGCATCGGGTATGCTGCCCAGGGAAAAAACGGAAAGTAATTCCAGTTGAAGTTCCCCTGAAACAGCGCCAGGAAAAAATTAAAAGGTGAATAATCCGATGAAATCTGTGAAGGAGTAAACTCAGCAACGGTCACAATCAGCGCTGCAGCAATAAAAAAGAGAAAATAACGATTGCCGGTGATATTCTTTATGAGCGCAAAAAAGAGAAAGGATAAGCCTGCCAGCAGCAATATATCAACCCCGAAAATGAATCTGAACAGATTCACATCCGTATAGCCGTTTCCTGTAAGGTTTCTGATTATAAGATTTGCATTCAGTCCGGCATTGAGCAGGATGCCGCCTGCAAATAATTTCAATCCGCGCAGGGCAATTTCCGGACTGCTTTTGCGGGTTGCACCCATAAAATAACCCATCACAGCCATAAAAACGGGAGCCGCGGGCGGACCGCCAAGAAACAGAGAGATTTTGCCGTACAGGCTGTTATAAATATCCGGTTTTGCAAAAAGTTCAGTGATATGCACCTGAATCATGAACAGGACAGCGATTCCTTTAAGGATATCGGGTAATCCGAGACGGGTATTTTCAGTGGGATTTTCCATTTCAGCAGCCGCTAAATATTTCGGTTAATTTTTTTTGTTTGATGCAATAAAATAACATTGGTAGCTGATTCAATGAGCAAAAAAGGGGTTTAGTGGATCACATTTTGGAAAAAAGAGACAAAATTCCGTTATTTAAGTACTTTCGTATGGAAATTCTCCATATAGTACGGATGCTGTTGAATAAGTAATAATGACCTCGTAAGGTATTGACTGCATCGCTGCTTCTAAACCGTACTAAATATGCAAGGAGTTTTATATGACCCCTAAATCCTTAATACCCATCTTATTTATTATCTCAGTCTTAAATACTTCAGTCTGTGCGCAGAAGGTTGTCACCGCAGAAAGAACCGGACTGTTTTCTGACGGACTTGCAGCAATAATGCTTGATAATAAGTGGTCGTTTATTGATACAGACGGTAACTCTGTCCTGAAAACCAACCACATACTTTTTATTGAAGAATACGGCGGATTCCCCCTTTTCATGAACGGCAGGCTGGCAGTTTATGACGAGAATGTTAACGGCTGCGGTTACATTAATAAAAAAGGCGAGCTTGTGATTCCTTTCAGGTATCAGGCTGCCTATGGATTTTATGATACGCTGGCGGTAATACGTGATGGTTTTGATTTCTACCTTGTTGATACAATGGGAAATTACACTGCCATGATTAAAGCCGCGTTTCCCTCTGAAGGAACAGTTTACAAAAACGGATTTGCAATCTATAAGAAGGATTTCCTCTTTGGCTATGTTGATGGCTATGGCAATGAAGTTATCCCTGCAAAATACAGCGAGGCAAGAGATTTTTCAGAAGGCCTTGCAGCAATTAAGTTTGATTATAAATGGGGATTTATTAACGGTAAGGGAGAAACCATTATTGAACACAAGTTTCAGAATGAACCCGGTAAGTTTTCCTGCGGCAGATCTTTTGTTCAGTCGAGGGATGGCAAATGGGGGTTCATGGATACCACAGGTAAAATGATAGCCGAACCAAAGTATAACCAGGTTTTCCCCTTCACAAACAATGTCGCAGTTGTAAGCATGACCGATAAAAATTACAGTGAGAATTTTTATATAATTGATATAAATGATAAAGTTGTGAAAGAATTCAAAAGAAGTACAAAGAGCAGTGAAAATATTGTTCTGCAGTCAGGATTCAGTGAGGGGCTTGCAATTGCATACAAGGGAGGCAAAAAGGGATTTATAGATGAGAAAGGAAATGTTGCAATTGATTTCAGGTTCAGGGATGTGAGACCTTTCAGTGACGGAAGGGCCTATGCCGAGATAACCGACACTAAAAGTAATAAGACAAAAGTCTGTTTTATTGATAAAAAAGGAAATATTGTTTTTTACGTTGAGCCGCCGCAGTTTTAACAGTTCTTTTCATGGAGGGGGGGGTGCACATCCCCCCTCTTCTCAGCCCCTGTAATTCAGGGTAAAATTATCTCTGAACAGATATCTGTTAACACGGTTCCTCTGCGATGGCTTCCTGCCGGTAATCACAGACACCGACGGATGCCGATCCGGGATTGTGAAACCGTCATGCATCTCTTCATAATCATCATATTCTGAAGGAACATCCGGAATTTCATCAGCCGTCCCATCGGTGAAGGTTAAGGTGTAATATAAATCTTCATAAAAATCTGTCTGATGAGCTCCGCTGATTTCTGAGGAATAATCACTCACAATTTTTCCGTTTTCATTATTTATAAGAATCACTCCGGGATCAGGGCGCTTCTCATTGAGGATCACTGATTCAGGCAGGGAAGCACAGATGGTTTCCCCCTCAGGTTCCTTTCTGCGTGCATTATCAATCATGGAATATAAAATCACTGTTACTGAGAGCGGAATAAAAACCGCTGCTGTTCCGTAAAAAACAAATGATAAGATAGAGTTAAGCTCCATAAGCTGCTCACGAATTTAGTCTGCTGATATACCTTTCAAATTTGTAAAAAATCTGTGCATTTCTTTCACTCAGATTTCTGCGTGAGTCATATTCCGGTCTGAATAAATTCAGATGAAGGGAGTACTCATGTCTCAGAATTTTCTGATCATCAGCGGGTAAATTTGTAAGCCCGGGGGCTCCTGAAAATTTTCTTATTGCTGTCTGATTCATCATTTCCGGCAATTTGTTGATAGTAACTGAACTGTGTAGTTAATTGAGATATCCAATAATCATGCCATACCGGGCACATAATTCATAACGGGATAAGCGCACTATTTTTACGCTTACTGCAAATTAACTATTATAGATGTGTCTCTTTTTGAGATGAGTGTATTAAAAGTGAACACAGGCGATAAAATCTGCTGTCCAGCTGACGAAATCTGAGCTTCTCTTATTATGACCAGTGGCTGGTTTTGGGCGGAGGAGGTGTAGGTGCCGGTGGTGTTTCCGGTGCATCCTGTTTAACTTCTTTTACATCAGGGGCCACTTTGCTTATGGTTGTGAACCTTGGGGCAGGCTTAAGGAATTTTTCTGCGGCTGCTGAAGGCTTTTCTTCAGGTATAACTTCCGGTTCATGCTCTTCAATTGTCACTGCGGGAGCTTTTGGAGCCGGTTCATCAATTTTGAATGACTCGGGCGCTTCATGATGAACTGTTTTTGAAGGCTTTTTCATTGCATAAAATATGAAGCTTAAGACAATGAAACCTGCTATTCCTGCTGATATATATACTACATATTGCTGTAATACTTCTAAATTCATTTCAGCTACCGACCATTAAATTAATAAATTCTGAATAACACAAAAGGGATTTTAAATATAAAATAATATCGAGTTATAAAAAAGAGGCTGCCGGATAATTATTATCCGGCAGCCCCGTTCTCAGAGGCAATATCACATTTAATCCCGGCAAAGGATGCATTTACTTTCAGGGAACACTCAGCGGGATAAATTCCCGGGAACATCTGCATGAGTGGCCTTAAGAGCACCCTTGCCCTGACTATCCGTTAAGAGGAAGAACCCTCATTCTTTTTCCGGAAGCAGCAAATACAGCATTACATAGTGCAGGCGCGCAGGCTGCAATTCCCACTTCACCCACTCCTCCCACTTTTTCACTGCTGCTCACAATTTCAATCTGAATTGCGGGACACTCATCATAACTGAGAACAGGATAATCGTCATAATTACTCTGATCCACCGTTCCGTTTGAAAATGTTATTTTTCCTTTCAGCGCGGCCGTAAGAGCAAAAATAATTGCTCCTTCCATCTGTGCTTCAACTGTGTCAGGATTAACAACCAGACCACAGTCAATAACACCCCAGAATTTGTTAACTTTAATTCGCGCGCCTGCAGCGGTTACTTCAGCAACTTCTGCACAGTATGAATCATACCCTTCAAACACCGCAATGCCAACTCCAGTGCCGTCAGGGCGCTTACTCCCCCAGTCTGAAAGTTCTGCAGCCCTTTTTATCACATGCAGCAGCCGCGGGTTATTATGCAGGTTTTTGATCCTGAACTCCAGAGGGTCTGCTCCGGCACTGTGTGCCAACTCATCAATAAATGATTCAACCGCAAACGGATTCTGGGAATGAAATACTGAACGCCAGTATGCAAGCGGCACATGATTTCTTACCGTGGTGCCTTCAATATGAAAACCTGCTGTTTTATAAGGGATTTCGGTTGTTCCCTCGGCAATTCCGGCATCCTTCGGGGAGGGATTGTTTCCCGACTGCTGACCCCAGATTGAAGAGGATATAACATGATGCCCGAAAAATTCAATTCCGCCGTCATTATTTACTGCACCCCTCAGCCGGTGAAAGCTGAATGGTCTGTAAATTCCGTGGCGCATGTCATCTTCACGGGTCCATGTCACTTTTACTGGTTTTTTAATTTTATAGCTGATTTCCGCCGCTTCAAGCGCAAAATCTGATGCCAGCCTCCTGCCAAAACCTCCGCCCATAAAAGTCACGTTCACCCTTACATCATCCTCGCTGAGCTTAAGAAGCTGGGCAACGCTTTTTCTCACTCCCTGCGGATTTTGTGTAGGGGCCCATATCTCCATCTTGCCGTCCTTAAATTCAGCCGTGCAGTTCATGGGTTCAATCGGAGCATGCGCAAGGTACGGCAGTTCAAAATCGGCCTGAATCATCTTCAGATTCTTATCAATTTCAGACCTGCTTTTCCCCTCGCTTTTGATCACTTCCATCGGCTCATCAAGCTTGCTGATACAGAACTCGCGCAGCTTCTGTGTGCTCATTTCATTTGCGGGACCTTTTTGCCAGTCAACGGCAATTTTTTCAGCAGCCTTAAATGCCTGCCATGTAGATTTTGCAATAACTGCAATCTTTCCGCTGATCTCCGCAAAATCAACCACTCCGTTAACTTTCATTGCATCGGCAAAATCATAGGAATTGAAGCCAAGCCCGGCCAGAGGGTTTCTCTTAACTGCCGCATAAAGCATTCCAGGCAGTTTTACATCTATTCCGAACAGGGCAGTGCCATAAATTTTAGGAGGGGTATCCTTCCGGTGTGTTTTTTTGCCAATCAGTTTGTAATCTTTCGGATCCTTTAGCTTTACATCTGACGGCACAGGTAATCCCGAAGCTGTATCAACAAGTTCACCGTATGAAAGCTTTTTACCCGATATGCGGTCAATAACAAAGCCATTTTCAGTGTACAGATTTGATCCTTCGGTTTTCCATACAAGGGCAGCTGCTGATATCAGCATCATCCTGGCTGTCGCGCCCGCTTTTCTCAGATTATCGAATGAAAATCTGACGCTTGTGCTTCCTCCCGTAGTCTGGCTTCCGAATTCCTTTCCTGCAGGGGCCTGTTGAATAACGATTTTTTCCCAGTCAACATCCAGCTCTTCTGCAACAATCATCGGGAGTGCCGTGTAAACACCCTGACCCATTTCTGATTTAGCCACGATTATGGTAACTAGTCCGGTGCTGTCAATCCTGACAAATACGCCGGGAGCAAAAACTCCTTTTTTATCAGGATCATCACCCTGAAAATTATTACCATTGGAGTCATTGCCTGCAAAAACCGACGGTACAAAACCTGCCAGAATAAGTCCTCCGCCAGAGAGAGATACAATCTTAATAAAATCACGCCTTTTCATACCTACCCCCTGTTCTCAAATAACTGATCAACTGCTTTTTTGATTCTGGGGTAAGTGCCGCATCTGCATAAAACTCCCGTCAGTGCCGTTTCAATATCAGCATCAGATGGTTTTCCGTGTTTATTGAAGAGAGAAAGGACGGTCATGATCTGGCCCGGCTGGCAATAGCCGCACTGTGAGGCTTCAAACTCAATCCAGCTCTTAAAGATCGGATGTTCACGGTCACGGGCAAGTCCTTCAATAGTCAGGATCTCTTTATCCTGCAGTTTACTTACTTCAACAGAGCACGATCTCTCTGCTTCATCATTAATCAGAACCGTGCATGAACCGCAAAGCCCCTTTCCGCAGCCGAACTTTGTGCCGGTAAGGCCAAGTTCATCCCTCAATACCCATAAAAGCGGGGTATCGGCATCTGTGTTAACAGTTTTAACTTCACCATTAATCTTGAGTTTGTATTCAGGCATAAAAATCACAATATTTAAGTAATAAAATGGAAATTAAACCAATTGTATTAAAAGTACAAATTAAATCGGCTGAAATCCTGCAGAATCAGACTGTTCTCAGCAAAATAAGATATTCATAATTGCCAAGTGATATTTGTGTGCCCGCGCTGTAATCGGCCCCTGTCAAAAGATTTTTCCAGAGCGTATTCTGTAAAGACTGGTTAAGTGTAAAACCAACAGCACGGTTTCTGACATTCACTATCACAAGCGCTTCCTGATTCCCCGATTTTCGGGTAAAACATACTACATCAGAAGTGAGCATATACTCAACCGATCCCTGCTTAAACACCTCATTGCTGCTTCTTACATTCAGAAGCTGCCGGTACTCATTAACTATCTCTGGATTTGCATTCCAGTCAATCGGGCTCCGGCTGAAGAATGGGGTTTTAGCTGATCTTCCGGTCTCCTGACCCGCATAAACGAGCGGAACACCCCTCATAAAAATTGCTGTCACAAAGGCTGCCATTGATCCTCTCAGCCCTCCGAAAAGATTAACCGGAGAGTCATCCCATGCACTTTCGTCATGGTTGGTGGTGAATCTCAGTTTGTGCAGCCCCGCCGGCATAAAATCATACTCTGATATATTCACGGATTTCAGATTGGCCGCTGACTGACCAGCCCTGAAAACATCCTTCAATTTACCGTAAAAATCCCACGCATAATTGAGCTGAAAGCCCGAAGTGAAATGATCCCACCTTGATCCCTCGGCAAGCATTATGAGCTTTCTTCCGGGAATACCTGCAAGGCTATCGCGCACCTGCTTCCAGAAATCAGCCGGAACCATGTCAGCAACATCGCACCTGAATCCGTCAATATTGGCCTCATACACCCAGTATTTCATGGCATTGATCATTGCCTTTCGCATCTCGGCATTTGAATAATTAAGATCTGCCACATCAAGCCAGTTTGTTCCCTGCGGATGAATTATATTGCCTGCCCCGTCCTGTGTGTACCAGTCCTTATTGCTGATCCAGGGGTTATCCCATGCAGTATGATTAGCCACCCAGTCAAGTATAACAGCCATTCCCCTATCATGCGCTTTTGTAACAAGCTCCCTGAGATCAGCCAGATTACCGAATTCCGGATTAACTTCCCTGTAGTTTCTGACTGAGTATGGTGATCCCATCTCACCCGCTGATTTCAGTTCTCCTATCGGGAATACCGGCATCAGCCAGATAACGTTGATTCCGAGCGCCTTTATTGAATCAAGGCGGTTGATTATCCCCCTGAAATCACCCGATGCGCTGAATGCCCTCTGGTTAATTTCATACATCACTATATCTTTGGTTTCAGGCACAGCCTGAAAGGGAGTCCCGTACTGAATGAATACATTTTCATTTCCTGTGCTCTCAACAGGATTATTTTCACCGGATTTGCATCCGGAGATAAAAAGTAAAATCGGGAGAAAAAGAAGGGTTAATTTCCTGAGTCCGGTCATTTGATTCCTGTACCGGTTATCAGCCGGCGGTTTTATGAGAAAGCATTGTTTACACCGGGTAAAACTAAAAAAGGCCTGCGGCTTTAGCAACCGCAGACCTTTAAATCTTTACAACATGCGAAGAAATTACTTGAGAAGTGTCATCTTTCTGACTTCTTTGTAATCGCCTGCCTCAATTGAGTACATGTAAATTCCGGCGGGAAGATTTCCTGCTTCAAAGATCACAGAATGTGAACCGGCATCTTTCATACCATCAGCAAGAACGGCAACTTCCTGACCCAGTGAATTGAATACTGAGATCTTCACGTTTGAAGCAACGGGAATTGAGAAGTTGATCTTTGTTGAGGGGTTGAAAGGATTAGGGTAGTTCTGTGAGAGTGAATATGTTGCAGGTGTGTCAAAGTTTACACTTACAACACCGCTGTATTCAAATGTACCGTCAAAATCGATCTGTTTCAGTCTGTATGAATAAGCCCCTGTGTTAACAGTGTTATCAACGAATGAATAGGCGTTCTTTTCGGTAGTTGTTCCTGCGCCCTGTACAAAACCGATTTTTGTCCATGATGAACCTTCTGCTTTTCTTTCAATTTCGAAACCGCTGTTGTTTATTTCACTTGCGGTATTCCATTTCAGTTCAACTCCTGCAGGTGTTGTTACTGCTGTGAAAGAGCTTAATTCAACAGGGATAAAAGAATCCCACTGGGTGAAAACTCTGATACCATCAATAGTGATATTATGTGCGTTGTTGAACTGACGGATATTAACACTGCCGGGGAATATATCGGTCTGAGTTGTGGTTGCATTTCCGATAGGTCCTACAGTCGGCATTGCCGGCTCTGTGGCGGGCAGTATATCACCGGGTCTGAAAATGAAGAGTGCTACGCTGTCATTAAAATCACCGGGTACAACCTGATACTTCAGAACAAAAAGGTAAGTGCTGTCGCCTGAGTATGTGTTAGTTGAATAAACTGCTGCCTCATTAGTGTAAGCAAGACCGATCTGAAGTGCCTGTGCGGTTCCGTTAACCCATACCCTTCCTCTGAAATTGAAGGTTGAGTGGGGATTCTGGCTGAAATGGAAGAAATAACCTGTTGCCGGTGTTGTAACTTTTGCCATGAAAGCTGCATAGATCACGGGAGAAGCAGTGGTATCAAAAAGTCTGTGGTAATCAGCACCGCTGCCGGTGAGGGTTGTGGCGTTACCAACGTTTGAGCCGGGATATCCTGTGAAAGTAAGGCCGGGAGCTGTTGCGGCCATATTAAATGCGCTGCCGCTGTGTGTTACCCAGCCATGGTATGTTAAGGAATCACCAACAGGGAAATTGAAATCTTCAGCAAACGGAAGCGGTACTCCTGTTGAGAACGATCCTCTCATGCC
>JABWCA010000386.1 GCA_013359345.1 Ignavibacteriaceae bacterium
CCTGAATTATATTCACGGTTTTCAATCAGTTCTTTTCTGGAGTAACTGTATTTTCTTCCGTTGTATTCTGTTATATACTGCTCATCTTCTTTAAGAGCAAGTATATCCTTGTGCTCAATAATTTCTATCACCTTGTTGTGATCTGCTCCCGATGAGAGTCCGCTCACATCGGTTTCTTTAACTCTTACAATACGGCCGTAGTTATTATGTTTAACATTGCCTTCGTACATTCCGGTGAGAACCATCATGTCGGCTTTTGAATTCCTGAATGCATCTCTGAACATAATCACGGTTTCAGCATTAATCAGCCCCATATCACCGGGAAAAACATAAACTGTGCCGTTAAACTTTTCTTTGCTTATTTTATCGAGACCAATCTGGAGAGCATGGCCTGTTCCCTTCTGCTCAGCCTGATATGCAAAGGCAACTCTTTCTCTCTTGCCGAACACTTCAACAACATCGGGGGCTTTAATACCCACTACAAGAACAGTGTTCATTGAGATCAGATTATTATTGCAGGCGTTGTAAACACGCTCAACTGTAGGGATTCCCCATATGGTGTGCAGCATTTTTGATCTTTGTGATTTTATCCTTTTACCATGTCCGGCAGCGAGGATAACGGCCACTTCAGAGCGCTCATAATCAAGCTCTGAGGAATAATCTTCTATCATCAGATAAATATCTTCTTTTAACAAAGTCTTTCTCCTGAAATTTGAGTAGTAAAAAACAGACAGGCAGAAGCCGTTTTACGAAATAAAATCGGACTTTAAACAATTGTTAAGATACAAAAAAATGGCATAAAAAGATTTGGTTTTTATAACATCAGCGCATGATTTCGGCTTTGTTTATAAGAAACAGCAGGATCAGCGGGGTTCATACCCTTTCAAAATGCACATTACAGAGTTTGAATATACAATTCACTGCCAATAATATGACCGCTGCGTTATCATTTTATAGTTTAAAATGTTATTTTGCAAATTAGTAAAATGGCTCTTTTTGATAATGAAGCCCGAAAAACTGAACAGGTAACGGGTAAACTTCCCGGATAGAATAAAGTTTCATTGAGCCTCGTCTATTGTACATTCATATCAGAAGATTTAATCAGGTTTAACAATGGCTATTTTTGGCGGTTCCAAGAAAAATGACTTAATCCTCAAAGAGAATGAGGCTCTTCTAAAAGAGATTGCCAAACTCAAACAGATGTTTGATAAGCTTGCTTCGGAGAATGACTCACTTCAATCTGAAAAAAATCAGCTGTTATCCGAAATTAATAAACTCCGAGAATCTCCCGCTTCAGGCGTGGGCGATGATCATTTCCTCAGCGATTTTGAATCAGAGAACCTCAGATCCGAAAAAGAACGGCTTGTTCTGGAGCTTGAAGCCGTAAAATCACAGCTTAATGAAAATCAGGAATTGCTCCATGAGCTTAATGAACGGATTGATCAGAAGATAAAGCTGGTTAACCTGCCCGATAATGAATTTATCAGTGAAGCAGCCTCATTAAGACAGCCACAGGAGGTTGATTACACTGAGTCAGAGAGCCGTGCGGCAGAACTTGAGGAGCTGATACGGCAGATGAATGATCAGTATAACAGCACACAGGAAAGCCTGCTTGAGCTGAAATCTGTTGTCGGTGAACTGAGCAATGAAAAAGAAGCCCTTGAAAATGAGATTATGAGGCTCCGTGAATACCGTGATCAGGAAGCAGCAGGATATCAGACTTCTGAAACGGCGTTTTCTTCTGGCGAAGATGAGATTGCATCCCGTATTGAAGCCCTGAATACTGAACTTCTTACCAAACAGGATGAACTGCAGGTCTTTACAGAATCTTTCCAGAAAACTCAGAAAGAATCTCTGAGTACCATTTTTGAGCTTCAGAAGGCCATAGATGAAGCAGAGGCAAAGCTTGCAGAACTGAACAATAAGATTGAGCAGCATTCAAAAGATGATATCAGGTTTGATATAGTTACACCGGCTGATGACTCTCAGGCTGAACTTCTCGTTCAGCAGAATGAATTTCTGAGAATAAGGATCTCTGAACTTGAAGAAAAATTGTTCTCGCTTGAGAAAAACCAGACTACGCCTGAGTATGATGAGACCATGAACTTTGAGCCTGAGGTGCAGAATGAACTGATTCAGGAAAACACCCTCCTTAAAGAGAGGATAGCCGGTCTTGAAAATCAGATAGAAAATCTCAGGCAGAATATGATGCTTGAGCATGATTCTGTTCCCGAAGGCAATTACCCGGAGCTTCAGCAGGAGAATGAAGAGCTTAAGCTGAGAATTTATGAGCTTGAATCAAGAATAGAAAACCTCGCCTTTGTTGATCAGCGGCCCGAGGTTGTTTCTGATGAAACGGTAAAACTG
>JABWCA010000101.1 GCA_013359345.1 Ignavibacteriaceae bacterium
AACCAGGTCGGGAGATTAGCTCCGGCTCCTGACCTTTCCCAGACGGTTGTGTACTGAGCATTGGCGGTCACAAAAGCGAGCAACATAATTAGTAAAGCAAGTTTCCTCATATCTACTCCATTTAGTTAGTTATTCATAAACATCAATTATGAAAGCATCCTTGAATGATTTCAGCTCCCACAACCGGTTCCTCAGAGTGACTGCCTCAGATTTGTCAGTAAACCTCTCGTCAACGATTACCGAATATAAGCCTGTTTTGGAGTTATATTCGATCTTAATCTTAAAGTCTATTTTATCTGCAGCGAGCTTCATGAATTCACCGGCTCTCTGCTCAGTTGTGTATGCACCAATCTGAACAAGGTAATATTTTACTTTGAGAACTTCGGCTTCAGGGGTTTTAGTTTCCGTTTCTTTCTGTACCGGTTCCGGTATTACTACAGGAGGCTCTTCCTTCTTCTCTTCCTTAGGTTCCTCTTTGGGTTGAGGCACCGTTTCAGCTGAAGGAGAACAGGCATAAAAAGAAACGGACACCAAGGTTATCAGAAAGAATATTATATATTTTTTGTTTTTCATAAACAACCACAGTGTCCGTTATTAGTTTCGTAAAAATACGAAATATCAGTAATTAATCAAAAGAACATCCTGTCAAATGTACCCGGTTTGAAATCAGGAACAACAATTTTTGAAGCCGGACCTGATGAAAAGAATACACTGCCGGGGATTGATGCGAGATTAATTCTCGGGATCGACGCATTGTATTTAGTGTTGATCACTTTTATGAATTCATTAGCCATGAAAGCATGACCCACGCTTGAAGGATGAACTCCGTCAAGGCTGAAAAGATTTCCGGTGACAAATAAAACGGTTAGTGTAATGCCGTCTTCTTTATATCCGCCGGTAAGTGAAACTGCTGCTATCTGATTCAGTTTTGCATTAGCATCAACAAATCCGAAATCTTTAGCAGCCGCTGCGGCCTGGATAACTCCGTTAAACTGTGCGGTGACTGTTTTAATCGCAACGATCTCAGCTGAATCAAGAACCACACCGTTTGAAAGCGGATTTGCGGGTGAAGTTCCTTTTCCGGCGGCGAGTTCAGCCTGTCCTTTAAGGGTTATAAGATTTTTGGTAAGGTCAAGTAAAGCAACTGATCCGTCACCTTTTGTACCGACAACTGAAGTAACACCCTGCTGACGTAACTGACCGCCCACTGTTGTGAAGAAAGGAAGAATGGTGACGTCAGGAATATTTGCGACAACAACAGGTACATTGAGTGTCTTAAGGCTGTCCATTGCAGCGTTGTAAAGTGCTGTAAAGGTTGCCAGCGGTGTCATAAGAGTGGAAACACCATTGGTTGCAGAGCCTAAGATATCGTTATTTCCTAACCAGAATGTAACGAAAGTGGGCTGCTGTGCTTTTGTCATATCCCACTGTGTGAACTTTGATCCGCCCTGATTTCTGAGCACAAGATTAAAGAAAGGATTTCTGACAGGTGCTGAAGGATTCGCAATAGCAGAAAAACATGAATTTGAATCGTATGCGTTTAAGAAATCATAGATTGCCGCACCCGGAACACCCAGGTTGTTATACGGTTTGGGATATGTAAGATTGATCGGGGTTCCCACATTAGGATTGATATATGAGGAGAATGAAGGGAAAAGTGTTTTTGCTTCAATTCTTCCGCCTGAACCCGGATCTGAATATAAAGGCTGAGCAAAAGTTGTTCCAACCTGTCCTGCAATCAGATTACCGTATGAATACATCTGAGCTGACTGGTATACTGCACCGTTCTGATAACCGGCAGTTATACTGTTACCAATGGCTACATATCTGGCAAAATTTGCGGTTCCGGTTGAGGGAGCTGAAGGAGCAGCCAGATCACTCCTGTCCTCGCATCCGTAGAATGCAAGACCGGCAAACAAAAAGATTATTAATAATAAAAATGACTTTTTCATCTGATCGGGTCTCCTTCGTTAGAATTTGTAATTCAGTGAAAATGAGAATAAATTAGCGGTTGAGTTGTAAGTTCCGGTAAAAGGCAGCATACCGCTGTTACCTGAATAGCTTATTTCAGTCTTGGTTATGGTTCTTTCGCTGAATCTGAGGAACAGATATGAGAGATCCAGGCTCATTGCATCTGAAATTCTGTAACCGAGACCTGCTGAAATACCGATTCTGTTAGCATCGGGAAGGAGCGGATCAAGGTGATCATCTTTCACAGGATTTCTGTCGAAAAGAAGACCTGCCCTGAGAGCAAGATTGTCGCTGTAAGAATATTCAGCACCAAGTCTGACTATATAAGTATCCTCATAAAGTCTGGGTGAAGATATTGTGGTGTCTGAAGCTAAGAAATCAATTTTGAGTGAATCATAGCTTGACCACATTATATACTGAAAATCGGCAGTCAGGAGAAGTTTTGATGAAGGGGTTACAGCCACACCAAATGTAAACTGCTGCGGTGAAGTAAATGTAGCTTCAATGTCACCGGCCAGTAAATTTGCTGAAAGCTGTGAGGGACCCGTTGTAGTGGCGGTACCCTTAAATTTATAATTCACTTCGCTTCTGTACTGGAGTCCCAGAGAGATTTCTTTGGTTGCCTGATAAAGCAGACCGCCGGCAAATCCTATGGCGCCTTTTTCATCGCCCTTGAGATCAATTTTACCGGTTCCGTTGAATGTGGGAGCAAAATTTAATGCTCTTGAAAGCTCAACGGTGGCAATGTTATACTGAAGTCCCACGCCGAGTCTGAGTTTATCAGAAAGCTTAACGCCAAGCACGGGATTTAATGAAAATACTTTGAGGTCACTTTTCAGTGTGATGAACTGACCCACCCAGCCTTCATCCCATTCGGTTCCGAGACCAAAAGGGTTATTGAAGCCAAAACCTGCAGTGAACATATCATTGATCTGATAAGTAAAATAAGCATGGCTGGGGTAAAACAGCTGGCTTTTCATCTTTGTTTCCGTAACAGACGGAGACGGACCTCTGAACGAAGCAGCAGGTGTGATAAGTGTTGTACCTACCTGCATATGCACGCCGGGAAGATAGGTAATACCTGCAATGTTAAAATAAATTGCCGAGAGATCACGGGCATAGCCGGCAAAAGCGCCGCCCATAGCCATAGCTCTGGCACCGTGTTCGTTAAGCTGGAATCCGCCGCCAAATGCGGGAACACTCATTAACATAACGGCTGTCATAAGGATTGTGTAGAGTCTTTTCACATTACCTCCTCGTAAGTTGTGTTTTATTCTATACTAAATAATCTGGCACCTTTTTCGATTGCCATTTTTTCTGCTACAAAGATTTCTTTTATAACTCCTGAATAAGGAGATTTCACCTCGTTTTCCATCTTCATTGCCTCAAGAACAAGAACTGCCTCGCCCTGTTCCACTTTTTCACCTGCTGTCTTTTTAAGTTTGAGCACCATTCCCGGCATGGGTGCGTTAACCGTACTTTTATGATGGCCTTTGTTTGTGTTGGCTATGATTTTTGCCGCAATATTTTCAAGCTTTGATTTTGCGTTTGCATTTATATAGCTGCCATCAATAAGGTACTTTTCCTCCCCTTTTACGCTGCTTATAACGGTTACCTGATGGGATTTATTTCCCAGCCTTAATATGTAAAGCACGGGAGTAATTTCAGTAAGCTCATAGGGAATTTCAATGCCCTCAGAGGTCAGAACAGTCTCGTTTACCCTGAAACTGATCTCAAGCGAATCGGTCTGAACAAAGTACTCATTCATACTGCATCTCAACCCAGCCGGTTCTTGCTCCCGATCCGTTCTCAGCCACATTTTTGCTTATCTGAGTGCCGGTATGCCTCATGATTACACCAAATGCCGCAGCCGTACGTGTAACATCTTCACCTGCAATAATACCCTGCACGGTTCCTTTTTCAATCTCTTCATCAATGAAATTTATATCATATGATGCATCATTAAAACTTTTATGCTCAAGTATCCATATCAGGAATGGAATATTGGTTGAAACTCCGGCAACCTGATATTCCCTGAGAGCACCTGTAAGTCTTTTTATGGCTGTATGCCGGTCGCTGCCGTATGCGGTCACCTTTGCTATCATCGGATCATAAAACATGGATATTTCAGAACCGACTGTAAATCCTTCGTCAACTCTGATACCGGGACCTGAGGGAATCTTATGATGTGTAAGCCGGCCTGTGCTGGGAGCAAAGTTGTTAGTGGGTTCTTCAGCATAGATTCTCGCCTCAACTGCGTGACCCCTCATGCAGTAATTATCTTTATGAAGTGCAAGAACCTCACCGTTTGCAATTTTGATCTGCATTTTTATCAGGTCAAGCCCTGATATCTGCTCAGTTACCGGATGTTCCACCTGAATTCTGGTATTCATTTCCAGAAAGTAAAAATTACGGTTGGTATCAAGAAGAAACTCTATTGTACCGGCACTGTAATATCCGCATGCTTTTGCAGCATTTACTGCTGCCGTTGTGATTTTTTCTCTGAGTTTTTCATCAAGCGAGGCAGAAGGTGCCTCTTCAACAATCTTCTGGTGCCTTCTCTGCACTGAACATTCGCGTTCAAAGATGTGATAGTAATTGCCGTGTTTATCGGCAAGAATCTGAACCTCAATATGCTTTGGCTTTTCAATCAGCTTTTCAATATAAACTGAATCGTCGCCGAAAGATTTTAACGCCTCACGTTTTGCGGATTCAAAAGCTGAATCAAACTCTCCCAGATTAAAGACCTTTTTCATCCCTTTTCCGCCGCCGCCTGCAGAGGCTTTTATGAGAACAGGAAAGCCCATAGAAAGAGCAATTTCTTTTCCTTCTGAAAGATTTGAGATGGGTTTTAATGTACCCGGAACAATGGGGACATTGTTTCTTGACATGAGATCACGGGCTGCAGTTTTGCTTCCCATCATGCTCACAGATTTTGATGAGGGGCCTATGAAAATCAATCCGGAATCTTCAACAGCCTTTATAAATTCAGCCCTTTCAGAAAGAAAGCCATAACCGGGATGAATTGCATCACATCCTGATTCTTTGGCTGTCTGAATTAATTTTCTGATATCCAGATATGATTCTGATGAGGGCCCGGGCCCGATGTTATAACTTTCATCGGCTAACAGGGTGTGAAGTGATTTTTTATCGGCATCCGAAAATACAGCAACCGCTTTAATACCAAGCTCCCGGCAGGCTCTGATGATCCTGACGGCAATTTCTCCGCGGTTTGCGATAAGTATTTTTTGTATCAAATTCAGTCAGTACTTATTTCAGCTATTGTAATTCCTTCACCGCCAAACTCGGGTGAGGCATAATAAAATTTATTTATGTGACCATGTTCCGAAAGGATTTTTTTAACCATGTTTTTCAGTACGCCGCTTCCTTTGCCATGCAGTATTTCAACCCGTTTCAGTCCGGCTGAATATGCATCGTCCAGAAAACGGATAACTTCAAATTCAATCTCTTCCGGTTTATATCCTCTGATATCGATTTTATACTTCAAATCCAGATTGAAATCATATCCGGATTTTGCTGCAGCTGTAGCTTCCTTCTTTCCGGCAGGCTCAAGTTCACTGAGAGATACATTAACTTTCAGAACACCGGTTGAAATGACAGCCTTTTTTGAATCGCTGTTCAACTCAACTATTGTCCCGATTGTCTGAGTGTCCTTAATTTTTACGGAATCACCAAGTCCAAAGTTATTAATAATTTTTCTTGAATCAATGGATTTTCCGAAATTATTTTTGGTTTGTTCATTAATATTTTCAATATTCTTAACGGCTTTTTTAACGATGCCCTTTTCAGCACCGCTTGACCTGATCTCCCGGATGGTCTCATGGATCAGTTTTTCAGAATCTTTAATAAGTTTTCTGGCTTCCTCCCCGGCCTTTTCAAGTATTTTATTCTTTTCCTTTTTAATTTCAGCATTCTTCTGTTCATAGAGCTGTTTAAGTCCGTTAAGCCTTGAAAGCTCAATTTCTGCCTCTCTGAGTTTTTTTGAAAGCTGAACAGATTTCAGTTCAAAGTCACTCAGAAGCTTTTCGACAGAATTAGTTTCATTTCCTGCATAATCAGATGCAGCTTTAATAAATTGGTCGCTGAATCCCAGCCTGGAGGCAATTTCAATTGCATAGCTTGAACCGGGCATTCCCTGCCTGAACCTGTAAGTCGGCTGCAGATTGTTAAGATCAAACTCCATAGAGGCATTAACTACTCCCTCATTTTCATAAGGGAGCACTTTGAGCTTGCCGAGATGTGTTGATGCAAAAACCCATGCTTTTTCTGATGTGAGATATTCAATCACTTCGCGGGCTATTGCGTAACCGGAATCGGGTTCGGTGCCGCTTCCTATTTCATCAAGAATTATCAGGCTGTTTTTATCAGCTTCATCAAGTATTAACTTTATGTTTTTGAGATGTGATGAAAATGTGCTCAGGTCATCTTCTATTGACTGTGCATCCCCGATATCAATAAGAAACTTCCTGAAAAATATCATTTTACTCCCCTGCCCGGCAGGAATGTGGAATCCGGCAGCAGCCATGAGAGAAAGAAGACCCACAGCCTTGATAAGCACGGTTTTACCGCCGGCATTGGGGCCGGTGATAAGCAGAGTTCTCTGTTTTTCAAGTTCTATGCTGAACTCAACTGTTTTCTCTCTTCCGTTTTTAATAAGGAGGAGCGGATGCCTGGCTGCAAAAATGAGCATTTCCCCCTCTTCAGTAAGCTCAGGGAAAGTGCCCAGACATTCAACAGAATACGCTGCTTTTGCAAACACTGTATCAAGAATTGCAATGGTATCAAGTGATAAAATCAATTCCTGAGCCGATTCACCAATCCTTGCAGTCAGCTCCCTGAGAATTCGTTCAATCTCACGCTGCTCCGCATAATGTAGTGAAACAATATCATTATTAAGCAAGAGGGTTTCCTGGGGCTCAATATAAACTGTCTGCCCTGTTGAAGATTCAGAATGGATAAATCCTTTAATCTGGCGCTTATATTCAGCCTTAACCGGAACAACAATTCTGCCGTCACGTAATGTCATATAGTTTTCACGGATAATATCCTGCTCCGCAAGGCTCTTGCAGATTTTCTGCACCATTTTCCTCAGGTCATCAGATTTGCTGATAATCTCTTTCCTTATTGACTGCAGTTCCCTGCTCGCAGAATCCCTCACCTCTCCGTTTTCATTTATGATACGGGAGATATGATGCTGGATCAGCTGCTCCGAGTAAAGAAAATCGGCATATTCCGCAAGAAGCGGTGCATGCTCCCGGTTTTTCTTCAGATACAGTGTGAGCTGGCGTGAGATTGAAGCAAGAGCAGCAATCTGAACAATCTTGCTTACGGTGAGCGCTGCTCCGCCGACTCTTGAAAGATGGAGTTCTGATTTCAGATCCGGAATATTTTCAAAGGGGGGGGCGTCATGTTCGGTTATCAGAAGCTTTGCTTCAGTAACCTTCTGACCCTCTCTTTCTGCTTCAAAGAGAGTTTCGTACGGAAGGAGCGAGATCAGTTTTTGCTTTCCCGGTTCGGTATGACAATAACGGGAGACGTAATTTACAACCTTGTTGTATTCCAGCTTTTCGAATATATTACTTTGTAACACCTGAAGAATCTTTATCCTGTATAATTTTTTCTATTTTTTCTTTGGCTGAGGGCGAATATTTAACAAAAAGATTAACCGTCTGCGGCAGCAGATAGTATACTCTTTTGTAAAAAAGCGATTCATTTTTAACTTCTTTGCCGGGAAATCCCAGTAAACCTGATATATAAAGAATTGCACTAAGGAAAAAAAGAGTCTGAAGTGACCCCACAATTCCCCCCGCGATATTATTGATCAGGCTGTTAACCTTATCATCGGGTTTAAGCTTCTTTTTGAGGAGTGATGCCGCAAATGAAACCACCACAAAAACCAGAAAGCCCGCAATAATACGGGCTGTGTTCCGGTCTGAATCAAAAAGAGCCATAACCACAACTGAAAGGGGTCCGGCAAGATAAATGCCAAGAATAATGGCTGAAAAGAACCCGATAACACCCACAAGTTTTTTAATAAAGCCGTCTTTGTACCCTAAAAGAAAGCTTATTCCAGTGAGTGCAATCAGTAAAAGATCAAGCCAGTTCAAGCATTGCCCAGAAATTTTTCAACGGCACTTTTCACTGCTCCGCCATCAGCCTTGCCTTTAAGCTCCTTCATAACGGCGGGCATGAGTTTACCAAAATCTGCCTTGGATGATGCTCCCACCTCTGCCGCAATTTTTGACACGACGGCGGCAATCTCATCATTGTTAAGCTGTTTGGGCATATACTCCATCAGAATTGCGAGCTCGGCTTCTTCTTTGGCCACGCTCTCTGCCCTGCCAGCCGACCTGAAAACATCAATTGATTCTTTTCTCTTTTTAACGGCGGCGTTCAGGATCTTCAATTCCACTTCGGGAGTGAGAACCATATTCTCACCGCTCTTTTCAAATTCAAGTATGGCAGCACGAAGCGACCTCATGGTCTCAAGGCGGGTTTTATCTCCGCTCTTCATGCTCTCTTTCATTTCATTATTAACAATTTCTCTTAAACCCATAGTAACCTCCGGACAAAAAAAAAGGGGTTTGCAGAATTAACCGCAAACACCCTCTGTAAAGTTCTTTAAACTCAGGATCCTTTCGGACCTTCCATGTTTGCAGAATAGTTTATTCTCAGACAGTAAGCTTTGCGTAATTCCTGCTGAATATCGGTTACGAAACCCATATCGGCATTTTTATCAACTCTCATTGAAACAATCACGTTGGGAAGCGCCTGTCTCTTTCCGTACATAATGCCCTGAACTTCTTCAAGTTTTACAACGGAATCATTAATCTGAATTCTCTTATCCTTACCTACCCAAAGATAGGATATAAGACGTTTATTTTCGATTTTTTCCACTGCCTTGGCATCGGGAAGCTGAAACTGAACCTTCACATCCACTTCTCTGAGAACTGTGGTAACCATGAAGAACATCAGAAGCATGAAAATGATGTCAGGCATAGAAGAGGTCGGTATTTCCTGTTTGGTTGTAGCTCTTTTACGTGAAAATGTCATTTTCTGTACTCCTAACTCGCTTTTTCCGGTTCGGCAATTGAAATAATAATGGGCACTTTCTCTTTAACATCATCCTGTTCCTGCTGATTCAGATCAGAATACTTTTTACCATACGTATTCTGTCCGTATTCATCCCTGACCTCATTAAACGCAATACGCACGTGGTCAAGCGCCTGAATGTAGATATCATAAGATGTCTTACGGGCAGTTTTAACAGAAACAATCAGCTTCTTGTTTTTAGGAAGATTTATTTTTTGTCTGATTCTTTCTTTAAGAATTCTGGTAATTTCTTCAACCGAAGCCGGCTTTCCGTCAAGAAGAACAGCACCTTCGTCATTGATGAGAATGGCCGCCATCCTGTCTTTGGAAACGTTAACCGTTTCCGGATTATCAACAAGTTCAGGCAGAGTGATACCAATACCGGTATCAACATCAATTGTCGTGGCCACGATGAAGAATATCAGCAGCATGAAGGCTATATCAGCCATCGATGCTGAAGGAATCTCAGCGCCGCTCATTTTTTTCTTTTTAATTAAAGCCATTTTAAAACTCTTTTAAGATAGAATTAACTTTTTTTCTGTTTAATTTCATAAAGAGCATCAATGAGCTCAATTGAACTTTCTTCCATATCCGCGACAATTCTGTCAATTTTAGCGACAAAATAGTTGTAGAACGTCTGAAGAATCATAGCAACAACCAGACCGAACAGTGTGGTAAGAAGCGCAACTGCGATACCATCGGCAACGATAGCGGGTGAAATCTGGTTTGCTGCCGCAATAGCGTCAAACGCTTCAATCATACCTTGTACTGTACCGGTAAAACCAAGCATGGGTGCCATTGATATGAAGAGTGAAATATAAATTAATCCTTTTTCAAGAAATCCCATTTCAATTCCGCCATAAGCCATAACTGCTTTTTCAACAGAATCGAGACCTTCGTCAGCTCTTAATAAGCCTGCATAGAAAACTGATGCAACCGGACCTCTGGTGTTGATACAAACTTCTTTTGCTGCTTCAACTCCGCCGTTGTCAAGAGCTTCTTTAACTTTGGTAATGAACTGTTTGGTATTAATTCTTGCACGTGATAAGGTCCAGGCTCTTTCAATACACAACGCTAAACCCAGGATAAACACGGCTAAGATGGGGTGCATAAATGCTCCGCCTGCTTCATATTTTTGAACCAGCCAGTTAAGCGCACCACCTTCAGCAGCTTGTGCAATCAGGTTTATTGACGAAGCCATAATTCCGAAAATAGCCATATAGAAATAACCTCCTAAATGTATTTAGTTTTTATATATTATTGTTTTCAACTCAGATTCGGTTTCTAATCCAAAATTAAGTAAATAAAAAAATATTAAAAAGAAATATTAATTATTTTTTTTGATTAAATTAAATCTGTAACTCAATTCTATGATATTTCCGGTTACAAAGTGGAAGTTTTCATATAATGAATGAACCAGAAGGCCCGCTTCTTCAGTATTAATCACGTGCGGGAGCTGCTCCTTATCAAGCCATTCTCTGTTAGCCGGGGTGTCAAGTATGTACGGTGCAATTGCATTAACGCTCATGTTGTAACTTTTTCCCTCTTCGGCAGCGCTTTTTATAAGATAGTTAAGTGCTGCTTTTGAGCTTCCGTAAGCAGAAACGCCCTTCTGCGGATTAAGTGAGGTGAGCGCGGTTGTGAATACCGCTGATCCTCCAAGGCTTTTTTTCACGAGCTTTGAAAATTCCCTGAGTATATTAAAAGAGACGATGTAATTCATATTCATCATCTTTAATATATCTGCTTCAGAAACATCAGGCAATTCCTTTCCGCCGGTATATCCGCCAATGGTGCTGTAAAGGAAAAAGAGAGTTGTTTCATCGGTTGCGGCTTTTGAGAATACCTCTTCAGCCTTTCCTTCAGCAGAAAGATCGCCGGTTGAAAGCCAGGTAATATTATCCCGGCTTTCATTTCCGTCAATGTTAAAATCTGCCAGATAATAATGGTCATATTTTTTTTCGAGGAGAACTTTTGTTATCCCCTGCCCCAGAGCGCCGCGGGCACCTAAAATTATGACCTTTTTCTTCATTTGGAAACCGCCTCGCTTGAGCTTTCGTCTTTAACGGCGCTGCCTGTGAGCGCAATCTTTCCGTTTTTCATGTGCTTGAATAACATATCGTTTTCAATCAGATAGAAAAACTGGCTTCTGAAATCCTCAAGTGAGATTCCGCATGTTGCAGCAAATTTTGCAAGCTCGTGCGGATCATCAAAATCAGAGTTATTGAGGCGCAGCATATACTTTCTGGCTATCAGGTAAGCTTCTGCAGTGGGGTCAACCATTCTGACTTTAGTCTTCTTGGTCTTAGGATCAAGAATATCCTTAAAGAATAATGGCACAAACTTGCCGTTCTGCATTGATACCATTGCTGCATTTCCTCCGTTCAGAATGAACTGTGCGGCTGAATAACCCAGATCTCTGGTATATTCCATGTCAAACGGAATCGGATCTGAGCATCTGAGCTCGTAACCGATATTCTTTGCAACAATTGTGACCTTTAGCTTAAAGTCCTTAAGTCTTTCTGCCACCTGCTGTTTCAGGATTCCGGCAAAGTTGATTTCATCAATTCTGATGTTGTCATGGGCATCTCTCTCAACTTCTGAAAGCGCCTTAAGATCCTGCGGATCAAGATGCTCAACAAGACCTTCAGCGAGAATCAGAACGCCGTCAGATTTGCCGTAGCTGAGTCTTTTAATTATTGCGCCCACAATAATATCAACCAGATGTCTTAAACGGATAATTTTTGTGGGGAACTCTTCGGGAATGATGGTCATTGTGGCACCGGCAGCTTTGCCGATTCCGAGTGCCAGGTGACCGGCTTTTCTGCCCATTGTAACAACAAAATACCATCTTGAAGTGGTCTGTGCGTCAACCATCAGGTTTTTAACAATTTCAACGCCATGGTGCCTTGCCGTCTGGAAACCGAATGTCGGGATGCCATGAGGAAGATCAAGGTCATTATCAATAGTTTTCGGCACGTGCACGACTCTTATTCTGCCGGCAGCCATCTCTTCCACTTTCATTGCAGAAAATGCAGTATCATCGCCGCCTATTGTTATAAGTTTGTCAACATTAAGTCTGAGTAACGAAGTGACCGTGTTTTCAAGATTTTTAGTGTTTTTGGTGGGGTTAGCTCTTGAAATGCCTATATGAGATCCGCCTCTGAAGTGAATACGGCTAACATCATCAATGTTAAGTTCTGTGGTATGAGAGATATCACCTTCCATAATCCACTGAAAACCATCTTTAATACCAACTACTTCAATTCCTTCAATGGCTGCTCTGATCGTTGCACTGCTTATTACGCTGTTGATTCCGGGGGCAGGGCCGCCGCCAACCAGTATCGCTAATTTTTTTGGAGCAATCATTTTACTGTCCTTACATCTTTATTCAGGGGTAACTATTTCGATAAGATTAATTTATAGGTTTCAGAGAGACTGTTCTGCTCAAAACTTATAAAGTAAACTCCGCTTGAAAGTGAGTTACCATTTATTCTGTAAAAATTCTCCCCGGTTTTTGCGGGGATCAGCTCTTCGCTGTAAATATTCTGACCCAATAAATTAAATAATTTTACTTTAATTGGCGAAGAATTTTGCACTATATATTTAATTAAAGTTTCAGAATTAAAAGGATTCGGGTAAGCATTTATCTCAAAATCACTTTTTTTTTTAACCGGAACAATCAATCCGCTTTCTTTTCCGTCAATTGATGTAACGCTTCCTGAAAGTCTGCGGTTTAATTTTATGTATACAGCATCACCGCTCAGGAACCTGCCGTCTGCCAGCCCTTCGTTTGTAAGTATCACAACATCGCGTTCTCCGGCTTTAAGCAGAAAATCCCCGAGCTTAACCCAGCGTCTTTTATTTATATCCGTCTGGTTAAGAATCACGGTCTGTTCAGCACCCTCTCCGTACATAACTTTATACCTTGCTGA
>JABWCA010000102.1 GCA_013359345.1 Ignavibacteriaceae bacterium
ACCACACTCACTTCTTCGGTGCCCAGGTCTGTGTTATCATAGCCGAAAGCAATAACCCTGCCGGGCAGAACATCGGGCACTTTCCCGACTGCATCTTCAACATCCTCAGGATAAATATTTTTTCCTGCCACAATAATAATATCTTTTTTCCTGCCGATAACAAATAATTCGTCTTCAACCATAAAACCGTAGTCACCGCTGTAATACCAGCCGTCAATCAGCACTTCTGCGGTTTTTTCAGGGTAATTGCGATACCCGTCAAACATTGAAACGGAAGAAATTGCTATCTCTCCCACCATGCCCGGGGCAACCTCTTTTCTTTCAGAGTCAACTATCCTGACACTGCAGCCTTCAATTGCCATGCCCGAAGAAACGCATACTCTTGAAGCTTTACCTTCAATTGCTGGGCTGACTCTTCCTGCTGCAAGCTCATCTCTGTCAACAATCATAAGTTTCGGTTCTTCATCCGGAGGGGTCTGAGTGACACCGTATGTTGTTTCAGCCATGGCATAACAGGCGGTGAGGGCTGTTTTTCTTATCCCGAAATCCTTAAAGCGTTCATAAAACCTGACGTGGCTTTCATTTCTTACAGGCTCGGAACAGTTTATTGCCATTCTGAGAGTATCAAGCCTGATTCCCTCAAGCTCATCATCCTCAATCCGCTCTGCCATAAAGTTATATGCAAAATTGGGCAGCCATGTGAGCGTTGCCTTCTCTTTGCCTATAACCTCAGTGAGAAGCGAAGGCGCAAGCACCCACTCAAAAGGATCAATCTGAACCGAGGTTATACCGTAAGCAAGCGGAAGATGATACGCAGCAATAAGACCCATGTCATGATAAAGGGGCAGCCAGCTTGCAATTTTATCTTCTTGTGTAAGCTTTATGGCTTCAGAATAATACTTTACATGCTCAATGATTGCTCTCTGAGAAAGAAGCACCGGCTTCTGAAGTCCCGTTGTTCCGGATGAATGCTGCAGAAGGAACGGATCCTCCGGTTTTATGGAGTTTCTTATGACTGTGATCTCTTCTTTTTCACTTTCCCAGACAGCGTCATTAAGATCCCATTCTTCAGGAAAGAACAAACCGTTGATTGTTGTTTTACCCGGCTCCAGAAGGGGCGCAATAACCGGCTCAATATCTCTCTGAGTGAGGATGTAGTCAAGTCCTGATCTCTGCGACATCCCGATTATTCCGCTCCTGAATTTATCAGGATGCAGTCTCGGATTGGGATATGCAAGCACCGCGGGTATGGCACCCAGACCTGCAATGCCGAAATAGACCGGATAAAAGAGAGGATTATGTTTGATAATAATTGCGACAACCTGATTTCTCCTGATTCCGAGTTTTTTTAAGGTTGCCGAAACCTGATTTGCTTTTTTTATGAGGTCACTGTATGACCATCTTATTGGTTCATCGGTTGCGAGCCAGTGAACAATAGCATCTTTATCGGGAGCGTTTTTTGAATTACGCTCCCATAAAGACCAAACTGAGTTATAACTGGAAATATTGTCCAAATTGGATCCGTGTCCGGTTTATTTACTTAATTTTTTAATTGCATTGAAAAGAAGTGAAGCAACCTCTTTGGCACCTTCTTCAGTGAAGTGGGTGTAATCCTGTGATGCAAGTGCGGGTTTCTGATTAACCCATTTTTCCATTGCACCTTCGCCGCCCATGGCTTCAAATAAATTCCAGAAAGCCACACCGGTGTTTTTAGCAACTTTTCTCTGAACTTCAACCAGCTTAAGAACATTAGGATGAGTGATGAATTTGTTGCCTTTTTTCTGGCTTCTGTCACCCACGCTGACTATCAGTATGTTTGCGCCGGGCATGTTGGTTTTAAGATGATCTATAACCTTGGTGTAATCTTTTTCGTATTTATCAAAGTCTTTTACTTTGTCAAGAACGTTTAGGCCGAAATGCACAATAAGCAGTTTATATTTCTGATTATCCTGGAAACCTTTGAGTGATTCTCCCTGGATACGGAGTATTGACATTCCGTCATCACCTCTCAGAGGGAAGTTATCAATATAAACGCCGTTCCCTTTTTCAAGGCTCACACCAAAAAACTTGGCCTGCTCCTTTTTTGAAACGGTTAGTTTGAACAGCTTCTCATTGGCTGAGCTGCTGAAAGTAACAACTTTTACGCCGCCGCCTTTTGTAAGATCTTTGCTTGTTTCGGTTTTACCGAACATGCCTTTAACAGAGCCTCCCGATGCATCGGTGTAAAATAACCTTGCAGTGTTGAACTCTCTTACAGTCTGATATCTGAATGTACCTTCAAACTGAGCCCAGCTGTTATCTTTTTTAGGGATAAAAACATACCCGCTTGCTCCCACGAGCTCTTTGGGATTTCCGCTTAATGCTGATTTGGTATCCCAATCGCCTGAGAAGGTTAATTTGGTTGTTCCTCTGAATGATGCATCCTGAGTGTTCATTGCCACAAAACCCACACCGTTGCCGCCGTAGTTTTTCTGCATGAATTCTCTGAAATCTGCGGTGATATGATCACCTTCAATTGCAGAGTCACCCCAGTAAGCAATTCTTACAGCTTCTTTTGAAGAATTTTTAAGAGCTTTAATGAAAATGCTGAGGTCGCCTTCAATACTTATCTCTTTTGTACCTTTGGTGCCCCCGCCATAAAAAGCGGAACTGTTTTCATTAACGCTGTTCATAGAGATAACGGCTGAATAGGAAAGATTATCACTATTGCCCCCAAGATCAAATATACCCGCGGTATTGATTCTGCTCTGTTCCTGAAGAACAGCCGACCCGTCACCGGCAGCCCTGATATCCTCGATAATATCAATCTTTTTGGTCTTGAGGTCACCGACCAATGTGATATCACCCGGAATAAGGGTTAAAAGCGATAAAAAAGTGAGGGCGAGAAAAAGCAATAAGAACGGGCTTGTCCTGAGTTTAGACATCATAATATTAGACTCCTGACTCCTGTTAAAGAAGGAAAGTTTGTTGTTGGAAATATAAGTTGTAAATTTATCAAAAAAATATTTTAAATTCTATTCTGATGCTGTACTTTACACTATTATAATACTAAATAAGTTCCGAAAATTCCTATGAGAGCAATAATTTTTATTTTAACGATCATTTTTTCCCTTTTATCACCGGTATCCGCGCAGAATCCCGTAATTTACCGGGGTTTCATTGAAGGAGATATAGATCCCGGCCTGAGCCCTTACGTTAAAAGGGTTATCAGTGAAGCTGAGAAAAACGGCGCTGCGGCTGTCGTTTTTGAAATCAACACGTTCGGCGGAAGGGTTGATGCGGCAACTCAGATAAAAGATGCCATCCTGAATGCTTCTGTTCCCACAATCGCATTTATTAATAAGCGGGCAATCTCTGCCGGAGCTCTGATAGCAATTTCCTGCCAGAAAGTTGCAATGGTTCCCGGCGCCTCAATCGGGGCTGCCACGGTGGTTGATCAGACGGGTCAGAAGCAGGCGGAAAAATACCAGTCTTACATGCGCTCTGAAATGAGAGCAACTGCTGAGAAAAACGGACGGAACACAAAAATTGCTGAAGGCATGGTTGATGAACGTATTGTTGTTGAAGGGCTGGTTGATTCTACTCAGCTCATAACGCTCACATCTGAACAGGCCGCTGCTTATAAAATCGCAGATACTGTTGCAACAAGCCTTAATGCCGCACTTGATGCTCTCGGATATAAAAATGCAAAGATTGTGGATGTCGGTAACTCCTGGGCTGAAACTTTTGTCCGCTTTCTCAATAATCCTATTATCTCATCACTCCTGATTATGATAGGTCTGGTAGGTATTTTTACCGAAATAAAGACACCGGGCTGGGGGGTTGCCGGTACTATGGCGCTTATTGCTCTGGGACTTTTCTTCGGTTCATCCCTGATTCTGGAACTTGCCTCATGGGTTGAAATAATTCTCTTTGTGGCCGGTATTATCCTGATTCTTGTTGAAATATTTCTTATCCCGGGATTCGGGGTGCCCGGTATTCTTGGTATTGTTCTGATGATCGGAGCAATCTTCTTTTCACTGTTTAATTATCAGGGTTATCTCGATTACGGAATTCTCTACAGGGCAATCATACAGCTTGCAGGCTCGCTTGTGGGAACAATCATAATTCTGGTGATTCTTTATAAATACCTCCCCAAATCAGCGGCATTCCAGACTTTTGTGCTTAACGACAGTACAAGCGGCGAAAAAGGATTTATTTCAAATCCCGATAATACTCATCTGATCGGGATGAAGGGAATGACCTTTACTCCGCTCCGCCCCGCAGGTACCGTTTTAATCGGCGGCAAGCGATTTGATGTTGTGAGTCAGGGTGATTTCATTGAGAAGGACGTTGAAGTTTCGGTTGTGAGAGTTGAAGGTGTGAAAATTTTCGTGGAAAAATCAGAATAACAGAATTGTCTTATTGCAGTTCTCTTTTACATTCCGGGTGTCAGTCACTCCGCTGGAGCGTACAAGAACGCGGATACTGTCATTAATCATTTATCCGGCCCCGCCTTTAAAATAAAGAAAGCTGCCCTTGCGAGGAGGCAGCTTTCTTTTTAATCTCGAAATTCTTTTGATATGACAGCTTACTTGATATACTCAAGTATATTGAGGGTGTAAGTCATCTGAAGATGTCTCATTGTCATCATCTGGCCGGTCTTCATTGCCGGTGCCTGAGCGCTGTAATCCATTACGAGAAGTGTTTTTGTTTTACTCTTCTGGATATGGCCGCCCGACTGATTAAATACAATGCTTCCCCATCCTTTGAAAATCGGGGTCTGCATATCAATCCCCTGTGCCTTAAGTGCGGGATTAACAGCAACTTTTGTTGTTACACCGGCATCAACGAGCACGAGGTTATCATCAGACTTTTTATAACGGTTTGCCACAGTGAATATAAATGTGTTTTCCATGGCAAGAGTCTGATTGTTGACCGGCGGACGGGGCTGTTCCCACTTGAAGTTCAGTTTCACAGGCTTTTCATACATTTCGCGTGTAACCTGGCCGAGGAAAGGTTTAAGAATCTGCTCTGATACCTGACCAACATAACTGATTTTTTCATCGGTTGAGATTGAATCTTTCATACCCGACATTTCAATCATCTTGTTGGCAATCTTGTCAGCTCTGAACACTTCAATGATTTTACCGTTTTTATTGATTTTAGCAGAAAAAGGAGCGTCAACAAGACTCAGAAACTCAAAATATTTCATTCTTTCGGAAGAATCAACTTTCATTGTTGAATTGAAAACAATGCTGGTGTCTCTGTCCCCTTCTTTCATTTTGAGTTCATAACTCACGCCGGTAATCACAAACTCAAGTTCACCTGTTCCGTCAGCATCAACTTCCTTAACTTCTGCTGTCAGAACGTAGGTTCTTTTGTCGGTGGTAATCCTGTAGAGAGTTGTATCTGCAAAAAGAGCAGAGGTATCAACTGTCTGTGAGAGGAATCTGTATGTTCTTTTTGTACCTTTTTCAAATTTGTACGTAAGTCCGAATTCACCTTCATCTTTAACCTGTTCATACCCGCTGAAATTAAAATCGGATGTATCGGCATTTAGTAAGCCCAGTATGCCATCACTTCCGGCGGCGGGTCCGTTATTCTTGTCGCACCCCTGGAATAAGATCAGTCCAGCGGCAATTATAAATAAACTGATAAAGCTTTTCACAGCCTTCCTTTCAATTAACTTAATTATAAATCAGATATTTTTTTCTTTTTTCTTTAAACTTTTTGAGATCTTCATCAAAAGCAGATATGATCTCTGACGGTTTTTTGCCGCTTTGCAGCATTTCCCGGAGCCGTTTTGTTCCGGCCAGCTTGTCAAACCATTTTTCATTGAAACTGAATTCTTTTTTATGGGTTTTCATAACCGAATAAATCAGGGCAATTCCTGTGTAAAACGGATCATATTTTGAGGGATCTGTAATTCTGATTTCCACCCCGAAGCATTTCTGCTCCTTATATTTCGGATTCAGCGCAACTCCCTTTATTTCATAAGGAGTGAATGTTATCTGTGAGATTTCAGCACCGGCTATATTCTGTCTCTTCATTTCTTTCAGCAGGGTTTCATAATTAATATAGGGAGCTCCTGAAATCAGAAACGGCAGGTCGGTTCCTCTGCCTTCAGAAAGATTTGTGCCTTCCAGAAAACACATTCCGGGATAAGTGAGAATCGTTTCATAGTTTTTAATATTAGGCGAGGGACTTACCCATGGCAGCCCGAGGCTTTTAAAATCTGTATCTCTTCTGTAATTGCCGCATTTAATGATTCCGGGTTTGATAACCTTTGCTCCCCTTGCAGAAATTTCATCCGCAAAGAGCAGAGCAAGCTCACCGGTTGTCAAGCCATGTGCAACAGGTATATTTGTTATCCCAACAAAAGACCTGAATTCATCTTCAAGAACGGGCCCCATTACCCTGTTTCCGCCAAGCGGATTAGGCCTGTCAAGGACTAAAAATTCTTTTCCGTTTTCTGCGGCAGATTCAATGCACTTGTAAAGCGTGGAAATATATGTGTAAAACCTAGCCCCTATATCCTGCATGTCAAAAACGAGCAGATCAATATCTGAAAGCATTTCGGGTGTGGGTTTGCTTATAGTTCCGTAAAGAGAGTACACTTTCAGCCCCGTTGCAGGATCTGTAGTGGTCTCAACCTTTTCTCCGGCCGATGCATTGCCTCTGAAACCATGCTCAGGACCAAATATTGCACTTATTGTCACACCACTCATTTTTACAAGCGAATCAACCAGGTGAGTGCCGTTTTTCAATATTGCGGTATGATTGGTGATAATTCCGGCCCGTTTCCCTTTCAGCACAGAGGCGTTTTCAGCAACCAGAACATCAGCCCCGGTCATAAACTGAGGATGAGCAAGAAAAGGAATCAGAAGAATAAAAAGAAGACTTTTCATCCGGAGGTCAGTTTTGCCTTGGCGAGGTTCCATGCTGCCACGGTCATTCCGTCCCAGATGGTGTTATCAGCTATCATTTTTTCCACTTCATCAAAAGTGGCTGCAATGAGTTCAAACTCTTCAGTCTGATCAGGCTTGAGAGGTGCGGGGTAAAGATCCTCCGCTATAAAAACATGGCATAATTCATCAGAAACGCCGTTAAAAGGGGCAAAATATCCGGCATATTTATATTTACGGGCACCAAAGCCGGTTTCTTCCCTGAGTTCCTTATCGGCATTTTCAACTGCTTCATACCCTGCGGATATTCCTCCGCACGGGAGTTCAATGCTGTCACGGTCAAGTAAATACCTGTACTGATTCAGCAGTATAATTTTATTATCTTCATTAACGGGAACCACCATTGTTGATCCGTTAGTGTGGATGTAATGATATTCTCCGTAATGGTCAGCGCCGGGAATATAATAATCGTCAATTTTGTAAGTCCAGTACTTATTGACTGTATGTTCCCGGCAGCTGAGTTGTTTCCATTTATCCATTGCTTAAGATTTCGCCGCGGCTGAAGAAATGAGCCACTTCGAGTTTTGCGTTCTCGTCAGAATCACTTCCGTGAACCGCATTTTCAGCCTTGCTTGTTGCAAATAATTTTCTGATTGTACCTTCGTCTGCTTGGGCAGGGTCGGTTGCGCCGATAAGTTTTCTGTACTCGGCTACTGCATTTTCTTTTTCAAGCATCATAGGCACGCAGGGTCCTGAGCACATGAAATCAACGAGTTCTCCATAGAAGGGTCTTTCCTTATGAACTTCGTAAAATCCCATTGCAGATTCTTTAGTCATGCGAACCATTTTCATTGCTTTAACTTTAAATCCTGCTTTAATAATATGGTCAATGATAGCACCTGTATTGCCGGCTTTAACTGCATCCGGTTTGACTATTGCTAACGTTATCTTGCTCACTTATTCTCCTTGGTTTTAGATTAATTTGCTTTTTTTGAAGCGGCATCAAGCGCCTTCTTCATCGTAATTCCTATATCAGCCGGTGATTTAACAACCTTGATTCCGGCTTTTTTCATAACTCCCATTTTCTCTTCGGCAGTTCCCTTTCCGCCTGATATAATAGCGCCGGCATGGCCCATTCTTCTGCCGGGAGGTGCAGTCTGCCCTGCAATGAAACCTACCACGGGTTTCTTAACATTTTTACGGATGTACTCGGCAGCCTCTTCTTCAGCAGTACCGCCTATCTCGCCGATCATAACAATTCCTTCGGTGTCATCGTCCTCGTTAAAAAGCTTAACGATATCTATGAACCTTGATCCGATTACAGGATCTCCGCCTATGCCCACACAGGTTGACTGTGAAAGCCCGAGATCGGTAAGCTGCTTAACTGCTTCATAAGTGAGTGTTCCGCTTCGTGAAACAACACCAACACCCTTTTTACCGGGGAGGTGAATAAATCCCGGCATGATCCCGATTTTTGCCTGACCGGGGGTAATCACTCCGGGGCAGTTAGGTCCGATAAGAACAACGCCTTTTTGCCTTACATAATGATAAACCGGTATCATATCATTTGCGGGAATACCCTCAGTGATACAGATAACAACTTTAATACCCGCATCGGCAGCTTCAAGAATGGCATCAGCAGCAAAGGCAGCAGGTACAAATATCACTGAAGTATTTGCTTTTGTTGCATCTACGGCATCTTTTACTGTATTGAAAACGGGAATGCCTTCATGAGTGGTTCCTCCCTTGCCCGGGGTTACGCCGGCAACAACTTTTGTACCGTACTCAACCATCTGCTGTGTATGGAATGAACCTTCACCACCGGTTATCCCCTGAACTACCAGTCTCGTCTTTTTATCCACGAGTATGCTCATATCGGAATCCTTGTCGAATTTTTAATAATAAATAAAATTTAGACCTTAAAGATAAACAATTTATCAGTCATAGTAAATTTAAAGATTTACCCCGCTCACCGGATTACTCCTGAAAGACCTGCTTATAAGGGTGATTTTATAACCGGCCATCACTTCAGGATTTCCGGCAATAAAAAAGCCGCAGGGTATTAAACTGCGGCTGTAAAAATAGGTAAGCTGTGATGAAATTTTACAATGGTTTTCTCATCATGCCGATACGATAAATTGTGCTTCCATTGCCGTCTGCACTGTAGTAGACTCTGTACTCAGAATCTGTTTTTATCAGATTAGGGTATGCTATGTCAATCCTGCCCCAGCCGTTTGAAGTTTTTGTGTTATCAAAAATCGGGATTTCTGATTTGGTCCATGTCAGTCCGTTGGGTGATGTTGCAAAGCCGAAACATGACAGAGTATTGTTTGTACTGCTGCTGACTCCCGCACCGTATACCATTTTGTATCCGTCACCGTCTTTAATAACTGATGCCATATTAACGCCGGTACCTTCCCAGGGCAATGTGGGTACAAGAACAGGTGCATTTGTAGCAGGGGTGAAATCAACACCGTTGAGTGATTTCATTACACCGATGTTGTAATTCGGATAATTTCTGTTTGTGTAATAAAGATAGTAATAATCACCAATCTTCAGAATGGAATTAGGCCCTATCTGATTTGCACCAATCGAATTTGCGGCAACCACGGGCTGAGGTCTTTTCACCCAGTTGATCCCATCGGTTGATGTCGCCAGGCCAATACTCCATCTTGCATTTCCATCAGAAGATGGCCAGCCGCAGTAATACATATGATAAACACCATTAATTTTTATTACCGGACCTGCACTTACCCCATGACTATCCCACCAGCCCATTGAATCGGTGGGTGAAATTACAGGGTTCTGGAGGGGGTAAGTCCAGTTAATCCCGTCATTTGATTCAGCGTAACAGATGTACGATTTTGCAGAATAGGTAAGTCCAAGGTAAAACATCTTGAATTTGCCATTATCATAAAAAACAAATCCCTGCCTTACACCCTTGTTGTCATAATATGAATTAGTCGGAACAATAAGCGGATTCTGCGGAAAATCAACCCATCCTGTTGGAGTTGGTGCGGGAGTTCCCCAGTTTACAGAAATGTTAATTGAACCAACCTGTACCCCTCCTCCGCCAGTGGGATTAAGAGTAAGATTTACCTGAGTGATAAAATTAGCCTGCACAACCACATCGGCTTCACCCGTGTAAACTATTTCATTTGAGTTGTTTTTAGCGTCTATTTTAAGATGCCATGAGCCTGTGGCAACCGAAGGGATCATCAGGTTTGCTGTTGAGTCTGAAGTGAGATTCATCTGCCTTATTATGGGCTCAAAATTTTGTCTGGTGAGTTTTACCTCAACCGAGGAAACATTTTCAGGTGCATTTGTTTTTGAGAAACTGAAGTATACGTTTCCGCTCTCTGCCGCTGAGGCAGGATTTTCACTGTTAACACCGCAGGAGTTAATTAAGAACGGTAATATTAACAGTACTGTAAAGAGATATTTTTTCATTACTCTCCCGCTGAAAAAGATGTTTGTAAACTTATTCAATTAATGGATCAGAGTCAAATCGCGTGTGATTTAATCACATTTTAACAAAATATTCAGTAAAAATTTAAAGATTTTCAAATTTTAACCCTTCTTTTAACCCATTCATTAATCCCTCTGTTAACCCCTGCCTTTTATATTTGCTGCATGGTTTTTTAGAAAACGACCGAATCAATTTCAAAATTAACATTACAACAAGGCGGATTAATGGAACAGGCGGAAAAAGGTTATTTTAATCACAGCGGGGATGAATGGATTAACCGGACATCATCAATAAAGGAACAAATATCAGGTGAACGGGGGGAACTAACTAATGCCCTCAAATTTTTCATGTACTCTCTCGCCAGGAAAAGGAAACTGACAGCTTTTCTGGAACTGCTTTGCAGGTATTCGGGCAACACTCAGGAGTTGCTCTGTGCCCGGCTGAAGGAATTTCATGAGCCCGATGTTCTTCTTGACGGCACACGCCCTTCAGAATACTCTCAGGATAATTACACCCCGTTTTTATTCATTGTCAGTTCACACACGGTCTTTGCAGATAATATCTATCAGGATATGCTTTATCTTGAATCGGGTTCTGCTTACGGAGACATTCCCTGCGGTGAAAAAACTAATCCGGATTGCAATTTCTGGATTGGTGATGACCGTTCAAAATCTGCATTTTTACTTGAATGCAGTAACTGCAGCAACGCACCGGGTATGAGAAGACTGTATTCCCTGATAACCGGCGGCTCAGGTCTTGACCTCCGGGATATCGGGACATTAAATTTCTCTGAAGATAACATCGTGGCCGTTACCTGGAAACAAATCTATCTAACTCTCAATAATCCCTCATTTTCAAAGAGTGGTGACGAAGAGCTGGCCTTCCTTATAGAAAAGATGAAAATTCCGATGTACAGGGCTGGAATTGTTAAAGAACCCGGGGAAATTTCTCTCAGAAACATGGATATGGCCGAATCGCTGGCTTTTTAGGATACAGTGGGGTTAATCATTTAATATCCGGATTAAGGGGCGGCGCGGCACCGGCGGGGCTGAAGGGATGAAAAGGATAACCGGAAAAGAGGGTTTTATTTTCTGCGATCCGATGCGGTTTCTTCATTCTGAGCAGCAAACAGTTCAGGCCGGTACTCAAAATGCATCGTGTCGTAATGATACCATCTGCCGCCCCAGGTCCATCCGTTCTTCTCAAAAATGTATACAATCTCTGCGGGGATGCTGTTTTTGTAATTAACCCTTGTCTCAGAATTATCCCCGTCCCATCGCCAGTAGTTTGAATAAATTACATTAATATCAATAGCTATACCAAAACTGTGAGCACTCAGCCGGTCAGACCCTGCTATCTCACGCCATTTATATGTACCGGCAGGATTATTAAGGTATTTCATGAACTTTGCCGGGAGTGTGTCAAGCTCCGCAGAGATTTTTCTGAGTGATTCCGCTGCTCCGTTCCTGCTGTTAATTCTGAGCTTTTTATTCACACTGGAAGGCAGCCAGATAATTTCAACCAGGTTTTTCTCCACCTCGGCCGCATTCCTTCCATAAACCTTTTTAAGCAGGTCATAATCTCTGATTCTGCCGGGATCTTCATTTTTTGCAGGTGTGTTTAACGGGGAAAGTGCGGGATAATCCATCATCAGAGATTGCGCCGCATCAGCCATATCGAGATAGTTCTCAAATTCAGAAGAGGTTAACGTGTCAATTCCCGTAAGATCATTGTTGTTTTTCCTATAAGGAGTTGTTGAACCATCTTTCCAGTAAATCAGATCATAAGATACGGAATCTATAAATTCAGGATAACCGGCAACAAGAGGATGAACTGAATCAGGTTTTTTGACTTCTGCAGCATGGGCAGACTCTTTTAGTATTGGGCTTTGTTCCTGCCCGCAGCCGGAGATGGACAGAATTAAGAACAGATATAAATTTAACAGAAAAAGCCTGATAATCATTATTTAAGGCAGATAACTTTCCTCCCGTTTTCAAAGGGATCAATTAGAGATTGAAGATTGCTTTATTTAATCATGCCGGGAAGGGATTCATTAGTCCGGAACCGCTAACCCGAGAATTATTTAAGAGGCTAAATATAAACATTTTCAACTTTTTATTTCGGCGGACAGTGGTTCAGTCAATCATGAAAAAATAATCAGATATCAATCTTTGCTGAGGGTTTTTCACTTTCACGCTCTCTTTCGTATATTAGTTCCCCTTTAAAATAATCATTCACTTTTTATCTGTTCAGATAGAAGATATCTGTTCAGCCTTGCTGATCGATAAAATCTGAGACGAGGCATGAATGAGTAATTTATAAGGAGCAAAGAATGAAGTTTAACCGCTGCAAACCTCAATTGCAGAGTTCCTGAAATTTCGCTGCACCGGTAAAACTGAGATTCCCAAATACATTGCGCAAAAAAGAGAGGCTGTAAAAATGAGAAAACTGATCGTTCTCGAGTTCATTTCACTTGACGGGGTAATTCAGGCGCCGGGCGGACCCGAAGAAGATAATGAAGGCGGTTTTAAATATGGCGGCTGGACATTCCCCTTCTTTGATGAATCTTCCGGCAAACTG
>JABWCA010000387.1 GCA_013359345.1 Ignavibacteriaceae bacterium
GCAGTTCCATTTTCGGTATCCTTCTCTGTTTGATGAATTAATTTGTTAGCTAAATACATCTAATTTGCAGGAAGGATACCTCTTTTCAAAATCCCGCGCATCTATTTTTTAAACATATGATCTGATGAGTGTTCTGAAGTCTGAAGTTTTAGACGGAATTCTTTTCGGCATAGTATATTTTTTATTTAACAACTCATATTAAGTTATTTTGGTTTGATTTTCAAGAGTACCGGGCATATCATATCTACATAACTCCCCGTGCAGTAAGTATTTTTACCCCGCCTCTTCATATTTCCCTCAAATATTATTTAATTACTGTTCTTTATCAAAAAAATTATCCATGAATCAAAGACTTTGAGGTCAGTAATTGCATAAACAGAATTTTACTATCGGGCTCGTACAGATGGCTATGAGCAATAAGCCTGCCGAGAATGTGAAAAAAGCGGTTAAATTGGCTGAACAGGCTGCAAAAGAAGGGGCTCAGATTATATGCCTCCCGGAGCTTTACAAATCACAGTATTTCTGTCAGAAAGAGGATATCGGTTACTTCAACCTGGCAGAGACCATTCCGGGCGAATCAACTGAAGTTTTCTCCAAACTAGCAGCAAAGAAGAAGGTGGCTATTGTTGTTCCGTTGTTTGAGAAAAGAGCTGTCGGATTGTATCACAACAGTCTCGTGGTCATTGATAAAGACGGAAGCCTGAAGGGAATCTACCGCAAAATGCACATCCCCGATGATCCCGCATATTATGAGAAATTCTATTTCACACCGGGTGACCTCGGATTCAAAGCCTTTGACACAGCTTACGGAAAAGTTGGCACACTCATATGCTGGGATCAGTGGTATCCTGAGGGAGCAAGACTGACTGCGCTTCAGGGAGCCGATGTTCTGTTTTATCCTACCGCTATCGGCTGGCATCCTCATGAGAAGGAACAGTATGGTGCCGCTCAGCGTGACGCATGGATGACTGTGCAGCGCGGGCATGCTGTTGCAAACGGAATATTTGTTGCTGCGGCAAACCGTGTGGGACATGAACAGACAATCGAGGGTCAGCCCGGAATCGAGTTCTGGGGGTCTTCATTTATCTGCGATCCGCAGGGACAGATGATTGCTCTCGGATCACAGGATCAGGAAGAGGTCCTGCTCGCAGATATTGACATTGAACAGATGGAGGATGTAAGGAGAAACTGGCCTTTCCTTCGCGACAGAAGAATCGAAAATTACGGTGATATCACCAGGAGATTTATAGACTGATGTTAAAATACAGAATGCCCGCAGAATGGGAAAAGCACGAAGGAACTCTCCTCTCATGGCCGCACCTCAAAAGTGACTGGCCCGGCAAGTTTGAGCCTATTCCGTGGGTTTATACAGAAATTGTAAAAAAGCTATCGTTTGGTGAAAAAGTATACATAATCATTGACCCTAAAATCAGGAAGAAATCCGTTATCGCCATGCTTGAGATGAACGGAGTCAACATGGATAACATCGAGTTCATCCCGATCGCAAATAACCGCGGATGGAGCAGGGATAATGCTCCTGCATTCGTATACACACCAAAAGATAAAGTGAAGGCGATCCGGTTTAAGTTCAACGCGTGGTCAAAGTACAAAAATTACCAGAAAGACAAATATATCCCTGAAGAAGTGGCAAACCACCTTGAAATCGGGATAAAAGACGCCATTTATCATGAAAAACTGGTTGTGCTTGAAGGCGGTGCGATAGATGTTAACGGCAAAGGCACGCTGATAACCACGGAAGAGTGCCTTATGGATCAGGAAACCCAGGTGCGCAATAAAGACTTCTCAAAATATAATTACGAAAACGTTTTTGCAGAGTACCTCGGGATCACTAATGTGCTGTGGCTGGGTAAGGGCATTGCGGGCGATGATACTCACGGACATGTGGATGACCTCTGCCGCTTTAGCGACGAAAAAACCCTGGTGATGGTAAGTGAAGATAACCCTGATGATGAAAACTACGCCATTCTTCAGGAAAACTGGGAACGTGCTCAGGATTTCATGCTTGAGGACGGAAGCAAGCCAAGATTAGTGAAACTGCCTATGCCCAAGCCGATCATCTTTGACGGGATGAAACTTCCGGCAAGCTATGCCAATTTCTATATCGGCAATGAAGTTGTTCTGGTTCCAACCTTTAATGACAAAAATGACCGCATCGCCCTGAACATACTCGCAGATTTATTCCCCGGCAGGGAGGTTATCGGTATAAGTGCGATTGATCTTATCTGGGGTCTTGGCACGCTGCATTGTCTTACCCATGAAGTGCCGGCGTTTAAGTATAAAGAAGACACGGGTAAAGAATAGCTGTGCC
>JABWCA010000388.1 GCA_013359345.1 Ignavibacteriaceae bacterium
TTTAGTAAATTACTTGTTCTTCAATATATTGAGATAATTAAAAATGAAAATATCTGAAATCCTTAACTTAAACATGTTTCGCCGCCATATGGCACTATCGGAGGCGGACAATCCATTTCAATCTCCGCCGCAGGAGGCCAATCATAAAATTGTTCAATGTTCAATGTTCAAAGTCGTGAACGTACAATCTGCCGGTTCTTAATTTTATGCCACGTAATGATTATTTAAACCTTTCTAAAAATTTAAAACCCAGAATGTCTGTTCATTCAGAGTTTCCTGATATCTGAAGTTCCCGCTATTCTCCAATAAGACATTCCGGGTTCATCTCAAATGGAGAACCGGAGTGGTGAAAAAAAACGTGCGCCGGCGACCTCGTGGGTTTTACCCGCAACAAGGATTCACCCGGCGATCTTAACATCCTCTCAATCCGAACCCGCGAGGTCTTAAACGGGAGCCGGTGCATCAGTGATTCGCAATTAAAACCCGGAATGCTGTAAAACCACAGAGTGTTTTTCCGTTTGTAGTAATTCGTTCGTCGGTTGGTTCCTATCCCCGGCCGGGGATTCCCGTAATCAGGAACCGGAGATTGTGCGACTCCGTCCGGAGTCAGTTTAATCAGGAGTATAAAGAAAAACCAAATCTCCAACCGCTGGTTGGAGAAATAGGGTAGTCTCACAATCTGGTTATTTTCTCAAAAATTAAAGGTCTTTAACGACTGCAGATACAATCATTGTAATCATCTGCAATTTAGTACAGCAGCATGAGCAGCCTATGGCCTGTCCCTGAGGGTAAAGGGTGCGGAGGTATGAATGATGAGATATATATAACTGCATAGAATTCCCTCAGGGTTGACTATTACCGTTTTGCTTTTCACGACCTTCAGGGGAAAGTGTGTGAGGTTAAAGATATGGCAGCTGCCCACCCAAATGCCCGGAGCCCTGAAGGTCATGCCCGCACCCGTTTTTGCCACCTGTGACAGCATAAATGAGCAAACTAAAGTTTACTCTGCTAATAAGGACATAGTCAGGATTGTTTGCACTGCCGAAAAGCATTTCAGCAGTGGTACCCCCATACCCCCCATACTCCCATACAGATATACATAGTATAAATTCGTGTTCATTCGCAACCTGTCCGCCGCGTGCGGATTCGCATTATTCGTGTTGCAAATGTTTTGCTGCCAACAATGAACCCCGGCACTAAGAACCACGAACTGAATAAAAAAAGGCTGCCCCTTATGCAGAAGCAGCCTCTAAATTTCAGATATTGAACTGAATTACTTCAGGAGCATCATCTTCTTAACTGCGTTGTATTTTCCGGCTTCTATCTTATAGATATACATACCGCTTGCAAGTTTTGAAGCATCAAAATTGAAGCTGTATGATCCGGCATCCTGTCTGCTGTTAACAAGAGTTGCAACTTCTGTACCGGTTACATCAAACACCTTCAGTGTTACGTCTGCAGCTTCGGGGATGCTGTAAGCAATCGTGGTTGCAGGGTTGAAGGGGTTCGGATAGTTCTGTGAGAGTGAGAAGGTGATCGGGGTGCCGATTTCAACTTCAACGCTCTGTGAATAATCAAATGAACCGTCAAGATCAATCTGTTTCAGTCTGTACTGATATTTGCCGTTTGTGAGACCGGCATCAGCAAAGGTGTATGATTTTGGTGAGGTTGTAGTTCCGTTACCGGCTACAAACCCGATCTTTGCCCAGTTACCTGAAGCTGATTTTCTTTCGATCTCAAAACCGTAGTTGTTGAGTTCTGTTGCTGTCTTCCAGGTAAGGGTTACATCATTACCGCTGATGTTTGCGGCGAGTGAAACGAGTTCAACAGGTACAGGTGTGAGGGTGTTCTTGAATATATATCCGTTTGAACCCAGTGCAAAGACTGCCCAGCCTTGTGTCTGCTGATCTTTTGTATAGTAGCTGCCGTTTAATGTAGAACCGGCAGAATTATGAAGAGTCCAGCTTGCACCGCCGTCATTGGTGTACATGGTTACACCTGTACCGCCTGCAATAACAACGTTGTTCATGTCAATAACTTCCATGGTCTGGAAACTATATGAACGGGTGGGTACAGAAAGCGTATCCCAGAGTAAACCGCCGTTTGTGGTTTTGTAAACTCTGCCTGATGAACCAACCATCCAGCCCATTGAGGTATCAACCATTTTAATATCATAAAGGAAACCGCCAAATGCGTCAATAGTTGTCTGTGGAGTCCATGTTGCACCGCCATCGGTTGTTTTATAAGGAAGGGGCTCCCATGACACTGCATAACCATAATTTTCATTGACCATGGAAGAACTGTACATCTGAGCAGCGCTGC
>JABWCA010000103.1 GCA_013359345.1 Ignavibacteriaceae bacterium
ATTTTCTCCATCTTTTCAGTAAACTTATGCAGTTCTTCATCATAGAGATTTTTGAGGAGATTATCCAGATACTGATCATATTCCTTAACCGAGGAGGCATTTGTCTGAGCCTGTGCAGGCGTTTTTATTCCCGGGATTACCGTTGCAATTCCGCGCTGCCAGAGGCAGAAACTGACTGCAAGCTCTGTGGGGTTCATTCCTTTCTTTTTTGCGGAATCCCAGACACGCTTCATGGCAGTGTTCACAGATTTTATGAAATCGGGACTGAGCCTGAACGACCTGTGATCATTCTCTTCAAACTTCCTTTCATGGCTCATATTTCCCGAAAGGAGCCCAAACTGCAGAACCATTCTTGCAATAACTGCATTATTTTCATTTTCCGCCTCCTGAATCAGGGAGAGCGCCCGCTGGTTAAGGATATTAAACACAAGCTGATAACTGCTGCACAGTCCGGTCTTTTTGAGGAAATTGTACTCGGGCTGGGGGTTAAATGTGTTGAGCGATATTCCCCAGTATCTTATCTTTCCCTGTTCTTTGAGCCTTTCCATTGCCTCAATGCATTCACCCTGCTCAAGATGGACCAGTTTCGCCGAATGGAGCTGATACAGATCAATTTCATTTCGCTTCAGTCTTTTAAGACTTTTTTCACATGCCTGCATGATATAATTCTTACTGTAATCAAGAACTATTGAGCCGTCAGCTTCAAGCCTGTGTCCCGCCTTTGTTGCAATTATGGCATCTTTTTTATTCGCGATTGTCTCCCCGATCAGCGATTCTGATTTCCCGAATCCGTAAAAATCTGCCGTGTCAAAAAAGTTGATGCCAAGGTCATAAGCTTTGAGAATAGCCGCTTTTGATACCGAGTCATCCGTGGCACCCCAGCCAATCGGGATATTGCCGGCCATTGCTGCGCCGCCTATTCCCCATGCTCCGAAGCCCACTTCACTGACTTCAAATTCAGTATGCCCGAATCTTCTGTAATTCATATCCCCTCCCGGTTTTCAGTTGTTGAAAATAGAAAAATGCTGTTGCCGCAAATCATTGTTTTTAACCGCATAAATTTAACTGTGTCTGATCTTACAATTGAACAATTTTCTTCAAATATTCATTATTAGCTTTGACTGTCTGAATTTTCAAAGTTTAAATCGCGTATATAAAAATAAGGTGAATAAATGAAAAAATCTCTTGCTTTGATGATAATTGCGCTGAGTATGGTATTTCAGTTAAATGCTCAGTCAAAACTGTCACCCTCCACAAGAAATCTTCTGGCAGTTCTTTCAAAAAATGAAATTTCAGTTACTGTAGAAAATAATAAACTAAAAGAAATCTCTCCTGCACTGCGGGTTACTAACGGCGATATTTACATCTCGGGACTCCTTAAAGTCAAAGATGAATCCGTTATCTCCGTTCTGAGCAAAGAGGGAGTGATTGCCGGTGCAGGCTCGGGGAATATATGGTCGGTATCTGTGCCACTTGATAAAATCGGCATTCTTGAAAATTACCCTCAGGTAGTTTATTTCAACGCTGACGGCAGAATAAAGAATAAACTGGAAAGCGCCCGCCTCGAAACAGGCACAAACCTCGTGCACCTGGGAACAAACCTTCCCCGTTCATTCATGGGATCAAATGTGGTGATCGGGATAATCGATGTGGGATTTGACTACACTCATCCCGTATTCAGAAATTCAGAAGGACTACTCAGAATCAGGAAAGTATGGGAGCAGGGTGAAACATCGGGCACTCCCCCATCAGGTTATACCTACGGAAATGAATTAACCGGCAGCGTGGCAATACTCGCAAAGCAGAAATCAACTTATGCAGAATATGAATCACACGGAACACACGTTGCGGGCATTGCGGCAGGCAACGGATATTCATCAGACGGGAAATATGATGGCGCAGCTCCCGGTGCAGATATAGTTCTTGTTGAACTTGCCGGCGGTGAAAGTTCAATTCTCGATGCAGTGAGATATGTTTTTGATTATGCCGCTTATCAGAATAAACCTGCAGTGGTGAATATGAGCCTCGGTTCGCACAGGGGTCCGCATGACGGATCTTCCCTTCTTGATAAGGGTTTTGACGAACTCAGCGGAGAGGGCAGGATTCTGGTTGGTGCGGCAGGCAACGAAGGTATGGCACAGAGCCACATTCTTAAGACTCCCGACAAAGACTCCGTAAGAACAGTTGTTTACATGCTTGGCAGCGGAATGTACGAGGCTTCATATCAGACAGATATAAATCTCTGGGGCACAAGAAACACCAACTTTTCCGTAAGATTCTCAGTGCTTGATTCGGTGACAAAAGCATTCAGAGCCGTTTCTCCCCTCATAAGCACTAATGATATGACCAATGAGCTGGCACTGAAATCCGGTAACGACACCCTTGCTTACATAACTTTCATGAAGGAGGAAAGCTCACCTCTCAATCAGAAAAGCAATATGGAAGTATTTGCCGTAGTTAAATACGGTAACCTGCTTGCCATGACAATTGCCGGACAGGATTCGGTGCACGCATGGCACCTTTCAGACCTCGAGTTCCATGACCTCGGAATGCCTGAATACTTCACTTCAGGTGACAATTACTTCACAGTCGGTGAAATTGGCGGCACGGCAAAATCTGTCATATCCGCCGGCGCATACACTACTAAAAACACTTATGTTAATCTGGCAGGAGAAACTGTTGAGATCGATGGATTCAGTCCGCTTGGTTCAGCTGCGGTGTTTTCAAGCATGGGCCCCACTGTAGACGGCAGAGTAAAGCCCGATATCACCGCACCGGGTAACGCGATAGCATCTGCAATCAGCAGATTTGACATCCAGTTCCAGGAACCCATTTTCGGGAGATACCTGGTTGATACAACAAATATAGGAAACATAACCTGGTCATATGCGGCACTGCAGGGCACTTCAATGTCGGCTCCCTTCACTGCGGGAACGATAGCGCTTATGCTTGAGGCAAACAGAACTCTCACTCCTGAACTGATCAGAGACATTTTCAGAACAACATCAAGAGAAGACAGCTTCACAGGGGCAATCCCCGATGGCGGTGATCTCAAATGGGGTCACGGGAAAATCACTCCGCACGAAGCCGTAAAGGCAGCTCTTGCCCTCAATAATGCTGATGATATCACTGAGAGAGAAGGCGGATATAAACTTGTCGGGAACTATCCGAATCCGTTCAACCCTTCAACCAACATCGTGTTCAGTCTGAAGAGTGATGCATCTTTAACGCTCACAGTATTTAACCCGCTCGGTGAGCAGGTCAGCTCAGAATACTTTGAGAGGCTTGGTGCCGGAGTTAACAGAATAAATTATGTTGCAAACGGCCTTTCAAGCGGAGTTTATTTCTACCGAATAAGCGGAGCGGATCTTGCGGGTAAAGAGACATTCAATCTTAGCGGTAAAATGATTCTCTCGAAATAGATAAAATCTGTTTTACTGAAGCGGGTCTCCTTTCTTTAAGGAGATCCGCTTTTTCATCACACACCGGCTCAGGCATTATGGAAATCAGAATCAAATGCTAGATCTCATTCTCAATCAGCAATGATTTTATTCTTCACCTGTGAGGAAACTGCACTGACCCTTTAAGTGCCTGATCAAAAACGGAAAATGAACGATGACCGACCGGTGAACAGAAAAAGCTGAAGTTAAGCCGATATTTAATAAACCCCGAAAAACACACGGTTCCGCCCCCGAATATTAAGCCGGAAAGTGAAGCCGCCTGCAGCTTACCTGAACCATGACAAGGGATGCAGCAGAAGCTTTTAGCTGTGAATAATCTCATTTAACAGTGGAGCCGGTTTTAATTTCATATATCCGCTTTAAGAAATATTCATCAAAGTGCTGAACCGCTCAACCTTGCTGAACCGGTCATTCATCATGTTTTAAGTTTATTCACTTTTTTTAATTTATTATATTTCAGTGAAAAAAATTTTAAGGTATGATATGAAAAGTCATTCTTCAATTGATCTTCCCGTAACCTGGGGCACGCTGATGAAAGTGATAACCCTGGCAATTTGTGTGCTGCTTATTACAATAGTTCTTATACCCGTGTTCACAGAACCGGTTACAGATATCTGGTTTTATATTATCATGACCCTTGTACCTGCGGGAATCATTGCAGGCGGTTCTCTTTTTATGATCAGAGGGTTCAGAATTGAAAATGACACACTTTATGTGAAAAGAGCATTCTGGGAGAGCAAAGTATCTCTGAAAGGACTTATCAGCGCTGAAGCTGACCCTGAGGCAACCAGGGGCTCCTGGCGTGTATTCGGGAATGGCGGATTTTTTGGATTTTCGGGTTTGTACCGGAACCGTACTTTAGGAAATTACAGGGCTTTTATCACGAATTTCCCTGATGCTGTGGTGCTCAGGTTTGAAAAATCTGTGCTGGTTATCTCACCTTCTGATCCCGCAAAAGCGGCAGAAGTGCTCCGGAATATGATTAGGAAAAGCTGATTCAGTTGATCAGCAGGCAATCAACTCTTCAGTTTTATGAATTTATTTGAGATGGAGATTTATCTCCTCAAGAAGCAGTGCCGGAATAACAGGCTTTGACACAAAACCGTTAACCCCTGCGCCCAGTGCATTAACTTTTGTCTGAAGCTGTGAATTTGAAATAAATGCAACCACGGGCACATTCATTCTCAGATTGCTCCTGATTTCATTCGTGGTTCTGAAACCATCCATTCCCGGCATATTCAGATCAAGGAGAACCATATCAAGAGGATGCGTCTTAAGAATCTTCAGCGCCTCAAAACCGTTATTTGCGATGTGATATGATGCCCCCCAGTCTTCCACAAATTTGCTCAGCATAATCTGGTTCAGCCTGAAATCATCAACAATCAGAAAAGTTCTGTCTCTGAATATTTCGGGATTAAGTGCCGCAATTGAGTTTGCTTCAGATTCAAGGTCATCGCTTATTGCAAAAGGTATTGTAAATGAAAATGACGATCCTCTCCCGTGAGTGCTTTCCACTTTTATTTCGCCGCCGTGAAGCTCAACAATTTTTGCTGATACCGATAAGCCCAGACCCGTACCCCCTGATACAGCACCTTCAGGAGTCTGCTCAAAGCTGTTAAAAATCTTTCCGATATGTTCATGCCTGATCCCTGCGCCCGTATCCTGAACCTCAATTCTCACATTAGCAACAGTCTGATTTCTTGACACCAGTTTTGAAGTAACTTTTATATACCCTTTTTTAGTGAATCTGAATGCGTTATCTGTAAGGCTCATAAAAACCTGCAGAAGTTTTGACCTGTCGCCTATCAGTTCAGCCGGAATCTCTTCGTCATGGTTCACTATGAAATCAATGTCTTCCGATTTCACCTTCCGTTCATATGCAGAACGGACTTCATGCATCAGGCTTTTTACCGAAAAGGGCTCAGAAAGAATCATAAATCTCCCCTTTTCAATTCTTGAGATATCAAGCAGACCATTCACGGCAGAAAGCATTTTATCAGTCGTTTCTTTAATGCTCTCTAAATACTGGCTGCTCCCCTCATCATTGCATCTCACTCCCAGAAGTTCAGTGTAAACAGAAATGACATTAAGGGGGGTTCTGAGCTCATGGCTCATCCTTGAAAGGAATTCTGATTTCACCGCGGTGGCTTTTTCGGCAATTTCCTTTGCATTCCTGAGCTCTTTTGTTTTTCTGGTGAGCTCTTTTGTTCTTTCCTCAATTTTCAGTTCAAGATTCCTGTTCAGTTCAAGCAGTTTCTGATTAAGATTGTAAAGTTCCTGTGATTTCTGCTCTATTATTCTTTCAGCGGCTTTTCTTGCTGCTCTTTCTCTCACGAGTATATTTTTCAGGGCCTCTTCAGTTCCCATCCGCTCCCCTTGATATGGTGAATTTCACCCGGCTCCCGTCTTCAGAAATCACTTCCTTTCTGACTGAAACGGTTTCCTTAAAATGTGCTGCACAGCCATGAATAAGCCCTTCGGCAAAGTCATGCATTTTCCTCCCCGAAATATATTCCATAACGAGCACATCAACTGATTCACGGGTTATGACAAACCGCGGGAGCTCGGCATCGGGGTAAAGCTTAAAAACTTCGGGATGAATGTAATTTTCTATCCGCGCATGAAAATCAAGGGCATTCATATCTGCCGAGAAAAAAGAGGGGTACATACTGTGAAATCTGCCAAAAAGGTGCTTGCCAAACTGGTAAAAAAGTCCGCTTGCTTCAATGCCTGTCACTTCCGAGAGCCTGCCAACAAGGCTTAACATTTCACCGTGTGGATAGGTACCCACGGCAGTGTATATTCCGTTGCTTCCCAGAGGTGATTCAGATACAATTTTATCAGCAGTTGAGTATCCGAACCTGTCTTCAACCATCTCAAGGAACTCTGTAAAAACCATTCCTTTCATATCAGGGTGCTTTTCTGTTTAATGGGTAATAATGCAATTATATACTCAGTGGGTTAAAAATAGAGTTCTTCCAGGGGCTGACCTGCTGAAATTCGTTTAACGGGGGATATAAAACGATAAAACGGGTGATACAGGGGATTAGATTTTTACTCCGGCTTTTCCTTTTCAATAATGCGCATAGGCATCTGATCAATTGTCTTAATGATAACACCGAAATCGGGTGTTCCTGACTGCCTCAGCTTTTCAGTTCCGTCTTTTCCGATGAGCACAAAAGTGTTCTCCTCTCCGGAAACGCCATACAATGACCTCAGCAATTCACATTTGCTTTTGCCGGGACCTGCTGCCGGGCCCATCGGTTTTTCGGGAACGGAACAGGTGATCACGATAACATCTCTTTCTTTGAGCTGATCCTCATAAAGCGCCGTTGTTTCAGCAAACCTGCTTTCATCAGAAGAAGATATAAAAGCAATAACCAGCCTGTTTTTCCACTTATACTTTTCAAGCGGATTATCCTGAGCAGCGGTAAAGCCTGCAAACAAAATCAAAACCAGAAATACTGCAAAAAATACAGGTCTCTCAGTTCTCATCACGGTTAATCTTTTTTTTATGTTTTGTTATTCTTCCGGCAGTGCGTTTACGCCACATCCTGAATGATGAGTCTTTAAGCTCTTTTCTCATCAGTTTAATCACTTCGTTATTGGTGAGGCCGTACTGAACCCTGATATCATCAAAAGTGATCAGATCCTGCCATGCCATTTCAACAATATGGCTTATTTCATGACGCTCTAAATTTTTCATCGTAAAATCAAACGGTTTATTCAAAAATACCTTTATGATTGTTACAAACTCTGTGATCATATAGTTCCCGCAGAATCTGAGATCTGCTTTACTTTAACAGGGTCATTTTTCCCGAAAGGGAATTCCCTGCCGCCTGAAGCCTGTATATATATACTCCGCCCGGCAGATTACCTGATTCAAAACTGACTGCATGATCACCCGCGTTCATCTCTTCATCAATAAGCCGTGCAACTTCCCTGCCCGTTATATCAAAAACCGTTAACCTCACATTTCCTTTTTCAGGGATTGAAAAAGAAATGATAGTTGAGGGATTAAACGGGTTAGGATAATTCTGTTGCAGCATGAATCCTGCCGGGAGCTGTTCCTTATCATTTTCAACTGATGAGGGTGTGTCTGAAATTCTCAGAACCGCGGTTGATCTCCCTTCAACGGGCGACTGAAAAACCGTTGAGGCAAAACCGCCGGATGAATTTATTATAACTGAACCGAGATTTGCCCCGGTCATTACATTTGTCACATAATATGTGCCTGCCGGAAGCCTTGATGTCTGAAGCGAGGCCTCAACCGTTGTAACGGGATTAATCCCGAAATTGTGAAACACAAGATTCATTTCGGTCCGGGTGTATCTTGCAAAACCGTAAATAAGTGAATTGGTTGTGCCGAGCCCGTTATAGTATCCCCTTCTTAATGGTGCTTCCTGTTCTCTGATGGCGATAAACTTCCTGTACCAGTGCCAAAGTGAATTCTGATTTGCCTGCATAACCTGCACATTTTCTGTTGAGTAATTTGCAAAGAGAGGATACCACGGGGTTCCCGTTGTGAATCCGGCATTTGCGCCGGGAGTCCATTGCATTGGCCTGCGCTTATTTTCATCGGCACCGCTCCCTTTCATCCCGACTTCCTCTCCGTAGTACATAAAGGGAACGCCGGGAAGTGTAAGGTATATTGAAGCAGCAAGTTTCATCTTGTCAAAGTTCTCGCCTATCTGTGTGAATGCCCTGTCCTGATCATGATTTGTCAGGAATGTTGCATACTGCAGAAACCTGTAAGACGAGTTAACCTGAGTCATCTTGTTTTTCAGCGAAAGCGGATCACCGTTTCTCACCGAACTGATAATTGCCGATGCAAGATCAAATTCAAAGCAGATATCAAGTTTATTGCCGGTGGTATACGGCACCACCTGATTTGTGGGCGACCATACTTCACCCACCGCAAGTGCATCGGGATTTGATCCCTTGTAAACGGAGTTAAATTCCCTGAGGAATGTGAATGTGGCAGGGGCATGCTCCATTATCTGGCCGTCTTCCATAAGATGCTTTATTGCATCCAGCCTGAACCCGTCAACCCCGATAGTATCAAGCCAGTACCGGGTTATATCAAACATCTCGTTTTTGAGTGCTGTGGTCTCATAGTTCAGATCGGGCATTCCGCTCCAGAACATCCCGAAGTAATAATAACTGTTATAGGGATGCCAGACTGTCTGTCCCCACGGACCCGGGTAACCGGGATTCGTGTTGCTCCATCGGTAATAATTGCGGTAAGGTGATCCCGGGTTGGGCGCCGCCTGCTGAAACCATGGGTGCTGCCTCGATGAATGATTCATCACAAAATCAATAATGACCTTAATCCCCCGCTGATGTGCTGCCTGAAGGAACTGCTTAAAGGTCTGCATATCTCCGTATTGCGGATTAATGCCTTTGTAGTCCGTTACATCATATCCGTGATAGCTTGGCGAAGGGTTAATGGGCATAAGCCATATTCCTTCAATCCCGAGGTCAGTTGTTGTATTTGGATCACCGTCATTAAGGTAATCCAGCTTTTGTATGAGGCCGTTAAGATCACCCTTCCCGTCGCCGTTTGAATCATAGAAGCTTCTTACAAACACTTCATAAAACACAGACTCATTCCACCAGTAAGCTGAATCAGGCTGGGCGTTAATTTTACCCGCAAAAAGAAAGAGTGATGCTGCTATCAGCAAATATTTGTTGTAATGCATTTAATTTCTCCGGCTTGCCCCGCGGCAAAAATTTCAGATATCAATTTTCAAAGAAAGAAATAAACCCAATTTCTGAATAAAATCAAAGGAATAATGACAGGAAACTGGAAGCAAGAAACAGGAGGCAGGAAAACAGGACACAGGAAACAGGAAGACAGGAAACAGGAAACAGGAAAACAGGAAACAGGAATACAAGAAACAGGAAGCAGGAAAACAGGAGGCAGGAAAACAGGAGGCAGGAAAACAGGAGGCAGGAAAACAGGAGGCAGGAAACAGGAAGACAAGATTCAGCAGGTAGGGGACATAGCCAGGACTGTAACGCCTCCCGAATTTTCGGGACTGTCGGTACATTTATGCTGCAATACAGGAAGCAGGAGGCAGGAAAACAGGAAACAGGACTGTAACGCCTCCCGAATTTTCGTGACTGTCGGTACATTTGTGCTGAAAACGATTGCTGTGTGAAGCGCTGTTACAGGAGACGGGTTTCCGTAGAGACGCAATGCTTGCGTCTCCCAATTGAAGCAAAACCTTTTACAAACTCACAAATGCCGCTCCTATCTTGCCGTTGACTTCAGCCAATGAAAATGGCCGGAAGAGTTACGGTTAGAAATGTTGTTCTGCGGCAAAAATGGTCACCAGCCAGAAGGCTGGCGGTACTATTTTTCACCTTTCTCCGTCGGTTAAAACCGATGGCAACAGGAAACAGAAAACAAGTGAGTAGTGAAACGCCTGCGGCTTAGTGAGTAGTGAGCAGTGAAGAAGTATGGCTGTATGCCAGGTATGAATGTAAGAAAACAAGAAACAGGATACAGGAAAACAGGAAGCAGTATTAACCGGGCTATTAATTCCAGAGGAATCACACAATACTAGGAAGCAGGAAAACAGGAAAGCAGGAAACAAACAGCCATGTACACACTGCCGAAACGCTTTTCGGCAGAGATTATGAAGGCAGAGAAAATGCAGGTATTATGTCTCTGCAGAAACCATTGCAATAATTAATACCTCCGGCTCATTTAACATATTTACTTTCCTTTTACAATTTGATGACAACTGCGGGTGATATTTGAGATAAATTTCCTCATGAAAACGGAGGTTTTTATGAAACGCACAGAATTCACTCTTACTTTTATACTGATATTGCTTTCAGCAATTTTTCATAGCAGCATTGCAGGCTCCCCGCCGCCTGAAATATTAATATCCGATTTCAATGTGCACACCCCCGTGACTGCTCCGCCTGCAGACCTGCATCACTATGCCAACATCCCTGAAAGGTTCTCATTTGCACCGTTCCTGAACTTTAACCTCACCGGCGATACACAGGGTAAGATCGGTGATCAGTACATCTCAACCGGGAACAGAGATACGGTCGCAAAATATTTCAGAGCTCAGAACCTTAACATTCAGCAAAAATCAATTTCGGGAGGATTTAACTTCAGTTATAATTTCTCTGAGACTGTAACGGCCACGGCAGGAATAATATATGCAGGAACCGGTGACTATAACTTTTTCGGGACTCACATCGGGGCGGGGATGATGTCAGACCATGAAGATTACATCGTGAAATTTGGCGTTGGTTTCATGTGGCAGGGTAGTCAGATCGACACAAAATATCTGATGATCTTTCCCCGGTATAACTCAAGTGACGAGTATGATTATGAATCAGTAACAGGGTCTGAACTTACTCAGAACATTAATCTGTATTTGTCACTCGGATTCATTACAAAGGGAAATTCAAATCTGAAGTTTTATTTTTCTGCCGCTTATATGGGCTGGGGACTTGCCGGGAGCGAAAACAGCCGGGCAAATGCACAGGAAAAGCCTGTATTAAAATTTTTCACTGCCACACCAGGTCTGCTTTATAAAATTGATGATAATCTGGCAATCTTATTTGAAGCCGGAATTTATAAATCCTTTGCAGAGAATTTCGGCAGCAGCCCCTGGGGGATAGTGCCTTCTCTGAGACTGGATATAACACTTTAAGCAGTTAAGCCCCCGGTTCTGCAAGACTGTTCTGAGAATTTAGTTACGCTATTAAAAAAATATGATTAATTTACAGGTAATATTAAAAGGTTTTCTGTCATGAAAACGTTGAAATTTTTCAGAATTATTTTAGCAGCCGTTCCGCTGTTTTTCTTCGGAGCGTGTTCAAGCATTGATATACAGCAAACACTTTATCTCGGCAATGTGGATGTAAAAGCACCAATCAACACACCGCCGCTTCACCTTTCCTACAGAGAAAAAAAAGGTGGTGAGGTGACAGTCTCACCAAAGCTGATTTTTAACCAGAACAGGTCTATTGATGCCGTTACCGATAAAAGTTTTTATTCCACTCTCACGGCTCAGGATTCATTAAGGTTAAGGAATCTTTTCAAAGAAAAAAATCTTAACTGGGCATACCCATCTGTTCTGATAGGGCTTGACCTTGATTTCGCAACCTCATCCTCATTTTCATTTTACGGAGGGATCCATTTTGCTGACGAGAGCAACCGAAGCATGGTTGGCGGCAATATCGGTCTGGGTATCGGGGGGAAAAAGGGTAATGCCGCTTTCAGATTTGATATCGGAGCAGGATTCCAGAAAAGTTTCTTTGATGCGCAGACCGTTGTTAAAACCGTATCAACCGTTAACGGAAACAGCACACAGAGCATAGCTGTTTATCTTGATTCAGATAATTCGCTTAATATAAATCCCTTTGTTTCTGTTCAGTTTAACACTGCCTATGATTTTCCGGTTAACTTTCACTTTCAGGCCGCATATTTTTCGCAGAATCTGCTTGGCTATACGCCGTCAAGGGTTGATATTGATAACCCGTTTTTCAATCCCGGCAGCACCATCACAAAGATAGATCAGCGCACCGATTTCACAATTGCGATGTGGATGATAGGTCCCGGACTGAGTTACAGAGCGCTTGATAACGCAAGCGTGCATCTTACTGTTAAATTACTCAGAACCACATCATCAGAAATTAAATCAAATGAGTGGTTTGTACTTCCCTCATTTCAGTTTGACTGGGAGTTTTAAGTCTATAGAAAATATTACCTTTTCACCTGTTGGCTATGTCAGATCCCCGCTGAAGGCAAGATATGAAACTCCTCACCAGGGTGTGCTGGAGCAGGAACATGAATCATTCATTGAACTGCTGCCACATAAAAATTTTGAGCAGGCCATAACTGAACTCGCCGGTTTTGAGAGAATCTGGGTGATATATCAGTTTCACCTCAATGATTCCTGGAAACCGATGGTAACGCCCCCTAAAAATAAAGGGAAAAAAGTGGGTGTGTTTGCCTCACGCTCTCCGCACCGTCCTAATCATATAGGCCTGAGCTGTGTAAAACTTGTAAAAACAGAAGGGCTGAAGGTGTATATATCCGGATCAGATATTCTTGACGGCTCACCCGTTTTTGACATAAAACCATACCTCCCCTATTCTGATTCATTCCCCGATTCTGCAACCGGCTGGGTCGAAGCAAAACAGAGCAAACAATACAGGGTGATTTTTGATGCAGAGGCAGAAAACACGGCGCTCAGGATAAAGGACACCACGGGACATGACCTCATAAACTATGCACGTGTGCAGCTCGCCACCGAACCGGATAATACCGAAAGAAAAAGAATCACCTTATCGGAGCCTTCAGAGGATGGAAG
>JABWCA010000389.1 GCA_013359345.1 Ignavibacteriaceae bacterium
GAAAACAGAATTGTAGGAAGTATTCATATTATTAAACAGACTTCTGACTGAATCAATATCAAATCCTGCCTGCACAGCATCTCTGAAAAGAATGAAGCTCTTTCTGAGTTCCTCAAGACCTGAAAGATAACTCCTTTTCTCCTTATCACCACTGTAATTTTCTGCCGGAAGCGTTAAATCCGGGTCCCCCAGTTTACCTGCGTAAATCTTAAGTGGTGCAGAATCAGGGAAATTATTTTCAGTCAGCTTTAAGGAGAGAATTTCCAGCTCTCTGCGCAGCGACAACACTTTATCATACTGAGGATAAATCTGATGAAATCCAGTGAGAGCTAATACAAGAATCAGTAATTTTGTTTTCATATCAGTATACCAGGTTGAAAATCCACCCCACAAGAATTATCCCTGCCGCAACAATACCGACGAAGGTTATGATCAGGCGGGTTTTCAGCACTTTTTTCAGAATGATAATCTCGGGGAGAGAGAGGGCAATAACACTCATCATGAAAGCAAGCACTGTACCGAGTGAGGCTCCCTTGCCAAGCAGGGCCTGTACAACGGGTATTATTCCCGCAGCATTGGAGTACATCGGCACACCGAGGAGGACTGCTGCGGGCACAGACCACCATGCACTCTTACCCATAATTCCTGCCATGAAGTTTTCAGGAACATATCCGTGAATTCCGGCACCGACCCCTATTCCTAAAACTATGTAAATCCAGACTTTCCCGACAATATCTTTTACGGCGGCAAGTCCCGTTTCAACCCTTTCCCTGAATGTTAGTTTTTCTTCAGGAAGATACTCCCCGCCAGCCTTCATCTCGTAAACCCAATCCTCCACATATTTTTCCAGCTTAAGCTTTCCGATACTGAATCCTGCAAATATTGCTATAGTCAGGCCGGTGGACATATAAAGCAGCGCTGTCTTCCAACCGAAGAGGCCAAAAAGCAGAACAAGGGCTACTTCATTAACCATGGGAGCCGAGATCAGGAAGGAAAATGTAACCCCGAGAGGAACACCGCTTTTTATGAATCCGAGGAAAAGCGGAATAGCAGAACAGGAACAGAACGGGGTAACAACGCCCAGAAGTGCCGCAGAGACATTGCCTGCAAAAAGCCTTTTGCCTCCCAGAATCCGTCTTGTCTTTTCCGGAGAGAAATATGAGCGAATTATTCCCACCCCGAAAACTATAAGGATCAGCAGCAAAAAAACTTTAGGGACCTCGTAAATGAAGAACCATACGGCTGCGGTAAGGTGAGTACCGCTGTTCATGCTCAGGATATTATAAATTATGAAATCGGTGATGTCCCTCAGATTGAGGTAAAGGATAAACCAAAGAGGGATTATAAGCAGCGGAATAATTAAATAACGCTTATCCTGATTTAATAATCCGGTAATTGCGCGTGAATTGTTATCTGATCTTGCCATAATGAGGATTTCCTGTCTGAAACGCCTGAGTTAAGCCGGTTCAGGCATAAACTAATTTTATTGCGCTTCTTTAAGCCAGTGGGCCAGAGTTGATTTTGTTGGTATTTTCCCGGCAGAAACTACTTTGCCATTAATAACAAGCCCGGGTGTTGAAAGAATATTAAATGTCATTATTTCTCTGTAATCAGTTATTTTATCAATTTTTGCATCTAAATTTTGTTCTGCCACAACCTCCCTGCATAATTTCTCAAGATTACTGCAATTCTGACAACCGGGACCGAGCACCTTTATTTCAAGCATTATATTACCTGTAAATTATTATAAATTCAATTTATTATTTCGTTAGATACCGAAATGATATTGCAAGGAATAGTTAACCGCAGATCTGATATCTGTCAACACTTTTTAATTCCTCCCGGTCGTTATCAATAACACCGATACCTGATGTCCAGAAATCGAGAGATGCTAAAAACGCAGTAATCCTGGGATCAGCCGCTGAGTAATTTAGTCTGTAATTTACCCATTTGCCATCTTTCACTTCACTTATAAAGCCGGACTCTTTTAAAATTCCCAGATGTTGTGAAACGGTTGAAGTTGCCAGCTTTAGAACAGAGGTTATTTCACAGACACATAATTCTCTCTGCTGAAGCATTTTCAGTATCCTGATTCTGTTGTTATCAGAAAGTACCTTAAAAATGTTGATTTTACTTTTCATAATTTATCATTTCGTTTACTGCCGAAATGTAAGCAGAATTTTCTGAATTAGCAAAATTTTCAATTATATTACGGCCATACAAAAATTTCCGGGAGCAGTTGTTCCCGGCAGCGCGGTTTGTCAATCACGTTTCCAAAGGAGCAAAGGATGAAGATTGATGAA
>JABWCA010000104.1 GCA_013359345.1 Ignavibacteriaceae bacterium
TTTTAGTTTTTTTGGGAATAGCACTTTTTATTTTTGAGAAAAAGGAACTGTAAAGAGAAGCTTTAATAATTAAATATTGGCATTTTCTGATGGCATAATTATTGATTAAATTGAACGAATCTTATAGTTTTAGTTTATTTTAAATTCCGGTAAAACGATGCAAGAAGAAAATTTCAATATTGATGATATAATAAAACGCTCTTCGATTGGTGAATCTTTAGAAATTATTAATCAGGTTGGTATAATTGGTGCGGGAGTTATGGGCACAGGTATTGCTCAGGCTGTGGCTGCCGCAGGAATTGAAGCTGTTATAATAGAAAGAAGCCCTGAGAGAATAGAAAGCGCAAAAACCTTTCTTTCAGATACAATTGAGACTGAAATTAAGCGCTGGGCTATGACCGCTTCAGAAAAGAAGGCAATCCTTGCCAGAATTCTCTGGAGCGTGAATTATGAAGATCTCAGAAATGCCGACATGATTATTGAGGCAGTTGATGAGGATTTTGAACTTAAAAAGAATATTTTCATAGCAGTTGATAAAATTGCGAAAAGTGAAGCTATTCTTGTTTCAAACACATCAACCCTCAGCCTCACCAAGCTCGCAGAAGCAACTTCAAGACCGGATAAGGTAGTGGGAATGCACTTCCTCAATCCTGTGCCTAAAAGACCCCTGGTGGAACTGGTTAAGTGTCTCCACACCTCTTCTGCCACTCTGCGTGTAACCAAAGAGTTCTCAAAGAGACTCGGCAAAACCTCAATCGAAGTTTATGAATACCCCGGTTATGTGACAACCAGAGCAATAGTGCCTCTCCTTAATGAAGCAATGCACATCCTCCTTGAAGGAATTGCTTCCGCAAAGGATATAGATACCGCTATGAAAATCGGATTTAACTTTCAGTATGGTCCGCTTGAATCAGCCGACATGATGGGGCTTGATGAAGTCCTGGCATGGATGGATACCTTATGGAAAACACTTGGTGAGCCAAGATACAGGGCTTGTCCCCTCCTCCGTAAACTTGTAAGAGAACGAAAACTCGGAAGAAAGACAGGCGAAGGTTTTTACAAATATGATTCTAACGGAAAGATAATAGGGTAATTTTATATGAAAGTTCTGGTTTTAAATTGCGGCTCCTCGAGCATAAAATATCAGTTGTTTGACTCCAAGTCAAAGATTGCGCTGGCAAAGGGACTTGTTGAAAGAATAGGAATGTCGGGTGCGGTACTCACTCATCACCGTTACGATGGTGAAAAAGTGAGTCTGGTTGCTGAAATTCTTGACCACACAATGGGTATAGAATATGTACTGGCAATTCTCCTCAGCAAGAATCATGGTGTTATTGAAGATAAAAGTGAAATCGGAGCCGTGGGACACAGAGTTGTGCACGGTGGTGAGGATTTCTCCGGCTCAGTGCTTATAACCTCTGAGGTTGTTAAAGTGCTTGAGGATAATGTCGGTCTGGCACCGCTACACAATCCCCCGAACATCAAAGGTATACAGGCAGTGACTCGTATCATGCCCGATATTCCGCAGGTAGGTGTGTTCGATACTGCTTTCCATTCCCACATGCCGCCAAAGGCTTATCTCTATGGTATTCCTTATGAATTGTATAAGAGACATCATATAAGACGATACGGTTTTCACGGAACGTCTCACAGATTTGTTTCGGAACAGGCTGCACAGATGCTTGGCAAACCGATAAGCGAACTGAAACTTATAACTGCCCATCTTGGTAACGGCTGCTCCATGGCCGCTGTTGACGGAGGTGTCTCAATTGATACCACCATGGGATTCACACCGCTTGAAGGGCTCTTAATGGGTACCAGAAGCGGTGATATGGACCCTTCAGTCATTCTCTATATAATGGGTAAGGAAGGCTTAATCCTTTCTGAAGCAAACACACTGCTTAATAAACACAGCGGACTTATCGGGATAAGCGGTGAAAGTTCTGATATGAGGGAAGTGATTTCATCCATGCATGATGGCGTAAAGAGAGCAAAGTACGCTTTTGAGATTTTCTGCTACAGAGTAAGAAAATATATCGGTGCCTATGCTGCAGCGCTCGGCGGAGTTGATGCAGTTGTGTTTACGGGCGGTATCGGTGAAAACTCTGCCGACGTGAGACGCGAGAGCCTTAAAGACCTCTCTTTCCTGGGACTCGAACTTGACCCTGAAAGAAATGCAAAGGGTGATAATATTATCTCCACGGATTCTTCAAGAGTTAAGATATTCAGAATTCCCACCAATGAGGAACTCGTTATAGCTCTCGATACTGAAGAAATAGTAAGAGAAATGAAGAAGTAATTCTCCTTCAATTCCTGAAGTGATTCTGAAAAGACCCCGGTTATGCCGGGGTTTTTTGTTTACCGGCGGGCAGAGATATTTTGCAGCTCTGAAACAGCATAACCTCATAAAAGCAAAGAATTGATTAACACGAATCACTCATGATAACCGCAACGCCTCCCGGTTTCCCGGGAGTTACGGTTCATCTGTGCTGAAGAAAATAATGCTCAACGGTCAGGAAGTGAAACGAATCCGGGAAACGTGTAGCCCTGATCTTCCTTATTTCCGTCAAAGGATTGCTGTATTCAGGTCACGTTGCGCTTTAACTCAGGATGACCATTTTGCAGGATTACTGCGATCAAAAATTCCCTGTTCTGTTCCCGAAAGAAATTCTTGGTCGGGCTGAATATTTTTTCCACTCCCTCCCTTTCCTTCCAACATTTCTCATCCTGTTTTAACGCCAATCATAAAAACCGGGGCAGTTTCTTTTCCCAACTTTTCTTATATTGCGGTATGAATTTACGGAGATAAAAAATGTCTAAACTCGTAACCGTTTTTATGCCATATAACGGTGAAGCTCACACTGAAGATTCGGTGAAGAGTTTTCTCTATTCAGGCCTCGTGGATAAGGTATACCTCCTGACTTCACAAGCAGGTCTCCCCGAAATTGAGGGCGGCGATATCATTCAGATCTCAGATCTGTTCTCAACCGAGACAATCAGCACAATAAACTCAAAGACTACTACCAGATACGCACTGTTTCTTAAAAAGGACACCATTCTTGAACTCGGTCAGTTCGCAATTGAACGCTTTGCGGGCATTGCTGATACCACCGGCGCAGGACTTGTCTATTCTGACTACAACGAAATTGACGAACACGGAGCAAATCCGCATCCGGTGATCGAATATCAGCAGGGAAGCCTCAGGGATGATTTTAACTTCGGTTATATCATGTTCTTCTCAAAAGAAGCCCTTGAGTACGCTCAGTCAGTTCCCCTGAAGAAACCGTACACTTATGCAGGGCTCTATGACCTCCGCCTTAAGCTCAGCCTGAAATACTCAATAGTAAGAATTGGTGAGTCACTCTATTCATGCGGCGAGAGCGATAAGAGAAGATCAGGCGAAAAACAGTTTGATTATGTCGATCCTAAAAACCGCACTGTTCAGATCGAAATGGAAGATGCAGTCACAGATTACCTCGAAAGAGTGGGCGCTGCAGTGAAACCCCCTTTCCAGGATGTAGATTTCTCAAAAGAGAATTTTGAATTTGAAGCATCCGTGATCATTCCCGTCAGAAACAGATCAAAGACTATTGCCAACGCAATTGAATCGGCAATCAAGCAGAAGACTAACTTTTCCTTTAACGTGATAGTTGTTGACAACCATTCAACCGACGGCACGACAGCAAGAATCGAAATCTACGCGAAAGCAAATGACAAGGTTATTCACCTCATTCCGGGCCGTAAAGACCTTGGTATCGGAGGATGCTGGAACCTGGCAGTTCACCACTCAAAATGCGGCAAATTTGCTGTTCAGCTTGATTCTGACGATCTTTATTCAGATGAAAACACCCTCCAGACCATTGTGGATAAATTTTATGAAGACAAATGTGCAATGGTTATCGGGTCTTACAAGATGACAAACTTCATGCTTGAGGAAATTCCTCCCGGGATCATTGATCACAGAGAATGGACCGATGACAACGGCGGGAATAATGCCCTCAGAATTAACGGTCTTGGTGCCCCCAGAGCATTCTATACTCCTGTTCTCAGGAAAATCAAGATCCCGAATGTAAGCTACGGTGAAGATTATGCAGTAGGACTTGCAATTTCCCGTTCTTACAAAATAGGAAGAGTGTATCATCCTGTATATCTCTGCAGAAGATGGGAAGGCAACTCTGATGCATCACTTTCAGTTGCTCAGGTTAACAACCACAATTTCTATAAAGATAAAATCAGAACTTTCGAGTTCCTTGCCCGACTCAAAAAGAACGGCAATTAATAAGAGACTACTTTACCAAGAACGGCAGGTCACTCCCCTGCCGTTTTTTGTTTAATGCCCTTTAGCTATTTTTGGAATTAAAATTTATTAACGGCTGATGAATACCTGGAGAAAACTAAGAAGAACCATTTTATCCGTTCCTGCCAACAACATGAAAATGATTGAAAAATCTGCAGGGCTTTCAGCGGATATAATCATGCTTGATCTTGAAGATTCTGTTCCTCTCTCACAGAAGGATGAGGCACGAGCAACAGCCGTTAAGGCTGTGAATTCAGGGATTTTCAGCGGTAAAACTGTATCAGTGAGGGTCAACCCGACCGGCACCGCCCAGATATATAAAGATATAATAGCTCTGGCACAGGAATGCAGGGGGAAAATTGAATCTGTGATCATCCCCAAAACAGACAGGGCTGCGGATATCCATTTTGCTGAAGGGCTGCTCCGTTCTGTGATGGCTGAGAGCGCTTCAGATGAGCTGATATACATTGAGCCTTCCATAGAATCTGCCGAAGGGCTTGAAAATATATCTGAAATAGCTTCAGCCTCTGCTCTTAATATCAGTCTGGTATTTGGCATCGCCGATTTCACCGCTTCAACAGGCGGGCGCCTGACTTCTTTATCCGGACATGGAGAAAACGATGAGTCAGTCTATCCGGGTCATCGTTTTCATTATGTAATGAGCCGTATTGTCAGCACCGCAAGAGCAAACGGGCTGTACCCCATAGATGCCCCTTTCGGAAATTTCAGGGATACAGAAGGGCTCAAAAAAAGCTGCCTTACAGCCACTGCCCTGGGATTTGAAGGCAAATGGGTGATTCACCCCGACCAGATTGAGACTGTGAATTCTGTTTTCGCTCCATCTCAGGAAGAGATTGAGAGGGCCGGCGCCATAATACAGGCTTATGAGAATGCTGGCAGCAACAAAGCCGGTTCGGCTCAGATTGAGGGCAGGATGATTGACGGGGCAACACTCAGACTTGCAAAACTTGTTCATGAAAAAGCGGAGCTGATGAAAAATGTTTAAGTATTTTACCGCCGCTCTTTTCATTATGATTGTATTCTCCGGAGTCTCATCTGCTCAGATCAAGCTGCGCAGCGCAGGAGCTTATGCAGCTTTCGGGTCACTTCAGGGAAATTCAAGTGCGGTTACTTCATACGGGCTTTCTGCAAATCTTGACGCTGAACTCTGGTTCACGACCGAGTTCTTTTTCCGCCTCTCAGCCGTTTACGGCCGTGATTACAGGATTCTCATCCCCGAAGACAGAACGGGAAGGAACTACCCTTATCAGTACGCTTTTACTCTTAAGATGATGTCATGGATTCCCCTTACCACCCGTCTGCTGCTGGAGGGGGGATTTGGTCCGGCTTACATCTTTGACAGAACTTTCCCGGGCAAGGACGAAGGGGGCGCGGGAGCCGCATTATCTGCTGCTCTGATGCTTGATCTCTTTGACAGGTGGTCGGGTGAAAAAGGTTTTTCTCTTGGCCCCGGCCTTGAGTACGGACTCGCCTTCACAGGCAGCACACCCAACTACTACAACTTTTACATCGGGGCATCATACTCTTTCTGACATCTCCGCTCTGATCCCGTAAACTGATTACGGATCAGGCAGGAATGAATCTTTCATAAAACCGAACTTAAAGGAATTTTATGTCAGTCTTTAAATTGGATCTTAGTGAAACCGCTCATGTTCTGCAGAATTCCGGCAAAGAATTTGATCTTTTCTTTTCCCACGGAACTCTTGAAACAGAATTATACAAACCAGACCGCGTCGATAATCAGGTTCCTCATGAAAGAGACGAGATCTATATTATTGCCTCCGGATCAGGCAAATTTGAAATGGAAGGTGAAATAACCTCCGTAAAGCAGGGGGATTTCCTTTTTGTACCGGCAGGAGCAGTTCATAAATTCAGAGAATTCACTCATGATTTTTCAACATGGGTAATTTTTTACGGGCCTAAGGGGGGCGAAAAAGGTCAGATGAAGAATTTTTTGCACAGCTGCACCGGCTGAATTCCTGATCATAGAAATAACTGAAAGTGATCAGCCTGCAGGTTATTTTCAGCCTGCAGATGCAAAGCATCAGCCAATACTCAGAAATATATTCCTGAGACATGTGCTGTGCATGGCAGGGAGTTTACCCCGCCATGAGCTGCACAATTATTGTTTACTTCAGATACTCATCATAGTCAACCACAAGCGGAGGCAGTTCACTTTTTTTAGCTGAATCGTCTCCCAGATACCACTCATACCACTGCAGCGTTCTTACAAGAAAATCAAACCTGTTTGTATTCTTCCTGTTTCCGTGTCCCTCACCAGGATAAAGGACGAGTCTTGTGGGTACATCACTGTAGGTTTTAAGTGTTCTGTAAAGTTCGATGCTCTGGAGCGCGGGAACTCTCGGGTCGTCCTTTCCGTGCAGAATGAGAGTCGGAGTTTTGGTGTTCTTTGTATACATAATGGGTGAACGCTCAAGATACTTCTCAACAGCGTCAAGGGGCCTCACTCCCCAGTGCACCAGATAATCTTCTTCGGGAATATCGGTAGTGTTTGATTTTGATAACTGATTGGTGACACCGACAAAGACCGTTGAAGCTGCAAATTTGTTTGTATGCTTTGTTGCAGCCCATGCAGAAAAATAACCGCCGTATGAGCCGCCGCCGATACCAACTTTTTTCTCATCAACATAGCCCAGCTTTATAAGGTGATCAATACCATCGATCACATCTTCAAACTCTTTGCCGACAAGATCACCGAAGCCCATGTGGGAGAAATCAACTCCTCTGCCTGAGCTTGCCCTGTAATTGGGCGCAAAATAAAAGAAACCTTTTGCCGCGGCAAACTGCCCCCATTTGTTGTATGAAGTATGCCATCCGTTCTTTTCACATGCTTCCGGACCGCCGTGTATATAAGTGATAAGAGGGTATTTTGTGCCGGCTTTGTAATTCACAGGATAGATAAGCACTCCCTCAATTGTAAGCCCGTCTTTTGCTTTATACGAGATTTTTTCCTGTTTGCCAAGTGTCAGATTTTTAACCCACCCGTTATTTTCTGTGGCTTTAGTGAGTTTTTTTGAGGCGACGTCATAAATGTAAAGCTCGGCAGGGTGTTCAGGTCTGCTGGCAACAATCGCCGCGACGCCGTTTGCATATGAAAATCCGGTGATATAAATCTTACCGGGTTCAAGGACAACCTCTGGTTTCGGGTTTCCTGATTTTACTGTGCGCAGCGTTGTCTCAACGCCTTCATCAGAGTAATATAAAATTGTGTTTTTATCAGCCCACACCGCTTTGAATACTGAGCCTTCAAAGCCTTTTGAATAGGCGCTCACTTTATCGAATGAAAGTTCATTGTCCCTTTTTGCAGAGAAAAGAGATCCGCTGAAGTTATCATTAACGTTTGCAGCAGAAATAACAGAGAACTCAGAGCCGTCTGTATTCCATGCAATTTCACTCAGCTTTCCGGGATTTTCGAATACAAGATTCTGAGCGCCTGTTGCAACATCAATCTGATACACACGCTTGAACATATACTCATAATCAATCAGGTTCTTTGGTGAAACTGCCGCCAGTATGGTTCTTCCATCAGGATTGATATCGAATTCAAAAACTGAATTACCGCTGTTCAACGCCTTAACTTCGCCTGTTTCTGTATTCATCACATGAAGAACGCGGTCGTGATAATCCTCTTCATAGTATTCTATTTTATATCCTTTTGCTGACTGCTGTTTTAATTCAGGCAGTCTTGAAACCGTTGAAACATAAGCTATTCTTTTATTATCAGGGAAAAGAGCAAAGGCAAGTACACCAGATGCAGCATTTGTCACTTTCACAGGTTTTTTATCATTGATATCGGTATAATAGACTTGTGTGCCCTCACCCATGTTTGAGACAAAATAAACCCTCTTGCCGTCTGATGACCATTTTGGAGCACCGGCCGAGATTTTTCCGGTAAGTATCGGGGTGGTGGTGCCAGCTTTAATATTATAGACATGAAGTTCATTATATGATGTGCCTTCACCCTGATTCACATGCACCGGAATATTGAGTATGTAAGCAACATTCTCCGCTGCAGGATCAATTGCAGCATCGGCAACGTTCCTGATGTCAAAAAGATTGTTAAGTTTTATAAGATTGTTCTGTGCATTCAGGCTAAGTGCGAAAAACAGGAAAAGCAGGAACAGCATTCTCCTGCCGTTCACGATTTTTGAAATCATTGATTATCATCTCCCGGTTAATTAATGAATAGATTCTTCTTACTGTTCATAACATAAATCTGTAGGTTCCCGTTCAGAAAAATGATAATTCTTTCTCTGGCGGGTTTTATCGGATTCAGGAGGGGCGGGTCAGCCAGGTAAATTCCGGAAACGTCAGATTAAATGACGTGATGCTCCTGAATATTCCCGTTCATGGCAGATATTATAATGTCATGGCTTAATGGTTTCAGGCGGAAGCAGTTGACAATACAAATATTTACAGATCGGTTGGCATTGTTTTATGCCGGAGAGATTATGGAGAAAAAGCCTTCAAAACTCTGAGTGAATTGGGCGTTATTTAATTTATGTATTTCCCCGGATATCGTTCAAAGTATCTGTTAAGCTCATGCAAAAGAATGAATACAATCCGGTAATTTGTTAAGGCCACTTTAAAGCAGAAGAGGCTGCCCTTCAGGACAGCCTCTTCAGAATTACTCTTTAAATGTTAAGCCGTCAGATTAATCAAGCTTTCCGTTTTTAAGCTCATTAGCAAGACGGGTTGCTTTGTAGAGATCTGCAATTGCCTCAAGCATGCCTGCTGAGTGAACCGACACGGTTCTGTTAGCAGTCTCGTCAAAAATAAACTGGCCGGGAAGGCTCTCGATGTTGCCATCAAATGCAAGCCCACAACTTCGGCATTTTTATTGATAACAGGGCTTCCTGAGTTTCCGCCGATAATATCATTGGTTGATACAAAGTTGAACGGAACTTCAAGGTCAAATTCTGCGGGGGGATTTATCCATTTTTCAGGCAGGTTCCATGGGAACTGCTGATCATGTGAATAAAATCTGTCATATAAGCCGTAAAAGGTGGTGACAGCCGGAGCTTTTGTTCCGTTGTATTCATAACCTTTAACAACACCATCAGAAATTCTGAGTGAGAAAGTTGCATCCGGCGGAATTGAGGTGCCGTAAACTTCAAACACTGCACGTCCGAGCTGCTGAACATAATCTGATTCCTGCTCTGAGAGTGATTTGAGTTTAACTCTCATTTCTTTCATATCCTCATAAGTCTTAACAAGATAAACAATGAACGGATCTTTTGATTCAAGAACAGCTTTATGTCCTTTTGCAAGGAGTTCTTTCACCTGATCCATATTGCTGAATACTGATCTTCCGAGTATATATTCAACAGCAGCATCTCCTTTTTTACCTCCGGTTAGCTCATTCAGGAGTTTACTGTCTTTTCCGAGCGCAAATTCCAGATAAACAATTGTCTGCTTTAATGTGTCATTTGCAAGATCGGTGTCAATTTCAGAAGGCATTAAAAAGTTTTTAAGATCTTCATCTGTCTTGTTTTTGTATTTGGCATCTCTGTCATCTGCATCCATCTCAAGATTTTTTGCGAGATCAACAATCTGTGAAGCCAGTACAAAATACTGAGGGAACGCCAGAGGTCTTACTGATATGGCGTTAAAATAATTGAAAAATTCTGAGATCTCTGCACGTGTATCTGCAATTTTATCCCAGAGATCACCATATTTTTTTCTCAGTTCAGGTTTTGCATCAACTGCAGCTCTGAATGAGTTCTGCCAGTCGAGCTTCTTTTTCATGAGCACAGGATTCTGTAAACCGCCCAGAATTCCGCCGTAAGCTTTGCGGGAGTTTTCAAATGAAAAAATCTGATCCTGAAGTTCAAGCGCTCTGTCAGGATTTTTTGCAAGCACTTCTGAGTATGCGGCTGAAATGCCTTTAAGCATCTGAAGAATCATAGGGTGCTGATAATCTCTCTGGAATTCAAGCTGTGCAACTGTGTAAAGTCTGTTTGTTGAACCGGGGTTACCAACAACAAATACAGGCTCATTAACCATTGCGCCCTTTGTGCTCCACTTGAAAAAGTGATCGGTTTTAAGGGGTTTGCCGTCTTCATCGTATACTCTGAAGAAAGTGGCATCAAGATTGTATCTGGGATATGTGAAGTTATCGGGGTCACCGCCGAAAAATCCGAGCTGTGACTCGGGAGCAAACACAAGTCTTACGTCATTATATCTTTTGAAGCCGTAAAGTGAGTATTTTCCGCCGTTGAACATTGTTATAACCTGAGCCTGAAGCTTTTTATCTTTTTTCAGGTTATCCTGGAGTTCTTTTATAATTTTATTTTTAAGTTCGAGCTTTTCGGCGTCGTTCTTACCGGCATCAATAGCATCCTGAACCTGTTTGGTCACATCTTCAATATGAACGAGCTGGTCAACATAAAGACCGGGCACTTTGCGCTCGTCTTCAAGTGTGGGAGCCCAGAATCCGTCTTTATGCAGGTCTTCACCTTCTTTGGTGACTCCTGTTATTGATTCCCTTCCGCAGTGATGGTTTGTCATCACGAGTCCGTCACCCGAAACGAATGAGGCGGAGCAGTAGCTTGAAAAACGGAGGGCAGACATTCTTACATTGGAATACCACTCCTCAGTGGGGGTGAAGTTATAAGCTTCAGAAAAATATTTTGTCGGGGGATAGTCAAAAGTCCACATTCTTCCGGTGTCAAATTTACCGGCTTTAACAGTGTCAAGACCGCCATCATTTTTTAATGGCTGGGCATTAAGAATAGTGACTGATAAAAGAAGTGTTACGAAAAGCGCAGCAACGGCTCTGCCGGCCACACCCGGGAGTCTCAGCATTTTAATACTCATTTAATTAATATTGTAGCTTTGTAAGTTAATGAAATAAAAAGAGTTATTCAATGTAAATTAAATAACACGCCTCATCTTTTAACCTTCAAAGGGATGGACGGTAAAATCAGATATATGAATCTGCGGTGTAGAGGGGCTCTACTTCATATTCATCTTCAATTGTGCCGACACAATGTGAACATTTGTCAATTGTGAAAACAACTTTTTCTTCTGACTTAAGAGCTCCGATAAAATTTATGACGGTTTTGCAGCTTGAACACATCACAACGTGAAAATCGTAGCTTTTTGCCTCGCAGTCAGGGCAGAGATATCCGAGATCTCCCGGCGCCTGTTCCGGTTCAACGAAATAATAGCTGTTGCATTTTGCGTGGTTGCATTTCGTGAAATGTTTTTTGGTTGAGGTTGTAGCAAATGTGCCGATAGTTATCTCCGGATTATTGATATCATGCAAATTAATGTTATTTATAAATATATGCTAATCAAAAATGGTTGCACTACTGAATTCTTCTCTTCAGTTTTCCATTTTCTATGGCTAAATTGTATATGTACAGTTATGATTTTATTCAGGAATGAAAATTAACAATTCTTTTGGAGACCTGTAAATGTCAAAAATTCCCTCTTTTAAAGCTTATGACGTCAGGGGCGTCGTTCCCACTGAACTGAATACCGATCTCGCCTATAAAATTGGCAGAGCATTCACCAAACTTCTCGGCTGCAAAAAAGTAATTATCGGGCATGATGTGCGTACTTCTTCCGAAGATCTCTCAGCTGCCCTTATCAACGGTTTTACCGACAGCGGAGTTGATGTGATCGATATCGGTCTCTGCGGAACCGAGATGATCTATTTCGGCACCAGGTTTCTTGATACCGATGGCGGCATTATGATTACTGCCAGCCACAATCCGCCCGAATACAACGGCATGAAATTCGTGAAAAGAGATTCTGTCCCCTTCGGGTACAACTCCGGACTTGATGAGGTTGAAAAGCTTATCGTAAATAATGATTTTGATCCTGTGGCAGAAAAAAAGGGAACAGTCACTCTTAAAGATATTTCCGATGAATTTATCAAACATGTCGGCACTTTCTATGATGCCTCAAAGATAAAACCGATGAAGGTTGTTGTTAATGCCGGAAACGGATGTGTGGGCCCTATGCTTGACAGGCTTGAAAAACTGCTCCCTATCACCATGATCAAACTTTTTAATGAACCCGATTCATCATTCCCTAACGGCGTGCCCAACCCGATGATAGAGGAAAGCAGAATCCCCACTATCAACGCAATTAAAGAACATAAAGCCGATCTCGGCGTTGCGTGGGATGGCGATTATGACAGATGCTTTTTCTTTGATGAGCACGGTAACTTCATAGAGGGTTATTATATTGTGGGTCTCCTCGCTAAATCGATTCTTAAATCACATCCCGGCGAAAAAATTGTTCATGACCCGAGACTAACCTGGAACACTCTTGAGATAGTTGAAGCAAACGGCGGCAAAACGGTGCAGTCGGTGAGCGGCCACGCATTTATCAAACAGGTGATGAGAAAAGAAAATGCGGTTTACGGCGG
>JABWCA010000105.1 GCA_013359345.1 Ignavibacteriaceae bacterium
TTCTTTGCAATTACCTTGCTTTGTGTAATATGCATTGGTTACGTGCATTCTTTGCAATTACCTTGCTTTGTGTAATATGCATTGGTTACGTGCATTCTTTGCAATTACATAACCTTGCCCGGGCAATGTGCCCGCCTGTAAATTACAATTATTCATAACACACTACCCCCCTTATTGCTCATATCCTGCCATGCTCATACCAAACCATGCAAACTTCCGGTTCTGCACAACAGGGCATAAAAAAACCCGCAGGCTGATAGTGTGCCGGCGGGTTTAAAGCTCTTCAATTTTTTACGGTTATTTTTTCAGATCCGATGAAAAGTCATATTCGATATTTTCTTCGCAGTAAAAAGGTTCTCCGTATTGTTTGCCAATCTTGAATCCGTAGAATTTGGCACGCGATTTAATGAACTCCATAAAACCGGGCTGAGATATGAATGTCTCAGGCTCCTTGTTTTTAGGATCATGAAACTGGCTCTTAAAAGCCTCAACCGCTGCCATCTTGGTATCAAAGTAACTTGTGATATCCACTATGAAGGTGGGCTCAAAAGTATAGGTCTGCATATAGTAATAAACTTTAGAAGGTCTGTATGCGTCCTGATGATGATTATTAAAGAAAGTTGTAACTTTCGGGAGACCTGAGGCAAATACCGCTCTTTTAATCAATGCCGAAGCATCCATGTGATCAGGGTGCCTGTCATTCTTGTAAGGAGCAAAAACTATTGCCGGCTTGTGTCTTCTGATAACTGAAACAACCTTATGGATATTCTCATTGTTGATTTCAATGCTGCCATCGGGGAAATCGAGATTTTCACGCATTGACACCTTGAGAATAACCCCGGCTTTCACGGCTTCTTCCTGTCTGATATCCACACTTCCCCGGGTACCCAGTTCGCCCCGTGTTAAATCATAGATACCGACTTTAAGTCCTTTTTTAGCGAGTTTTGCAATGGTACCGCCCATTGAAAGTTCTGCATCGTCAGGATGCGCCGCAAAAACTAATACGTCTAAATGATGCATAATAATACCTGAAGGTTTTTATTCAACCATAGCCATATATCTGTCAAGGTCTCTTACAACCATTGATTTGCTGTATTCGGTCTTTATCTGATTGAAAAGTTCTTTTGCTTTATCTTTCTGATTAAGCTCAACATAATTGATTCCCGCAAAGAGGAGATACTGAGGATTCTGGGGAACATTTTTTGAAACGCCTGCGGCCTTAATATAAAGCTCTGCAGCTTTTTCAAGTTCGTTTTTAGCTTCATAACATCCTGCTGCACCGGCATATGATGCGGCCTGAAGAAGATCCACGTCACCGCTGTAATCTTCATAAGCTTTAAGCGCCTCATCAATTTTTCCGAGGAAATAGTAGGAGTTAGCGAGGAGAATTTTAGCAGTTTCACCCTCATTTGTGCCTCCGAAATCAGCAACTAATTTTTTTAAACCGATGATTTGCTGATTCGGTCTGCCTTCAATGGCATCAAGGTAAGCACCTGAATCATATACGGGTGTAACTTTTGAGAGGAGAGCAGCAGCTTTCTCATTCTGTGATTTGTTATAGAAGGTGTAACCTACCACCGATGCAACCACAACAACGAATGCGATTGCGCCGATTATAAACTGTTTTCTGAATTTATCAACAACAGCCAAACCTTCATACCAGAGAGTAACGAGTTTATCTTCTCTCATCTCTTTTTTGTGTAATTTGGACATTAAATAACCTTTCAAATAAAAATTTAGAGCAACAATAAAGATAACTCTATTTTGTCAAAAATGCTATTGAAATGTAAGCTCTACTTCAACAAAACGAGTTTTTTGATATTGCTGTAAACTCTTCCCGTTGAAGCTGATATCCCTTCAAGTCTGGCAATATACACACCGTTTGCAAAGGCTGAAGCGTTCCACCCGGTAACATAATTGCCCGGAGTAAAAGACCTGTTTTCAAGTATTGCTATTTCATTGCCGAGAAGGTCAAATATCCTGATTTTAACTTCCCCCTCCTCATATACTGAAAAACTTATTCTGGTTTCGGGATTAAAGGGATTAGGATAGTTACCGTTCAGTACAAAGCTTTCATCCAGAGCAATGGGGCTTTTATACGCATCATCATCGATATCAACCTGCTCTGCAAACCTGTAGATCTTTCCGCCCACGAGATCAAGCATATATAGCTCTTTATTATAGTCAACGCCGAATGCGGCTATTGAGATGCCTGAAGAATTGAGTATCACCTCATTTGTAAAGCTTCCGTTCCCCTGATAATCAAGAGCCCAAACTCTTTTTGATACATAATCGGCATAAATATATTTGCCGGCAAGCTGCGGCACGGTCTTCCCGCGGTAAACGTAGCCTCCTGTAACAGAATACCCTCCGGCTGAGTTATGCCCGTATACAAGCACAGGCAGTTTTAATCCTGATGTGTCGCATCCTGTTGAAGGGTTATAACATGCATTGCCCTCCATCACTCTCCAGCCGTAGTTGCCCCCTTTTTCGATGATATTCACCTCTTCCCAAAGATTCTGGCCGACATCCGCACACCAGAGTCGCCCGGTAGCGTTATCGAAGCTGAATCTCCACGGATTTCTGAGCCCATAAGCATAAATTTCCTGCGCAAATCCCTGAGTGTTGCCCGCAAACGGATTATCCGCCGGGATTCCGTAATTGTTCCCTCCCGATGGGTTATCAACATCGATTCTGAGAATTTTACCTAAAAGTGTGGTCTTGTTCTGTCCGTTATTGAGCGGGTCACCTCCTGAACCGCCGTCGCCGGTTGCAATATAAAGGTACCCGTCTTCACCAAAGGCAAGCTGCCCGCCATTATGATTTGAGTAGGGCTGATTGAAGGTAAGCAGTATCAGTTCGGAATTTTTCAAAGCTGAATCAGGATTTGAGGGGCTGACCCGGTAGCGTGCAATGATTGTTCTTCTCGGGTTGGTGGCTACATAATTCACATAAAAATAACCGTTCTGACTGAATTTAGGATGAAATGCCAGACTCAGCAAGCCCTGCTCACCCGAATAAATAACCCTGTCAGCAATATCAAGAAAGGTCTTCGCCTGTGTAACCCCCACACTGTTGGGGAAAACAAAGATTCTGCCCGCCTGAGACACCACAAAAATTCTTTTGCTGTTATCATCTGGTGAAACAAGATCTACAGGAGCAGTGAATGTGAGTGAGGGGAAAGCCTGCCTTATGGCAAACTGTGCATTGACCGGAGCAATGGCAAGGAGTATTAAAATTATGGCTGGAAGAAATCTTTTCATCCGTTCTCTTTCTTTTAAGATTCTGAAAGGGTGTTTATTTTGTACAGATTACAGATATAACAATAATGGAGGGGTGAATAATTCCGGACAAAAAAGGCTGCCCCGTTTTTATAACAGAGCAGCCATTAAAATTATCAGCAGAAAAAAGATCAGACGGGTTGCTTATACAACTCTTCTATTTTTTCTGCGGTCTGATACAGTTCAGCAGGAACATGACCTTCAAAAGTGGCAAAATAATCACGGATACTCTGCATTTCTGCAATACCTTCTTCTGCATGAACCTCAAATAATTCAGCCATTCTTTCCTCAGTAAGGTCGAGGCCTGAAATATCGATAGCGCCCGGTTTGGGGAGCTTGCCTTTTGGTGATTCTGTATAGTTATCAGCATCTTCAAGGCGTTCAAAAATCCACTTTATAACTCTTATGTTATCACCGAAGCCCGGCCAGATAAACTTGCCGTTTTTATCTTTTCTGAACCAGTTCACATAAAAGATTTTCGGGAGTTTTGCATCTGCGTGATCCTTACCCACTTGAATCCAGTGATTAAAGTAATCACCCATGTTGTATCCGCAGAATGGCAGCATTGCAAAAGGATCTCTTCTCACAACACCTACTGTACCGGCAGCGGCAGCAGTCATTTCAGATGAAACGGTGGCACCCATGAATGTGCCGTGGTTCCAGTCAAAGGCTTCTGCAACAAGGGGCACCACAGATGATCTTCTTCCGCCGAACATGATTGCGTCAATCGGCACACCGGTGGGGTCTTCCCATCTGGGGTCAATCACGGGGCACTGGCCTGCGGGAGCTGTGAATCTTGAATTGGGGTGTGCTGCGGGTTCCGGTGACTGGGGTGTCCAGGCTCTTCCTTTCCAGTCGGTGAGGTTTTCAGGTTTGGTATCTGTCATTCCTTCCCACCACACATCACCGTCTTCAGTAAGAGCCACATTGGTGTAAATAGTATTTTTAGTCATCGAAAGCATTGCATTTGCATTGGTCTTCATTGAAGTGCCGGGTGCAACGCCAAAGAAACCATACTCAGGGTTAACGGCATACAGTCTGCCATCGGCACCAAATTTCATCCATGCAATATCATCACCCACGGTTTCAACCTTCCAGCCGGGGAGAGTAGGGGTTAACATTGCAAGATTTGTTTTACCGCATGCACTTGGGAATGCTGCAGCAATGTATCTCTTCTTACCTTCAGGATTTGTAACTCCCACAATCAGCATATGCTCTGCCAGCCAGCCTTCATCTCTCGCCATGACTGATGCTATTCTTAATGCAAAACACTTTTTACCTAACAGAGCATTGCCGCCATATCCTGAGCCGTATGACCAGATACTTCTTTCTTCAGGAAAATGCACGATATATTTAGTTTTATTACAAGGCCATGCAACATCGGTTACGCCTTCGTTAAGCGGCATTCCCACCGAGTGCAGGCATGGCACAAAATCACCATCATCCCCCAAAACTTTAAGAACATCTTTCCCCATCCTGGTCATGATCTTCATATTGCAGGCAACATAAGCCGAGTCGCTCAATTCAACGCCGATATATGAAATGGAAGAACCGAGAGGGCCCATTGAGAAAGGAACAACATACATTGTTCTCCCCTTCATGCAGCCGTCAAAAAGCCCCGTAAGGATTGATTTCATTTCATTGGGGTCCATCCAGTTATTTGTCGGGCCGGCGTCTTCTTTTCTGGCGGAGCAGATAAAAGTTCTGTCTTCCACACGCGCAACATCCGAGGGGTCTGAGATTGCGTAATAGCTGTTGGGTCTTTTGCTTTCATTTAATTTCCGGAACGTACCTTTTTCAACGAGTTCATTAGCCAGTTCATTAAATTCCTCTTCCGAACCATCACACCAGTGCACTTTATCGGGTTTGCAGAGCCTGACCATGTCATCAACCCATGCCAGCAGTTTTTGATTTTTCGTCATCAGAGATCTCCTGTTGATAAATCAGTTTGTAATTTTTTTATCCTCTGTTTCCTAAACCGGATAAATACTTATATTTAAGATACAGAGAATTTAAAATACGGAAAATTGCCAATAAAAAACAAAATGGAAAGTGATCATTCAAGGAAGAGATTATGATAAGACTTCTTGAAAAATTTGGCAGATCGATAATGAATATGTTTGCCGAGCTCGGCGAAATTTCAATGCTGCTGTTCGGGATCTTCAGATTCTTCCCTCAGATCCCCAGATCGAGAAGACTTGTGCTTTACCAGATGGAGCACATAGGGGTGAATTCTGTGCCTCTGGTGCTCATAATTGCAATTTTCACGGGTGCAGTTGCCGCATGGCAGGCTGCATATCAGCTTAAAGGAATAGCACCGCTTTCATTTCTCGGTGCCGCAACCAGCAGGGCCATCATAACCGAGCTGGGCCCCGTGCTTACGGGTATTGTTATTGCCGGAAGAGTTGGCGCATCCATTGCCGCCGAACTTGGAACAATGAAAGTAACCGAACAGATAGATGCACTTGAAACAATGGCAATCAGCCCGGTCAGATTTCTTGCCATGCCAAGATTTGTTGCTTCAATAATCATGCTCCCAATCCTTGCACTTCTTGCCAACGTTATAGCCGTGCTTGGCGCTTACCTTGTGTCAAATTACTTTCTTAATATTTCAATGGCGGTGTTTTTTGAATCGGTTAAGAGATATTTCTTACCAATCGATTTCTTTTCGGGGCTTGTGAAAACTGTCTTTTTCGGAGCGACAACCAGTCTTATAGGCTGTCACATCGGACTGAGAACGACAGGTGGAGCCGAAGGAGTCGGTCTCTCCACCATCCGTTCATTTGTACTTTCTGCTATTTCGATCCTGATACTTGATTACGTTCTCTGGACCCTCTTCTTTAATTAGCCTTTAATCAGAATCAGTTCAGTCTGCGGAACCGAAAGGTATTCACAGCCGCTTTCTGTCAGAACCACTTCCTCTTCCATGGTCACAATGCCGTGCCCCTCAACATTAAGTCTCGGTTCAATAGTGAACACCTGTGATTTTTCAAGCGGTATATAAGGGAGCGTGCCGTATTTTTCCCATCTCGGGAACAGCCCGGGGCCTGCGTCATGAGCCGATCTGCCAAGCTGGTGGCCAAGGCCGTGGGGATACTCATCATATCCGTTTGATGTAATGTGTCCGCGGGCAACATCATCAACCTCGCAGCCGGTTACGCCGGGTTTAAGTTTTTCTCCTGCCAGCCTGATTGAATCTCTCAGAACATAAAAACCTTTTTTGACATTTTCGGGGGCATCGGTTTCACCATCCCTGAGGATATACCACGTGCGCTGCATATCTGAGCAGTAACCGTTTATCTTAACGCCGAAATCAATATTGAGCAGGTGCCCTTTTTCCACTTTGCGGTCTGTGGGACCTGCGTGAGCTCCTGCAGTATCAGGACCTGTGAATACTGCCGGGCAATGCTCAACATCCCAGGCGGTTTCGTAACCTCTTTCACTCACTTTGCCTAAAATAAACTGAGCAATTTCCTTTTCGGTTCTGCCCGGTTTAATGAAGCCTGTCACTTCATCAAAAATCCTTTCGGTCTCTTTCACCGAGGTTCTCATAAGGTCAATTTCACGGGCGGATTTCCTGCCTCTGAGCGAAGAGACAATCTCTTCTGATGAGATAAGCCTGTTAAGGTATTTTGTATCTCTCAGATAATCAACCAGAGTAAGATACATTCCGTGAGTGAGCCCATCGGCGAGGTTGGTGTTTTTTGAATAATTCACGGCAATATTTGCCGGATCATATTTGTAGAGAAATTCAACAAAAGGTTCTTTCAGTGATTTAAGATATCCGTAAACATTCTCAAAAGCGGTGCAGTCTTTCGTATTTGAAACATCAAGTGAGCCGACAAATGCATGGGTGGATCCGTCTTTCATAATCATGAAGGCAGAGTGCCAGGTTACATTTGTACCCACCACAATATCAAGCGAAGGGTCATGAATGGCGGAGCTTTCTTTAACAAAAATGAGCCACATATCAATGTTCTTTTCGTTAAGAATTTCCACGGTCTGTTTAATTTTTTCTGTAAGTAATTCTTTCTGCATATGATTCCTTTTTCAACACGAATTTAATAATCATGAATGAAATATATCCATAATGGTGAAGATCTCAAAATCTGATTCAGAGAGAGTTTCTTCAGCCTTTAATAAGGCACAGCCCGTTGGTTTTTAGTGCAGAATGTGATTAAAATCAACCCAATGTCACTAACCTGATAAATTTTTGACTTATTAAAGAAACTTTTTAATTGTCTGTCCGTCTCTCATAAAGAGTTCAGAGAAAAGAAAGAACTTTTACATTAATCCATGCGTTAGTAATTAAAAGGTCATTATAGATACATTAGCTACGATCTGAATAAATATATCAAGTCAGATATTGTAATCACAATCGGAGGATGATGGTGCGGTCCGATACCCATAACCAACGAAATGTAATTAATCACTAATGCGAAAGGGCGTAGCGATGAAACAGATTAAAGCAAAAATCGACAATCCTCTCTCGGAGCTTATAAGTGATGAAGTTTATGAACTTCTGAGTGAGCACGGGTTAGTGGATGAAAAAGCGGTAAGAGACTATCAGATACGGAAAAAGTTTAAACAACTGCGGGCAAATAAAATAAGTGCCGGCGATGCAATAGACAGCATCCGTGAAGAATATCCTTATTTGCAGTTTGATACCATCAGAAAAATTGTTTATCAAATAAATAAGTAATTTTTTCACTTGTATTTTTGTTGATAATTCTTTTTATTTGATAAGAGTTTTTGAAAAAGTTTGCTCACTTGTTCCTCCCCTGACAAGTGAGCCTTTAGGTAACCCAGCGTGTCCCCCAACGCTGGGTTTTTTAGTTTATTACAAACAGACAGCAGGAATATGGCTAAAAAGGTTGCAACTAAAAAAACTGTAAAGAAGTCATCCGCCAGGATATTTGACAATATGCAGTCCCCTTTCTCTGTTTACTGGGAAAATAAAAATTATCTGTTACTCGCATCAGCGGTAGCTCTTCTCGTCATCGGTTATATATTACTTTCAGTTGATCCGTGGTACAGCGGCACATCGCTCGTTGCGGCACCCCTCGTGCTTCTGATTGCTTATCTCGTACTGGTGCCTCTGGCAATTCTGCTCTCAGGCAAAGCCAAAAAAGAGGAATCAACGGAAGAATCCCCGGCTGAATAATGTTCCTTGCAAGGGTTAAAGGGAATGTTATTTCTTCCCATAAAAACAGCTTTCTGACCTCGCATAAACTACTGACGGTAAGAAAAGTTGACCTTGAAGGCAGATATATTGAAAAAAAAGATACCATAGCTATTGATCTCACCGGCGCAGGACCGGGTGAAATAGTTATCGTCACCCAGGAAGGCGATGCTGTTCAGCAGATTCTTGGGCACGGTAATGCGCCCGTACACACAATAATTGTCGGCATTGTAGATAAAATTTCTCTGGCAGATAAAAAATAAACTAAAGTGGATAAGGATAAAAACCTTTCGGAGCGGCTTGCCGCTTATCTTACCCTGCAGTCTGCACATCAGGTGGGGCCTGTAAAAATCAAAGCCCTTCTCTCGGCATTTTCAACCCCCGAAAATATCCTTGAATCATCAGATCACGAAATCACAGCCGCTGCAAAAATCACATCTGCATCTCTGAAAAAGATCAGGGAATCACAAAAAAATTATCAGGCTTTTCTTAAAGAGGCATCGGTGCAGATTGAATGGCTCAAAAAATACAATGCAAAAATTGCCTTTTTTAACGATGATGATTTTCCGCTCCCCCTCAGAAACATTTATGACATCCCCCTCTATATTTACATGCTTGGCGAGTACACACAGGCCGATATTCAGTCGCTCGCAATTGTCGGAACCCGTACTCCCACCGGCTACGGCAAAAAGGTGACAGAAACCATTACCGGCAGCCTGACTGATTACAATTTCACAATTATATCAGGTCTGGCGCGGGGGGTTGACTCAATTGCACACTCAACGGCATTAAAAAAGGGGGGAAGAACAATTGCAGTGCTCGGCACGGGGCTTGATAAAATTTATCCCGCGGAAAACAGAAACCTTGCAATTGATATAATCAAAAGCGGATGCCTGATCACCGAGTTTGCACCCGGCACCAAACCTGATCCCCAGAATTTCCCGAGACGCAACAGGCTTATCAGCGGGCTTTCAAGAGGAACCCTTGTTGTGGAATCCGGGCTTAAAGGGGGATCACTCTACACGGCAGAGTTTGCACTTGATCAGGGGAAAGAGGTGTTTGCAATTCCCGGTAATATTAACTCCACGCACTCTGATGGCACGAATGCTCTTATTCAGCGCGGTGAGGCAAAGCTGGTTATGAATACCGAAGATATCCTGAAGGAACTTAATGTGCCTGTTAAACAGCCGGCGGAAAAACCCGCCCCTGAACCCCAGCCGGAACTCAATCTCTTTGAAAGCAAAATCTTCTCTGCTCTTTCAAGCGAACCGAAACACATAGATGTTGTTGCCGCAGAATCGGGATTATCAATAACTGACTGCCTTGTCAATCTCCTCACCCTTCAGTTCAAGGGAGTGGTGAATCAGCTTCCGGGAAAATACTACACCCGCATCTGAACATTTAAATGCTCATTTCCTTTAATTAAATCACCTTTTTTCTCCGCATGATCAGTATTGAATAGCTTTTGCTCAATAATGATAAGTATTAAAGCCACACTCTGCCTTATTTTTGTTCAGATTTTTTAATTTCAATTATCGGAGCCAAAATGAGAAGCAGACTGCTTTACCTTTTTATCACCCTGATATTTATATCCGGATCGGTTTATTCACAAAATCCTCAGTTCCAGTGGGTTCACCCCAAGCCTTTTGGCAGCGGGATCGGCTGGATCAAATCATTTGACGCCAATACAGTGGTTATGGCCGGGGCAGGCGGAACATTCTTTAAATCAACGGACGCAGGGGCCACTTTCAGTATTAATCCGTTTGCAGGGCAGGCATCAACTACTGCAGCAACTTATGATCTTTATGGAGCGCACTTTCTGGATCTAAACAATGGCTTTGCCACCGGTATTGGCGGAGTGATGAAAACAACCGACGGCGGAATGACCTGGAGCAATGCCAGCGGATCAACATTCCCTGTAAGTGCAGTCGGAAGAAAAATTTATTTCAGAGATGCAAATAACGGTTATGTTGCAGGCACATCATCCATCAAACTCTCAACCACCACCGATGGCGGTGCCACATGGGTTACTAATGCAGCCCTTCCTGCAACAACTTATTATGACTTTGAGGTGTTCAGCCCCAACAGAATAATTGTGGCCGGTTCGGTAAATTCCACTTTTAACGTCAGATTAACCACCGATGGCGGTACCACATGGCAGACTGCAGCGGCCGGCACGAGCACAATATATTCACTCGCCTTCATTGATTCACTTACCGGATATGCAGGCAGCTCATCAGGAAAGGCCTTCAAAACAACCGACGGCGGACTTACATGGACACAGCTTGTAACAAACAACACCACAGCTTCATTTTTCGATATTATCACTGACGGCAATGATGTTTACTTTGTGGGAGATCCGCTTGATCTCTATAAAACCACAGACGGCGGCGCCACTTTCAGCCTTTTAAGATTCAAACCTGAATCCCTGCCCAGGAATTTCAATATCAGAGCCGGGGCAAAATCGGGAAACAATATCTGGATTGCGGGTGATGTGGGTTATTATTTCAGATCAACTGATAACGGCGCGACCTGGCTGAGTAACACGGTGCTGGCAAAAACGAGCTTTCTTCAGGGAATTTATGCTAATGCTGACGGCAAAATAATTGCAGTGGGTTCATCTGAATCAGGCGGCGGGAACCAGTCAATGATGTCAACAAATTATGGTGCATCATGGACCACATCCAGCCTCGGTGTTTCTACAGCCGATCTGCGCGGGCTTTTCATGTTTGATTCAAACACCGGCTTTTCATGCGGAAGCAGCGGAAAAATTTACAAGACAACAAACGGCGGCGCATCGTGGGATTCAATGTTCACCACAAATATTCAGGCCCTGAATGATCTCGATTTTCTCAACCCCCAGTTCGGTGTTGTGGCCGGTAACGGCGGTAATATCTGGAAGACCACTGATGGCGGGGTAAGCTGGAGCAGTATAAGCAATCAGGGTTCCACAGTCGGTCTCAATGCAGTCAATATTATATCTCAGGATACCATATGGGTGCTCGGCGGAGGAACATCAATCTACAAAACTGCTGACGGGGGCGCCACCTGGACAAATGTTTCATACGGAGGTCCTTCCATTCCCCTATCAGGCATTAAATTTATAAACAGCCAGACCGGCTTTATATGGGGCGGATCAGGAACCAGCGGCCAGGGGGTTCTCTTCAAAACCACCGACGGCGGCACCACATGGTCTGACCTTAATTTCCCTTACAACACTACAATGCTCTATTCATTCATTCCTGTTTCAGAAGCTGACTGGATTCTCACCGGTTCTTACGGAAATGTATTCAGAACGAAGGATGCCGGGCTGACCTGGAAATCATATGCATTCGGGTTCACTATCTCAAACGCCGGACAGATAATAGGCAGTTATATTTATGGTGATACTGTGATTGTCACCGGAGTTGGTTCCCAGATCGTGAAGTTCACGGAACCCACTGTTATTCCTGTTGAACTCACCTCGTTCACATCATCTGTCGGTAAAGCGGGCGTAACACTTGAATGGTCTGTTGCATCAGAACTGAATAACAGAGGCTTTGAAATTGAGAGAAAAGCTGCAGGCGTAAATGACTGGGTTAATCTTGGCTATGTTGAAGGCAAAGGAACAACCACATCTGGCTCATCATACAGATATGTTGATTCAGATATCCTTCCTGGCAGGTACAATTACAGGCTAAAGCAGATCGATTTTGACGGCACCACAACTGTTTATGAACTCGGCACAGAGGTAGAATTCACAGTGCCCGTTGATTTCTCATTGTCACAGAACTATCCTAATCCGTTTAACCCCTCAACGGTTATTGACTTCACCATTCCGGAGAAATCATCAGTGAAGCTTGAAGTGTTCAGCGCATCAGGTGAGCTTGTGAAAACGCTTGTTTCAGGAGAACTTCAGGGCGGGTTCCATCAGGTTGTCTTTAACGCATCAGACCTGACATCAGGCCTCTATATTTACAGATTATCCGCTCAGGGTATATCAAAGAACTTTACAGAAAGCAGAAAAATGTTGCTGGTGAAGTAATTTCAACCGGAACAACTAATTAAACGAAGGCTGCCCCGTTACAAGGGCAGCCTTTGTTATTTTAAAGGATTTGCAATATGGATCAGGAAGGATTTTAGGGGAAAAATTTTTTGCGCAAATAAAGTTTTGCGACTAACGGAAGGAGCAGTCTGATGTGGTTAAAACCACGAGGTTTTC
>JABWCA010000390.1 GCA_013359345.1 Ignavibacteriaceae bacterium
ACCTGTTGCAAAAAACCGGTCAACAAGACCGGCCCCTGTCCCCGACTTTATAATCTCAAAAAACTTCCTTACATAACCGTTCCCAGAAACAATGTCTTTAAACTCAGACAGTCTGAAAGAAATCAGTTCATTGGTGAAATGGTCATATTCATCAATAAGGATAAATACTTTCCGGCTTTGAGGGAGCAGCCTGATATTTGCAAATAATGCATCCAGCATTTCAGCAGGCCTGTTCTGCTGCAATATTTCCTGATTAACTTTGTCAGTGAATAATTTATATATCTGAAGGAATACAGAGATACTGTTGCGGACCTTTGAAAAGAATCCGGTATATGTCGTCTCAGGATTTTGGGTTTCTATCCCGCTGAAATCAAAGTTTAATATGTAGTAACTGCCGGCTCCGGGAGTTGGATTTTTACCTATATAAAAATCACCAAACAGTTTTTCAAACTTTTCTTTATGTTCAAATCCGTAATAGTACTGCAGTACAGAGATAAACAGTGATTTGCCAAACTTACGCGGACGGAGGAAAAAAAGGTTTGGTTCATTAAGATTCTCTATTACTTCAATATATTTTGTCTTATCAACAAAATAATAATTATCATAAATGAGCTTCTCAAAGTTGGATATACCATAAGGTATTTTTTTCTTGGTCATTATTCAAAATCCGGTTTATAAACAGAAATATAAATATATATCATCATATGATCAAATTTGCCGGATTCTGCAATCTGAATTGAGGCAGGAAGATTTAAAATAAAACAAGCCGGGGGTTGATTCCCGGCCTGCCAGTTATATCTCCCATTGTGCGGGAGCTCGCCTTGGTTAATTTATTTAACGAGCATCATTTTCTTCATAATTGAATTAACGCCGTTGCTAAGTCTGTACACATATACACCGCCCGAAATTTTTGATGCATCAAAGTTCACGCTGTAACGTCCTGCATCCATATATCCTGAGGTTATAAGTCCCACCGATTTTCCGGTTATATCAAACACTTCAAGGGTGTAATTTCCGGCTTCCATGATTTCAAATGAAATCTTTGTTGAGGGATTGAACGGATTGGGGTAATTCTGGCTGAGACCAAATCCTTTCACTACCGTTTCTTCATCCTCCACGCTTGTTGCGGGATTGTTTTTATAGTAAAGCCCGTCTGCATTGCCCACAAATATTTTGCCGTATGCTATATGCATTGTGAAGAAACTGATATCAGGTAAAAATGCGGTACTCCACTGATCACCGTTATTGTCTGTATGCCTTACGTATGTACCTGCTCCGGGGCCCGGCACAGTTGAGCTTACGAGCGTGTAAAGAATGTTCCCAGATGCTGCAAAACAGGCTGCAAGATAATCACCTTCAATTACGTTCAGCCTTGTCCATGCTTCACCGCCGTTATTTGATCTGTAAACTCCCTTTTCTGTGGCGAGATAAATGTTGCTGTTGTGCACTATCGCCTGAAAAGTCATGAACTGCTCCTGTGCAGGCACAATTCTGTTAAGTGTCCATGAGCTTCCGTTAAGATCTCTGTAATATGATTTGCCGTCATAATCTGAAACCATCACCAGTCTGTCGGGGGTTGCCACGAGAGTCTGGACAATCAGCCCGCCTATATCATTTATCCCCTGATTGATTGCTGTCCATGTTTCATTGCCGCCGGTCAGGTCAAGCCTGAAAACACCGGCTCCGGGAGTTCCGGCATATATTGCATTGCCTGCATAAACCAGGTGGCTTGCAAAATCTGTTGTTAATCCGCTGTTGATTTTTCTCCAGCTTGCACCCATATCTTCTGATACAAGCACTCCGGCACCAAATGTACCGGCATAAATTTTACCGTTAATCAGAAGAAGGCTTCTCACTCCCGTGTTGCCGCTGTTGGCAGGGAGATCTTTCAGTTGCCAGGTGGAACCGGCATCTGTGCTTATTAAAACTTTCTCGCCGGCAGCCGCAAGTATTGTATTACCGTATGTTTTTATATCAACTATTTCAAGATCAGTTGTATTTGCTACTTTAGTCCAGGTATCCTGCGCCTTGACATTCATACCCGCAATGAGCATAAGGGCTAATAATATTGTGTATATTCTTTTCATTTTATTTTCCGTCTTCATTTTATGATTTAATTAAAAATACAGTGTCAAACATAATGTGCGGTTGAGATTATTATTATTTTTTGGGATAAATGGAGCGATATTGAATTTTATCGGATAATAATTGATATTTCCGGACATCTTTTTTTGCCATTCCGTCCCCTTTTCCGGGAGCCGGAGTCTCCGGATTGCAGAATTCCGG
>JABWCA010000391.1 GCA_013359345.1 Ignavibacteriaceae bacterium
GCTTCATAGAGCACTGAAATAATCTGGGGGTCAACCACAGAATTGGTTTTGAGAATGATTCTTCCTTTTTTGCCTGCACGCGCATTGGCAATCTCACGCTCAATAAGATGCACGAGCCGCTGCCGCATATTAACGGGAGCAACAAGCAGCTTCTTAAATTCCTTCTGGTTTGAGTATCCTGTTAGAAAGTTGAAAATATCTGACACATCTGAACATATATCATCATTGCATGTGAACAGACCGAAATCAGTGTACATCTTTGCTGTTGAGGAGTTGTAATTGCCTGTTGAAAGATGCACATATCTTCTGAGTTCGCTTCCTTCGCGGCGCACAACCAGAGTCATTTTACCGTGTGTCTTCAGCCCGATAAGTCCGTAAACAACATGCGCTCCCACTTTTTCAAGCGCTCTTGCCCAGAAGATATTATTCTCTTCATCAAATCTGGCTTTAAGCTCCACAAGCACTGCCACCTGCTTTTTGCTATCGGCAGCATCCATAAGATGTTTGATAATGGGGGAGTTAGTGCCCACTCTGTAAAGAGTCTGCTTTATTGTAAGAACATCAGGATCTTCAGCAGCCTGCCTTATAAAATCGATCACAGGACTGAATGAATGATACGGATGATGCAGAAATATATCCCTCTGCCTTATTGCCGAGAAGATATCGCTCTCTTCCTCAAATATCTTCGGGACCTTATGAATAAACGGTTTGTCTTTCAGATGATGGAACGGGAGACCGTAAAGTTCAATCACCTTGCTCAGCCCTATGGGTGCCTTAACCCTGTGGATATCATGCTCATCAAGTTCAAGATGCGTTGAAAGCACATCAAGGAGAGAATCTGAAACACCTTCCTCAATCTCCATTCTTACAACATTGCCGAACCTTCTCTGCTTTATGTTCTCTTCAATCACTTTAAGCAGATCATCAGCTTCATCTTCCTGAATTTCTATATCGGTATCGCGGGTTATCCTGAAAGTCTTAGCCTCAACTATTTTCATGCCGGGGAAAAGCCTCTTCAGATTGGCGATTATCAGGTCTTCAACCCAAATAACTTTTATATAACCGTTACCCTTATAGGTCTTTCTCGATTCATTAAGGAGTGTGTCAATCCTGATAAGCCTGGGTATGTTATCAGGCACTTTCACCCTTGCAAAGTGAAGTTCACCCTTCGGATTCTTGATAATTATACCGATGCTCAGCGCCAGATTCCTGATAAACGGGAACGGACGACCGGGATCTATGGCAAGCGGGGTAAGATTAGGAAAAAGGTACTTTTCGAAATAGTGATTAAGGATCTCTTTTTCGCGGTGTTCAAGCTCTGAGTAATGGGTTATGTCAATATTGTTTTCCCTGAGCTCCGGAACGAGAGAATTATGCCAGTAATCAACTATCTTTTCAAGGATCGGCTCAAGCACATCCTCAATTTTCTCCAGTTCCTTCTGCGGAGTGAGCCCGTCAATTCTGACCTCAGCCACATTTGCTTCAATCTGCTCCTTTATGCCTGAGATTCGTATCATATAGAATTCATCAAGGTTAGAGTGAAAAATTGAAAGAAATTTCACCCTTTCAAGCAGAGGATTCCCGGGGTTGCATGCTTCTTCAAGCACCCGGTTATTGAACGCAATCCAGCTTAACTCCCGGTTAAAGAAGTTCTTTGGTTGGTCATATTTCTGAAGATAATCTTTGGTCTTGCCTTCCATCGGAATTAAAATAATTTTAAACCTTAAAGGTAACTAAGAATTACTCCGCAAAAAAGTGAAATCGGCAGACTCCGGTTTTACCTAGGGGAGTACACCCGGCATTATAACAGTCTTTAGCGGAGCTATCTGCGTTCAATACCGTTTTTACTTTTATTGAACCACAATCCGCCCCAGCGGACACCAAGACACAAAGGAGAATCAGAAATACATAAATTATTGTTGTAAGGATTCATCAGATTCTGACTAAAAATTTAATTTAAAAAAAATAATCCGCGTGAATCCGTAAAAATCTGCTCCTTGTCCGCCGAAGGAGGAATCTGCGTTCCATCACGTTTATGCGATCCAACCACGAACCAATCACCCGGCTTCAGCCGCTTGTAATACGCAGGTGCTTCCGCCTTCATTATGTGGTTAAAACCAGGTTTTACCCGGGCTTCATATCCGTTGACTGAAGTCAACGGCAATAGATAAACAAATATTCCTGCAGCCCTAAACCATTTCAATTTAATGTTTTACAGCTTTTATACATCTATTGCCGTCGGTTTTAACCGACGGAATGGCATCCGGCAGGCATTTCGCTCCGCGTCGTGGGGGATTGTCTTGGGGGATGCGTTTAGCTACAAACGGGAAACCCGTAAACGGGTTATCTGATACCCGTTTCAGCACCAACATTACCACCCCGATGGGTGGCGATACATCCTGAAAAATGAATCCGCGTGAATCCGTAAAAATCTGCACCCTGTCCGCCGAAGGAGGAATCTGCGTTCCATCCCGTTTATGCTGCTAAACGAAGAACGACGCACTCCCGCACTACGAACGAAGAACTGAAAAATGTATGAAGGTATGGTTTGTATGTGTGTATGGTTACAACCTTGAACTTTAAACTTAGAACATCGAACAATTTAGCATCCGCGTTTTATCCCGTTTATGATGCTTAACGAAGAACGACGTACTCCCGCACTACGAACGAAGAACTGAAAAATGTATGAAGGTATGGTTTGTATGTGTGTATGGTTACAACCTTGAACTTTGAACTTAGAACATCGAACAATTTAGCATCCGCGTTTCATCCCGTTTATGCTGCTAAACGAAGAACGACGCACTCCGGCACAAAGAACTAAAAAAAAAATCGTGTTAATTCGCTTCATTCGCTTCATTAGTGTTTCCAAAAATAATTCCGCGTGAATCCGTTTCATCCGTTTCATCCGCGTTTCCAATGTTTTGAACCACAGAGGCACCAAGATACTGTGTTAAAAGTCAAGAAAAATCTGCATGGACACAACGTATGTCCATGCGTTTCTTTTTCCGACATCAATTCTCTGTGCCATTTTGTTCTCTCACTCTTAAGCAGCAACCGGTATATAATCAGGGTTATACATACAATTATTCTTCCATAGTGTATACATCAGCACTAATGTCTTTCTTGCTACCGCTATTAATGCCACTTTCCCTATCTTG
>JABWCA010000392.1 GCA_013359345.1 Ignavibacteriaceae bacterium
TCGTTCATTCCGGCCTTGTCATTAAAGGCGGGACGCTGAACTTTGAGGATTATATCAGAACCTGAGTATAATTCCTTCAGGCTTCCGGATATTTTCACACCTGCATGCCCGTACATCTCGTCTGTGTAATTAGCTTCTGTTCCCGCACCGGATTCAACCTGAACCGTAAAACCTGCCTTTATAAGTTTGGCAGCGGTATCAGGGGTCAGAGCAACTCTTTTTTCACCATCAATTATCTCTTTTGGAACTCCGATTACCAACTTATCACTCCTGAATGATTTTTAACACAAAAAGTAAAATTAAAGAAAATTGCCGTAATATTTGATATAATAGTTCTGAAGCAGTCAGTTTCTTTATCACAATTCAAAACTGTTCAAGGAAAAACCGTTCCTTGCTTTTTCCTTAATGACTTTCGACAATACGTTTATCAGGGTTGTATATTTATTCTCTGATCAACTGAAGAATGCTCCCTCAGTTTGAACTATTAATAATAAATAACCGTTATAACTTTTAGACGGTTGTGAATTTATGGTATCGGCAATTTATTATCTCATATCCCTTGCTGATGTCTGTTTGTTTAAGTGCGACGGAAGAACAAAAAGTTACTTTTTTCTGCTGATCTCCGGAAAATATCACAGAAAACACAGATCTGACATAAAACGCCCTGACAGCTTGTCTTAATTAATCTATCCCGGAAAAAGTCCGGAGTCCAACAAAAGCTTACCCGAATTCTGCTGCTGATTAACAGCGTTTTTCATGAATATTCTTTTGCAATATTCATTATACCGCATCATAAATTTTGGCGGCAGATCATATCAGGATTTTATCTCTTTTTTTCATCAAAATCAGATTATTACTTAATCAAGATTGCTCCATCTGTTTGGAAAAATCTCATTTTTTTAGCATGTTACTGTGCCTTTATTGAGAATAATAAACTAATCTAATAATTATAAATTGGTATAACTATAATGGTTCAAAAAAGACTCTTTATTTTTACTCTTTTGCTCATGCTTATTGCAGCCGAAATGCCGGCACAAAAACTGGTTAACCCTCAGGAAGATTACACCTGGACCCTCATTCAGTCAGGTCAGAGCCTCGGCAACCCGATTGATTACAGAAGAAACGATCACAGTGTTGTTTATTACGGGTCTGTGGGGAGTATTTATTTAAGCAGAGACAGAGGACAGAGTTTTACACCAATCGGGACAACAATACCCAACTCCACCAGAGTGAAAAATATTATTCTCAGTGAGAAAGACACTCTTACTTTTCTTGTGGCTATTGAAGCCAGCACCGATAAAATTGTTAAAACGACTAACGGCGGTAACAGCTGGACTGTTGTTGCTGATAACCTGACGTTTTCATATTTCGGGATACCGATGACCAGAGACCCTGCTCATCCCGATACCATTTACACCCAGAGCAATTCAACATTCATGAAAAGCACCGACTTTGGCAGCACCTGGACCAACGTAAACACCAGCATGCCACTGGCAACCCCGTGCGATATCGAGGTTTTTCCCGACAGCACCCACATTATCCTTATCGGTGATAATACAACAGGTATTTACAGAAGCACGAACAGCGGTGTAACATGGTCGCAGGTGTTCACCACTTCAGGTGAAATACCTACTATTGCGGTTGCAAAAAATAAACCGGGTGAAGCCTGGGCAACCAAATGGAGCGGTGGCGGCGGATTGCTGAAATCAACCGATTATGGTGCCACATGGACACTGGTTGGTTTCTCGGGAAGAAATTTATGGGGTGTTGACGTATCACCCGAAAGCGCTGATTATGTAATGACAGGTGAATACAGCGGCGGCAGAATTTACCTTACCAAAGACGGCGGACTTACATGGATGACCACTACAATCAGCAGCAGTAATTATTCTGTTGTTATTGCCGATACTTTCTCAATCTTTGCGGCTCAGGGAGCAGGATTCTTTAAAATGAATCTCCCTTACCCCATACCTGTTGAACTCGCTTCTTTCAGCGGCACTTCGGAAAACGGCATGATTAACCTTTCATGGATAACCGCCACAGAAACCAACAATCTCGGCTTTGATGTTGAATGGAGTACTGATAACAGCAGCTTCAGAAGAATCGGGTTTGTGGGCGGCAAGGGCACCACTACTTCGCAGTCTTCTTATTCATATAATTTCAGGGAGCCTCTTGCGGGGAAAAACTGGTTCAGGCTCAAACAGATGGATCACGACGGCAGCTTCGAATATTCAAATGTGATTGAGGTAGATTTTGAGGTCGTAAAGAACTTCA
>JABWCA010000393.1 GCA_013359345.1 Ignavibacteriaceae bacterium
TTTTCTAAAATACAGAATAGGGTTCTGCGGGCAGCAAAGTCATTTCATACAACCATACACAACATACGCATCATACAGAAAATATTCGTGTTCATTCGCACCCCGTCCGCCGAAGGAGGAATTCGCTTCATACGTGTTGCTAACATCAGCTCCGCCTCTGGCGGATCAGCGTTATCCGCGTATCCATTCGTTGTTGCCACCACGGGCCACGATCCACAAAATATTAACCGCCGCTTCGCGTCGTGGGGGATTTTTCTGGGGTGTGTTTGCTACAGACGGGAAACCCGTAAACGGGTTTTCATGCACTCGTTGCTGCACCAATGATGCCACCCCGATGGGTGGCGATACATCAAAAAAAATATTCCGCGTCAATCCGCGTTGTCAGTGTGAATCCGCGTTTCTGAATGGGGTGCCACGAGCAACGAAATTCCTTTTTTCTCCGTATTTTACAAATGATTAATCTCAAAATTTCACATAATCTTATCTCAAGGAGTAAAAATGGCATTAATGGTAAGTATCTCCGGTATACGCGGTATTGTAGGAGACGGACTTGACCCACAGGTGCTTGTTAATTTTACAAACGCATACGCAGAATTTATAAAATCGGGAAAAGTTGTTATCGGAAGAGATTCCAGAATCACCGGCGAAATGGTCAAATCAATAACCGCCGGCGTGCTTATGGCTAAAGGTATAGACGTGATAGATATAGGGATATGCCCCACTCCCACCGTGCAGTACATGGTGAAGACCCTCGGAGCTAAGGGCGGCATTGCAATATCCGCATCTCATAACCCTAATGAATGGAACGCCCTGAAACTCCTCAACGGAACAGGTCAGTTCATGTCGCCTGCTGAACATCTGGAAATGAAAAAGTACCTTGATCAGCCTGCTCCGCAGTATAAATCATGGGATAAGATCGGGACCTACTCTTACTACTCAGAAGGAATTCAGATCCATAAAAACGATGCCCTCAATATGCAGTGGATCGATAAGGAAAAAATCAGAGCCAGGAAATTCAGAGTGGTTGCTGATTGCGTTAACGGCGCCGGACTCTACGTAATCCCCGAACTCCTCAGAGACCTCGGCTGTGAGGTGATCGAAATGAACTGCGAAAAATCAGGAATTTTCCCCAGACTCCCTGAACCGCTCCCAGAAAATCTGACTGAAACAATGAAAGCCGTGGTTGAGCATAAAGCCGATCTCGGCGTGGTGGTTGATCCCGATGCCGACCGTCTCGTTCTCATAACAGATAAAGGTGAGCCCTTCAGTGAAGAGAACACTATCACACAGGCAGTTAGATGGGTGCTCTCCAAAAACCCCGGAACCGTAACGGTAAACCTCTCAACCACCAGAGCCGTTGAAGACGTTGCTGCATCTTTTGGCTGCAAAGTTGAAAGATCTCCCGTTGGTGAAGCAAACGTTGTTGATAAAATGAAAATAAACGGATCGGTTATCGGCGGTGAAGGCAGCGGCGGCGTTATCTATCCTGCCCTTCATTACGGACGTGATTCACTGGTTGGCGTGGTTGTAACCCTTCAGCATCTTGTTGAATTCGGCGGAAGCCTCAGTGAACTTAAAAGCGCGCTGCCGCAATATGCGATTGCCAAAATGAAGATTGACCTCACCACAAAATCACCCGATGAGGTAATTTCAGATCTGGCTGATAAATACAAAAATGAGAAAGTCTCAACAGATGACGGACTCAGAATAGATTTCCCGGAGTATTGGGTGCATCTCAGAAAATCAAACACAGAGCCCATCATAAGGGTTATTGCAGAAGCCCGCTCAATGGATGAAGCTAAATCTGTCTGCGATAAGTTCTTTTCAGAAATAAAGTCCCTTCTTTAATTTGATCAGGGGCTGATTCTCTCAGGATCAGCCCCTGCTTTTTTGATTCATTCTCTTAAGCTGTGAGGCCGTCTCATCAGGAAGTTTCATTGTTCGGTGTTCAAGGTTCAATGTAGTTTCCTGCCTGATTTTTTCCGTTTTGCTGTCATTTATTGCCGTTGGTTTTAACCAACGGATCAGATGCCTTTGTTCCTTGTCGGTTTTAACCGCATTTTTGAAGGTCTGCCCTTATTTTCGAGATGCTTGCAATACGTCTCTGCAGATGCTGATTTCCTGTTTCGTTGTCCGCAGTCTGATCCCTGTCAGGGGATTTCCCTTTGTAGTTATTGATAGCAATTTACAGAATTATCTCCGTCAGGGGATTCCCGTAATCATGAACCGGAGATTGTGCGACTCCGTCCGGAGTCGTGGTAATGATCTTCTAC
>JABWCA010000106.1:0-3745 GCA_013359345.1 Ignavibacteriaceae bacterium
CTGACGGGGCTTAATTTTATTGTGACCATTCACAGGTTAAGAGCAAAGGGAATGACATTCTTCAGAATGCCCCTGTTCATCTGGTCATTATATGCAACATCATGGATTCATGTTCTTGCAACCCCGATTGTTGGTATAACCCTGCTTCTCGTAACATTTGAAAGACTTCTTAAAGTAGGTATTTTTGATCCTTCTCTGGGAGGTGATCCTGTTCTTTATCAGCATCTTTTCTGGATATATTCACATCCTGCAGTTTACATCATGATTATTCCTGCAATGGGTGTTATTTCAGAAATTATCCCCGTGTTTGCACAGAGAACCATATTCGGTTACCGCTTCATAGCTTTTTCAAGCATCGGTATAGCGCTTCTCGGCTCGCTGGTATGGGCGCACCATATGTTTACAGTGGGTATGAGCGGCGTGGCAATGATTGTTTTCTCACTGCTGACATTCCTTGTATCAATACCATCCGCCGTTAAAGTGTTTAACTGGGTGGCAACATTGTATAAAGGATCAATAAGGGTTGAACCGCCTCTCATGTATGCTCTGGCATTCATATTCCTTTTCTCAATAGGTGGTTTCACCGGTCTAATTCAGGGTGCACTCAGTGTTAACCTTCATATACATGATACCTCATTCATTGTGGCACATTTCCACTATGTAATGTTTGGCGGAACGGGATTCGGAATATTTGCAGCACTGCATTACTGGTTCCCGAAAATGTTTGGCAGGAAGTACAACATAGGTACATCCAAATTTGCATTCTGGCTTCTCTTCATTGGCTTCAACGTTCTTTATTTCCCTATGTTTGTTATGGGCTGGTTAGGAATGCCGAGAAGATATTACGATTATTTACCCGAGTATCACATTTATCATCTGATCTCGACAATCGGCTCATGGATCCTTATTTCAGGACTTCTTCTTATGGCTTACAATTTTATCAAAGCCCTTAGAAAAGGGGAAGTTGTTACAGAAAGAAACATCTGGGGCGGCGAAACACTTGAGTGGACAACGCCTACTCCGCCATGGGTATTCAATTTTGACAAAACACCCGAAGTGCATGGTTCACCTTATGAGTATGCACAAAATAACGAAAACGAAAAAGTTGTTAAGGAGGAATTAGTTTGAGCGCACCTCAGGATGTAACCGCCGTACACGTTCACAGAGATGATGAAGGTTCACGTCTCGGAATGTGGCTGTTCCTTTTCACCGAACTTCTTTTGTTCGGGGGAATGTTTCTTGTATTTGCCGTTTACAAATTTCTGCATTATGAAGAATTTCACAAGGCGGCTAAGGAATTAAACACACTGTTCGGAGCTCTGAACACAATTATACTCCTTACAAGCTCATTGACCATGGCGCTTTCAATAACCGCACTCCAGAAAAAGCAGAAACTGCTTTCCATCTTCTTTCAGATAATGACTGTAATGATGGCTCTGGGCTTCATGGTTAACAAATATTTTGAGTGGACAGCAAAGATCAGTCATGGAATTTATCCCGGTTCTGAAAAACTTCTTGATAAGGGATCAGGAGAGATTCTGTTTTTTGGTCTCTATTACATAATGACAGGTCTGCACGGACTTCACGTTGTGATAGGGGTTGTACTGATTGCTATCATGACAGTTTATACAATCAAAGATGTGATCACCCATGATAATCATGTAAAACTTGAATCTGCAGGGTTATACTGGCATCTGGTGGATATAATCTGGATTTTCCTCTTCCCATTATTTTACTTAATATCATAAGGACAGAGCGGGTATGCACGATAATCATTCAAACGAACACAAAGCACATACTCCTTCATACGGGGCTTATGTATTAATCTGGTTATGTCTGCTCATTATGACAGGACTTACTGTTGCAGTTGCAGGCATTAATTTAGCAAATTTAACAGTTATAACGGCAGTTACCATTGCAACCATAAAATCGTATCTTGTTCTTGATGTGTTTATGCATCTCAAACATGAAAATAAAGTATTCTGGCTTTTTGTTGCAGTGGCCTTATTCTTCCTGGGTATTTCATTAATACTCCTTTTTGCCGATTATACTTTTTTGACGAGGTAAATCAGATATGTTTTCATTATCAAATTATGTAGAAAAAACCGACTTCGCTTTTTATTTCATAACGGCTATTTCTGCGGTACTTCTGATCTTCATTACAGTTTTAATGCTGTATTTTGTTTACAAGTACAATGCCAAGCGTCACAAGAAAGCCGTTAATATAGAAGGCAATGTTCCGCTTGAGATCTTCTGGACAATAGTTCCTATTTTTCTGGTGGGCGCAATGTTCTATTATGGTTACATCGGCTATGATGAACTTGCAAATCCGCCGGCTGACTCAATGCATGTAACTGTAACAGGGCAGATGTGGAAATGGACATTTAAGTACGAAAACGGACTTGAAACCGACACCCTTTATGTTCCTAAAGATAAAGCCGTTACTCTTGATCTTAAATCGCTTGATGTAAACCACAGTTTTTATATTCCCGTATTTAAGTTTAAACGTGACGTGCTGCCAAATAAGAACAACAGCATCTGGTTCAGGGCAACCGAAACAGGAAGCCATGACATAGCGTGCGCGGAGTACTGCGGACTTGAGCACTGGAACATGTACACAAAAGTTGTGGTGATGGAACAGGCTGAATACGATGCATGGATGCAGTCAAAAATGCCGGCCGGGCAATAAGTCCTGATCAATCATTTGAAAAGTGTATAAAGTGTTAAAAGTACTGTCAGATTTATTCAAGATTAAGATCACACTGCTTGTTGCAATAACAACAGCCTTCGGCTATGTTATATATGACGGCAAGGCAGATCTGCAGATGATATTTCCTGTACTCGGGATCTTTCTTCTTGCCTGCGGATCTGCAGCAATAAACCAGATCCAGGAGCGTGATATTGATCCGCTTATGAGCAGAACCAAAAACCGCCCTCTGGCGCTTGGTTCACTTACCCTTAAGTGGGCCGTGATCATAGTTGTGTTTATTGTTTCGGTTGCAACGGTGATACTTTATCAGTACACAGGATGGCTTGTAACCGTTCTTGGCTGGGCTGCTCTGGTCTGGTATAATCTGATATACACACCGCTTAAAAAAATAAATGCATTTGCGGTAATTCCGGGATCAATAATCGGTTCGATTCCTCCAGTTGCCGGATGGGTTGCTGCAGGCGGAGAAATCACTGATCCTAAAATAATGCTTGTTGCACTCTTTTTCTTTATCTGGCAGATTCCGCATTTCTGGATGCTGCTGCTTTTTCTGAACACAGATTATCAGAAATCAGGGCTGCCCACAATCAAGGAAAAATTCACCGATGCACAGCTTGCAAGGATAACATTCACATGGACCTTTGCAACGGGATTCACGACCCTGCTTTTCCCGGTGTTCGGAATCACCCATTCTGTGCCGGCAATTATTCTTGTGGTACTTTCTTCAGCAGCGCTTGTGCTCTATGCAGTACAGCTTCTTAAGGCTGATGCAGAAAGATCAGTGTTCAGGAAGAATTTTGCCTTTATAAATATTTTTGTTCTATTGATAGTTTTTATAATATCAGTTGATAACTTGTTAACTACAACTCAATTCTGAAAGGGTTCGTAACTGATGAACTTTTTAGACAATTTAGTATTACCGCAGTCAAATGAGCATATAGTGCTTCTGCATTATATGGCTTTCATAGTATTGCTGCTTTTCATTCCCTATCTTTCCATACTTACCGGGGGAATGACATTGTCTTATCTTTATAA
>JABWCA010000106.1:3760-16345 GCA_013359345.1 Ignavibacteriaceae bacterium
TAAAAACAGGTAATCACAATTATCTGAAATTTGCACAGGAAATTATTCAGTACACAACAGTCAGTAAAACAGCCGGATTGTTTCTGGGAGTTGTACCGATTCTTGCACTTGTAATGATATTTGCCCAGCTGCTCCACACTCTTAAAATCGCTTCTGTGGGATATCTGATCACCGCTCTTGTTTTTATGGTTTTTGCGGTGATATTCATTTATACCTACAGATACTCTTTCAAATTCAAAGAAGTGTTTGAGGGAGTGAAAAATGATGTGAAAGATGAAGAGGTCTCAACTCTGGCTGAAAATATGTCGGCACTTACAAACAAATCAGCTCTCTGGGCGTTAGGATTTCTTTACATTGCAGGCTATTTCGTTATTGCCGGAATCACGCTGGTGATGTACCCGCAAGAATGGCAGATTTCAAACAGCTTTTTCCATATTTTCATATCCGGCTCAATATTTGTTAAATGGCTTTTCTTTGTTGCCTTATCATTTGCCCTTACCGGATCATTCCTTATGTATCTTTACTTTTACTGGGAAGGCGGAAAATCCGGATTATCTGATGAATTTAAGGCTCTTGTAAGAGAAAAAACTCTTTCAGTTACCAAAAAGGGTGCCCTGTTACTGCCTTTGACTCTTTTACTGCACCTGGTAACGCTTCCGGGTTCTGCAGTTACAGGCATGGTGTTCGGCTTAAGCGGCGCTGCGCTCTTCATCATTTTTGCAGTGTACCATCTGCTTTATGATATGATAAAAAACGGAAATGTGACATCATCAGCCAGAGTTTTTATGCTGATTGTTGTTGCGGTTATTGCACTTGCTGTTGCAGATCAGATCAAAATAACACAATCCACCTCCAAACACTCATTACAGCTTGCCGCGGCATATGATGCCGCATTGAAAGCTGCGGGGGGTGAGGGTGCTGCTGCAGAAGTAAGCGGTGAGGCTATCTTCAAGGCAAAGTGTTCGGCCTGCCATAAGTTTGATCAGAAGGTTGTCGGGCCTCCGTATAAAGAGACCCTCCCGAAATATGAAGGCAAAATCAATGAGCTGGTTAAATATATCAATGCACCGGTAAAGGTCAATCCTGACTATCCCCCGATGCCGGCACAGGGTCTGAAACCCAGAGAAGCACGTGCCGTTGCAGAATATATTATGACGGAATACAAAAAGTAGTTTTTTGTTCCTTGTTGATCGTTGTTCGTTTGTTTAGCGACGGATGATGTGAGACAATCAGAAATTTATTATAAAAGCAGGCTGTCAGAAATGGCAGCCTGTTTTATTTTATACAGGTTTCCGTTAATTGATACCCGTAAACCTGGATGGGAAGCATTGAGGGGAATAAACTTCAGGAGATGAAATCGTGATAAGGATCAATTTGTTTTCTTCCGTTATATGCTATTCGGAAAATTTATGATAACAGGGGGTAAGCTTAAGAGTGCAGCAAAAAAAAGCCGCAAAATATGAATTCTGCGGCTTTTTCAGTTTTATAAGTCCGAATCAGGCAAAGAGGAGAATAAGTTCGTTCTGTTTTTCTCCGCCTGTCTGTTCAACTCTGCCGTCAGGGTGCACATAAACATCTATTTCGTTTCTGACACCAAACTCTCCAGGCAGATAAATGCCCGGTTCAATTGAGAATGAAGTGGAAGGGAGAATGGTTCTCTCGTCATGAGTCTCGAAGTTATCCATATGGGGGCCTGATCCATGAAGGTCTGTGGTGATTGAGTGCCCTGTTCTGTGAATAAAATAATCGCCGTAACCTGCTTTAACAATAACATTTCTTGAAGCATCGTCAACTTCAAATCCTTTAACCGGCAAACCTTTTTCAAATCTTTCCTTAACGAGACTGAGCGCGGCATCACGGGCATCGCGTACTATGTTGAAAACCTCAGTCATTTTACGTGGAGCCTCCTTGCCTGCATATCCTGTCCATGTTATATCAGACCATACAGCAGCATCGTCATCCGGTTTTGCCCAGAGATCAATCAGGATAAAATCTCCCATTTTTATTTCTGCATGGGTTTCTGAATCAGGGGAGTAATGGGGATTTGCAGCATTGCCGTTAACGCCGACGATGGGGGGGCTGTCTGTAAAATAACCTCTTTTTGCAAACTCACCCATAATGAACTGCTGAGCATCATATTCTGTGATTTTTTTACCGGAAGAAAGGTTCTCCTTTATGAATGCAAAGGCTGATTTCACAATTTCAACAAGTGCAGCAGCAACCGGAACATTCTGAGTATATTGTTCATTTGTCCATACAGCATTGAACATGGTGATAAGGTCACCGCTTGGCACAATTTCAAGCCCGAATGATTTAAGGTACTCAATTGTGCCTGCATCAACGCGGGAAAGATATGGAATAGCATTCATCGGCGAATATTCCATTGCCACCTTCTTTACGCCGGCAAGGGTTTCTCTGAGATATCCGTCAAGAATCTGACGGCTTGAATAAGGCTTTTCGATTCCGGGGAGATGTTTAAGAGTGTGCCTTTCAATCGCATTAACAATTTTAACAGGCTGACCTTCAGCGGGGATGAAGTAATAGAATCTTCTGGTCAGGTGTGCATTTTTCGGGATATCAAGCACATCGTGTGAGAGAGTGTTGCTTCCTCTGAAATCAAAGAGCAGCCAGGCATCAAGGCCCGACTTTTTAATTAAATTCTGAATTTTATTAAGATCAAACTTACCCATGATTTATCCATTTATTTATAAACAGTATTTGAACGCTAACCTGCTAATATAGTGTTTTATTAAGTAATTGTAAAATCGCCGCAATATAGTTAACTTCAGGATTAATTCTTCTCAATTTAATTAAAATTCCAACCACCGGAGTGAATTTGTTCAAATCCAGATTCTCAGCAGTATTATCTGTAACTGCTATTATTTTCTTTTTGTCATCAGCCTTGTTTTCCCAGGTTGCGCAGGGTCCTGCCATGGGTACATCGGGTGCCGGTGAGATAAAAAACACCAATTCTTTTGGCCCCTATGTTCCGATGTCCAATCCGAATATGGAGAAGGGGAAAAACAAGCTTAAATATACAGTTCCTGCATTTTATGGTCCTTCGGATGCAACAATGCCTGATGAAAAAGCGATCTTTGTTGAAGACGGGGGAGAAGGGGTAACCGGTAAACCCGTGCTCCTGCAGGAATTTCAGGGCCCCGGTACAACGGGATCAATTCCTCCCGATCCGCATGTGGCAGTTGGCCCGGATCACATTATCGCCACAGTTAATACTGATTTTGCAATCTATGATAAAAACGGAAATCTGCTGAAAAGAATTGATTCCGATAACTGGTTTGGGAGCATGATACCCGGCATATTTTCTTTTGATCCAAAAGTTATTTATGATCACTATGCACAGAGATGGATGATGGTATGGCTGGATCAGGATGACGGTTCATCAAGAGGAACAATTCTGATAGCTGTATCAGATGATTCAAATCCGCTCGGCAACTGGTCAAACTGGGTTCTCCCGTCAAATAAAAACGGCAGCACCGGTATAAACAGCTGGGGTGATTATCAGGGTGTCGGGTATGACTCGCTCGCGCTTTATGTGACAACAAATCAGTTCTCATTTGCCGGCAACTTTGATTATGCGAAGATAAGAGTTATCCCGAAGGCACAGCTCCTTCAGAATAACACTAATCCCGTGACTTTCTGGGATTTCTGGGATGTAAGATTCCCCGGTTCAAGCGGAAGAGTTTTCAATATCAGACCGGTGATTCATTACACCCACTCAGATACCGCATACTTTGTTCATGTGCCGTACTCCGGCGGAAACCGTTATGCTCTTTACAAAGTAACTAACGTATCCGGGACACCGCAGATTTCAGGTGTGGCAGTGTCTGTCAGTAATTTCGGGTATCCCCCTGATGCAGGTCAGCCCGGGGGGCTTGATCCTTTTGAAACCAACGGATCAGCTCTCAGCAATGAACCCGTATACAGAAACGGTTATTTATGGGTGACACATCTTACGGTGAATCCCAATAACTGGTCATACTCAGCAGTCAGGTACACAAAGATTAACACTTCCACAAATCAGACTGAGGAGCAGGTATCATTCGGTAAAGAAGGTTACTGGTATCTGTATCCCGCAATAACGGTTGATAAGTATGAGAATATCGGTTTTACTTTCGGGCGCTCCGGACTTGATGAATACAACGGAGCATTTTTTGCGGGCAGAGCCAAAGGTGCTCCCGAAACTGATCTCAAAAGTTATCTTCTTGAAGCAGGAGCAGGACCTTACGTGGTGACATTCGGCTCAGGGCGCAACAGATGGGGTGATTACATGGGTATTGCGCTTGATCCCACAGACAGTCTCAGTATGTGGATGCTTACAGAGCACGTTTACAGACCAAACGTCTGGGGTAACAGGGTTGGTAAAATAAGGGTTGCACCATTCACAGGAACATACCCATTTACCGATAAAAAGCTGCTTGATTTTAAAACAATAGAAGTGAATGTGCAGAAAGACACTCAGTATATAGCTTTCAGCAATTTTGGCGATACTCAGCTTAATATCACTTCAATCAGCACCGGAACCGGCCAGTTCATAATACCGGCAGCATTCACCGGTGCAAGAACATTAAATTCATATGACACTTTATTTATTCCGGTGATCACAAACGCATCTGTAACGGGCATCATAAATGATACCGTATCGGTAAATATAAGCGGATCAGCCCCCCATAAAGTTGCGCTTGTTATGAAGGGATATCAGGTTGTGCCTGCTGCCCTGAACACGATTTATGCCGTATCAGGAAGTTCGGATGCGGGCAACTCATACACTCTCAGCGGAAGCAATGCAGCGGCTTCATCTTTAGGAGCTTCAGGCTTCACAGATATTGCTGTGGCTGTAACCGACCCTGTAACCAAGGTTGTTTATGCGGTACGCAACACAGAAAACGGGGCAGAGCTGCTCAGAATGAATTCATCAAACGGAGAGTTCTATTTTTATAAAAAGCTTCCTTTTGCAACTGTTACAACAGCAGCAATAAATAATGCCGGAGAACTGTTCATCCTTACTGAGAGAAGGTTTCTCAGCAAATATGATCACACCAATAATATTACCACATTCATTGATACAGTTGCCGTCACCCTTGCGGGAATGGCTTTTGATCCTGTTACTGATGAACTCTACGGTGGAATATACAAGCCGCTGGGCACTAACAGAGATCAGATTGTGAAGATCAGCGAAACCGGCGATACCACTAATCTGGGAGCTGCCGGCACCGGTAAGATTATCCGCGGAGTTGCATTTGAAGCAGGCAGATCTCTGCTGGTTCTCACAGGAAATGCCAACCAGACCGCAGATCTGGTCAGGTTCAACACCCTGTCAAAAAGTGCATCTCTTACAGGTAACACCGGTAAAGCAGGGCTGATTACTATCACGCAATGGCCTAACCCGGTTAATGACGTGAAAGAAAGTGATGAATTAACCCCCCGCGGTTTCACTCTGATGCAGAATTATCCTAATCCGTTCAACCCCTCAACCATGATAAAGTTTGGCATTCCGGAGCTATCCGAGGTCAGGATAACGGTATACAACATACTTGGACAGACTGTAAAAGTTCTGGCCGATAAAGTGTATGAACCGGGTAATTATGAAATAAATTTTAATACACAGGAATCAGCTCTTGTAAGCGGGGTTTATTTCTATGAAATGAGCGCCCGCTCAATAACGGGAAACAGAAATTACAACGAAATCAGGAAAATGATACTCGCAAAGTAAAGAGAATAAAAGTATCTTTCAATTATTGTATCATTTACTTATTTTGTGAAATATATTTTATACATTAGAAATCTATCGGAGGTTAAATGACCAGAATTACAGCATGGGTTGTACTGGCTTTACTTTTAATAATGGCCGGCGATATTTCGGCCCAGCTATACCAGGGCCCTGCGCAGGGATCAATTCCTTCAGGCGTACTGGTAAACACCAATAATTTTTCTGCCGCACCAAACATGGCCACCCCAAGGCCTGATGTTATAAGGAATCCTTACAGGCATCAGGAAGAGCCTATCTATCTTGATCTGAGTCAGATTGATATGAAGGCTTACCTCTCGGTTGACCGCGGTGCCGAAGGATTCGCATTTGATACTGTGAATTCACTCCTGTTAAGAAATTATCAGGGACTTACACAGACTAACTCAATTCCGCCGGATCCGCACATTGCTGTTGGTCCCACACATATCATGGCAGTTGTTAACAGTGATTTCGGGATCTATGACAGAGCCGGAAATCTTATAAAAAGAATCAATGCCGATAGCTGGTACGGATCAACTGTTTCAAATCCCGGAGCCTTTGATCCTAAAGTTGTATATGACCACTTTGCGAAAAGATGGGTAATGGTATGGCTTGATCAGAGCAATACGATTCCCCGCGGTTTACACCTGATTTCAGTTTCCGATGATTCAATACCGACGGGTGCATGGTACAATTACTCATTCCCCACTAACCAGAACGGCAGCACAGTCGTATCAAACTGGATGGATTATCAGGGTGTCGGCTTTGATGAAGAAGCATTATATGTGGTTGGAAACCAGTTTGGATTTACCGGTGGTTTCAATTATGCTAAAATAAGAATCTATAATAAGGCAGAGCTGTATGCAAACACAGGCGGTGCCGTCACATGGAATGACCTGTGGCAGATTAAATATCCCGGTTTGCCTAATAACGTTTTCCACATAAGACCCATGATCAAATGGACACCGGGCGGAGGAAAATACTACTTCATGAATGTTCCGTCATCAGGCGGCAACTTTGCATGTGTATGGACACTTACTGATCCTATTACAAACCCCGTTCTCACAGGTAACAATATATTTGTAACCAGCTATTCAAATCCTCCGAATGCCAATCAGCTTGGCGGCGGTACTCCTCTCGTATCAGTAAACGGAGCACAGCTCCAGTGCGAGCCTGTTTTCAGGGACGGATTCCTTTATGCTGTTCACGCAATTGCAAATCCTCAGTCATTTGCAAATTCAGCACTTCACTACATAAAAATCAATACAGGCAATATGTCGCTTGCTGAAGAAGTTGTTTACGGAGCCCCCGGTTACTGGTACTTCTTTGGCGCAATCGGTGTTGATAAACACCATAATGTTGCCCTCACATTTTCACGATCGGCAGAAACCGAGTATGTAGGCGCTTTCTATTCAGTGAAAAAAGACGGCTCGCTTAAATTTGACAACAGCAAGCCGCTTCAGGAAGGCCGTGCAAATTATGTAAAAACTTTTGGCGGTGACAGAAACCGCTGGGGTGATTACATGGGTATGTGGACAGATCCCGTTAATGAGGAAAATTTCCTTATGTTAACAGAGTTTGTTTCGGCACAGCACACCTGGAACACATGGATTGGTGAGCTGAGAGTGGCTCCTTACCCGGGCTCATATGGTCAGACTTCAGTATCATCACTGAATTACGGAACAGTTAAACTGGAAATGGCTAAATCACTTCCTGTTGAAGTTATCAGCTTCGGTGAGCAGGATGTTGTTGTTGATACCATGTACACAAAAACACAGAACTTCAGTTATTCTAACATTATAAGCTATCCGTTTACCATACCCTCAAACAGATCGCTTGTTGTTGATGTTAATTATGCTCCTGTTGATACAGGAACCACCAAAGACACACTTTATATCAAGTCGGGTTCAGCCACATATAAAGTTGCTTTACAGGGTTACGGTTATGTGATTAATCCTGCAAGCCAGAATACAATGTATGCTGTTGCGGGTCCCGGCGGAAGCGGAAGGCTGTTTAATGTTAATCCGGCAACTGCAGCAACCACTCCTGTGGGATTCACAAATTACACAAGCATAATTTCACAGGCAATTCATCCTAAAACGGGTGTTATTTATGCACTGAAGAATAATCCTGCAGAGCTTTTATGGATCAACGCAACACGCGGTGACGGCTATCAGCTGCTGCCGGTTGATCTGAGCGATGCAAGTTCAATTGCCTTTGATACTTCCGGCACATTGTACCTTGCAACCCGTTCCGCAAGAATATTCACCGTTGGTCTGCCCGGAGGAAATCTGACTGAAATCTGCACAACAAGATATAATGTTCAGTCCATTGCATTCCATCCGCAGACAAACGAACTCTATGCAGCGGTATACAAAGCACTCGGAGCCGGAAGAGACCTGATTATGAAAATCAGTCTGCCGACAGGTGATACCACACATGTAGGCTTAGCGGGAGTGAATACAATCATCAATGATATTGAATTCAGCAATACCGGTGTTCTTTACGGCGTGAAAGGCACTGCAAACGCTGCCAATGATCTGTTCTCAATCAGCCTGACGAACGGTGCAGCCACGATAATCGGGTCAATGGGCGTTTCAAATGTGACGGCGCTCGGCCATTCAATCAACGGAACAACCGGCATTGATGATAACAATCAGGAGATACCACAGGTATTCAGCCTGAAACAGAATTATCCCAATCCTTTCAACCCGACAACCACAATTGAATTCACTCTGCCCTTCAGAGCTGAGGTGAGCGTTAAAATTTACAACGTTCTGGGTCAGCAGGTAAGAGAACTGTTCAGCGGAATGAAAGAAAGCGGAGTTTATAAACTGAACTGGAATGCTGATGACAGCGCAGGCGGTAAACTTCCTTCGGGAGTTTACTTCTATGAACTCACCGCAAAAGGTATGGATAACAATCAAACTCTCAGCGATATCAGGAAGATGGTTCTGCTCAAGTAAAAGAGCATATCCTGTTTTTACACAAAGGCTGCAGCATAAAAAACTGCAGCCTTTTTTTTTGCGGCACAGTGTTTGCAAGGGGAGTAAATCTCTTTTGTTATATGCTTTTAAGAGAATTAAACAATAAAAATTGTATATTTGATGTCGGGTTTTTAATTATACCGGAGATGATTTGAAATTCACAGGTGAGTTTAAAGTTCTGCCTAATTTACCGGCAAAACTTGAAGGACTCAGAGAGTTAGCATATAATTTATACTGGACCTGGCAGCACGATATCCAGCTTTTATTCAGAAGGCTTGACAGGGATTTATGGGAAGAGACACACCATAACCCCGTGTTAATGCTGGGTAAAATATCTCAGGAGCGGTTAAACGAAGCGGCCAGGGATGAAGGATTTATTGCGCATCTTAAAAGAGCGCATCATCAGCTGAAAAGTTATCTCGGTTCTGCCACCTGGTTTTCAAAAAACTATTCTGATCTTAAAAATTTCAATATAATTTATTTCTCTTTCGAATACGGACTCACAGAGTGCCTGCAGACGTACTCAGGCGGTCTGGGTGTTCTTGCGGGTGATCATCTTAAATCTGCGAGTGATCTCGGTATTCCTCTCACTGGTATCGGTGTTGCATTCAGAGACGGCTATTTTCAGCAGTATCTCACGGCCGATGGCTGGCAGAAGGAGAGATATGAGGTCAATGACTTTGATAATCTCCCGATGACGCTTGTTAAAGACCGGGAGGGGAACCCCGTAACGGAGCATGTTAATTTCCCCGACGGGAAGGTCTACTTTCAGATCTGGAAAATAGAGATAGGCAGAAATCCTCTTTATCTTCTTGATACAAACGTGAAGGAGAATAAGCCTGAAGACAGAAAGATAACGGAACGTCTTTACGGGGGTAATAATGAAACCAGAATCAGGCAGGAAATTGTTCTTGGAATAGGAGGGATCAGAGCGGTCAGAAGGCTTAGGATAGTTCCGACTGTCTGTCATATGAATGAGGGGCATTCTGCGTTTCTTTCACTTGAAAGAATCAGAACTCTGATGCGTGATTATCATCTCAGTTTTGAAGAGGCCCGTGAAATGGGTGTTGCATCAACAGTTTTCACAACGCATACACCCGTGCCCGCAGGCATCGATATTTTCCCCAATGATCTGGTGGAAAGATACTTCGGGAAATATTACAGAGAGGAACTGGGGATTCCCTCAGACAAGTTTTATTCGCTGGGAAGGCTTGCGGCAGATAAACATTCTCCGGTGTTTAATATGGCGCACCTCGCAATGAACACCGCAGCAAGCGTGAACGGGGTAAGCAGGCTGCATGGCAGAGTATCAAGAGAGATGTGGAAAGAAGGTTTTCCTGAGATACCGGTTGAAGAGATACCTGTAAAATCAGTTACTAACGGGGTTCATATTCTCTCACATCTTGCCCCCGAAATGAAAGAACTTTTTGTGCGGTATCTTGGCGAGAGCTGGACCGAGGATCCCTCAATAGGGAGTGTCTGGGCAAAAACAGACAGAATTCCCGATGAGGAATTATGGAGAACGCATGAACGCAGAAGAGAACGTCTTATTGCATTTGCGAGGAGCAGGCTTGCAGCGCAGATAAGGGCAAGGGGCGGCTCTCCGGCTGAAATTGAAAAGGCACGCGAAGTGCTTAAACCCGGAGCTCTTACTATCGGGTTCGCGAGAAGATTTGCCACTTATAAGAGGGCAAACCTCATTTTCAGGGATATTGAAAGGCTTTCGGCAATACTGGGTGATCCGGAAATGCCGGTACAGATCATCATTGCGGGTAAGGCCCATCCGCAGGATGAAGAAGGCAAAAAGATAATCAGCGAGATTATTCATATCGCATCAGAGGAAGAATTCAGAAATAAAATTGTATTCCTTGAAAATTACGATATGAACGTTGCGCGGTATCTTGTTGAAGGCTGCGATATCTGGCTTAACAATCCCAGACGTCCTCTTGAGGCCAGCGGAACTTCGGGCATGAAAGTCATAGCCAATGGCGGACTCAACTTCAGCATACTTGACGGCTGGTGGGATGAGGCTTATCAGCCTGATCTCGGTTGGAAAATTTCAAACAGGGATTCGTTCTCTGACACAGAGGTTCAGAACGAAATTGAATCAAGAGAAATATATACCGTCCTTGAAAATGAAATTATCCCTCAGTTCTATATGAGAGGTGATGACGGACTGCCGAGAGAGTGGATAAAAAAGATGAGAAATTCAATCAAAACACTTACCCCGGTATTCAATACGTCAAGGATGGTCAAGGAGTATTTTGAGACATTTTATCTGCAGTGCTATAAAACCAAATCACTGCTTATGGCAGATAATCAGAAAAAGGTGCGGGAGTTAAACGCCTGGAAAGAGAAAGTAAGGAATGCGTGGGATCATGTCAGCGTAATTTCTGTTTCAGGTAAATCGGGCGTTAACGGCGAAATTAAAGTGGGTGAACTGTATGAGATTGATGGCAAAGTGTTCCTTAACGGACTTTCACCCGATGAGGTTGAGGCTGAAATTTATTATGGCAGCGCAATTGCCGCAGAAACCGGACGTTCTTACAGCAGCGTAATGATGCAGCTTAAGGAGAAAGTCACAGAAAATAACACAGAGTATTACATTTTTACAGGCAGTATTAAATGTAATGTGAGCGGTTCTTTTGTATATACAATCAGGATTAAACCCAGGCATGAACTTCTTCATGATTCATACGACCTGAGGAAAATCCGCTGGGCAAATTAAACAGGTTAGACGATGTTTTTAGAAAGAATAAATGACGAAGATACTCCGATAGTAATATATTCGGAGAATAAATTTGATTTTGATAACAATTTCAGGCTTATAAGAAAAGACCATGATGTTAAAGTGCCTATCAACATCAGTTACAATGAAGTATGCCGTTATCTGACGGATGGTACACTTAAAAACCTGGTTGTATACAGAATTCTTACAAATCTTGAGCAGTTTGATTTCAATTATGTAAAATACGGGGTTGTTGTAAAAATCAACGGAACTCAGGAAGTTATTTATTTTGATCCTGTGTATGCAATTAAAGAGCTTGAATCGGGCGGATTTTTATCAGAAGATCCCGAACTGAGAGTCAGAATTCAGCAGGTAGGCTTACAAAGTGATGCGGCTGATCCTGATGGAATATCATTTAATGAGTCTTACGCTTTTGATATGGAAGCGTTAGAAATACAGAAACAGAATGACAGATCATTTGCCGAGCTGATATTCGCATTCGATGATATTAACTTTGACGAGCTTGACAGCACAGATGCCGGACTTGATAACACAGTTGCCGCAAAAAAATTACCCCCTGCCAGTGAAAGATTCACAAAGATAACATCCGATCATCTTCCCGGAGGCAAAACAGGAAGCAAGGTCAGTGATTCAGGAATGAAGGGTGTTAAATCGCTCTCATTTGAACGCAAGGTCTCCGGAACAGGAATTTTTGAGGAAGACTCAAGTTTTGATCCCCGTAAAACCGTTAAGGTGATGGTGATTGATCCTAATGAATCTGCACCAAAAAGGGTGGGTGCAAACACTTCTGTAAGAATACGCGGAGAGGTGGCGTCGGAGCAGTCAGGAAGAGTTTCCGGAGCAGGGCAGTCACGTTTTCAGATTCTCGGAAGAAGTGAAGGACGCCCGCCCGAGAGGATTCCGGAGCGTAAAGAAGCGCAGCCATCAGCCCCTGAAGATGATAAACCAAAATCATCACTCTCTGCTTACCTGAACAAGAAAAGGCAGGAAGTACAGGAGAACAGGCCTGCAGGTTCATCTGAGGAGCAGAAGGGCACCACGCTCTCGCAGTCATTTGAAAGGTTTGTCTCGGGCCGCGATAACAGAATGATAGTGCTTAAGAT
>JABWCA010000107.1 GCA_013359345.1 Ignavibacteriaceae bacterium
AAATCCCTGAACAGAAAACTCGATGAGTTTGTGAGCCCCGTAAGTTTGGGATCAACTGCGCTGAGTTTATCAAGGAATCCGGTAACACCCTGTGAGAAATGCTGATACCCTGAAGTGAGAAGGATGAACGCCACAATCAGCATAAGAACAGCCTGTACCGTGTTGGTGTAAACCATCGTGTTTGCCCCGCCGAACATCATGTATCCGAATATAAAAATTGTGAGGGCCAGCAGAACATACACTTCAGGAAGATTCAGAGATTTGGCGAGTACTTTGGTTATACCGACATTTATCAGAACTATGAATGCGATAAGGAGGAGTGAGAGAAAAGCGAAAAACAGAGCGTATGATTTGCTTTCGTAGCGCTTACCCATCCATTGCGCCATCGTCTGTGCTTTAACGGCAGATCCGTATTTTCTGAACCCCCAGGTGAGGAAAATAAGTGAACCCATTGCTGCAGCGGGAAGCACAATACCGTATGATATCACGGCACTGATTCCGTAAAGAGCAACAAAACCCGGGTTGATAATGAATGTGGCAGCCGAGGTCATTGATGCAGCCAGGGCAAGGCCAACAGCAACAGGCGAAAAATTTACCGTGCCTAATGCGTAATCATTCATGTTCTTCGTTTTTAAAGCCCCCCTCACAGAAATAAAGACCGTGATGGCGGCATATACGGATATTATTATCCACATTAAAAATACGAGATCTGATGATGCGCCTGAATTCATAACCTACCACTCAAAAAATGCAGTTGCAAATGCAAGACCGCCGCCGGAGCCCATAAAAACTATTTTATCTCCGCGCTTAAGCAGTCCTTTCTGATTTAAATCATCAAGTGCCATTGGTATGCATGCCGAACCTGTGTAACCGTATTTTGACATTATAGTATGGCCCTTTTTCCGGTCGGCACCCAGTATATCAAGAGTTGCCCATATAGAGTTAATGTTGATCTGCGTAAACAGATAATGATCAACCTCTGCGGCACTCCAGCCTGTTTTTCTGAATCCCTCGATAATCATCTCTGACCAGACCTGCGGATTCAGCTCTTTCGGGAATTTTTTTACAAACTTGAGCAGATGATCTTTATTCTCAACAACTTCTGCCGTTGCGGGCTGATGTGTTGCTCCTGCATAAATTCCCATCCAGCCATTATACTGACCGTCCGATTTAAGTTTTGAATAATGATAACCCCGGCCCTCTTCGTCAGTTTTACCCATCACAACAGCTCCCGCGCCGTCTGCAAAAAGTGTAACAGTCTTTTTATCATTAAGATCAAGATACTTGCTCATTGCATACGCCCCGATAACCAGAACGTTATTAATATTTTCATCGCCGTTCAGAAACATTGTTGCTGTTGTAATCGCTGTTACAAAACCCGCGCATGCCGTGTTTATATCGAAAGTGCCGGCGTTAACCGTACCAAGCCTCTCCTGAACGACGGATGCCGTTGAAGGAGAAATATATTCAGGTGTATCTGTTGCAATTATCAGCAGATCGATTTCATCTGCCTTAACACCCGAATTATCCATTGCTTTCCCGGCCGCCTCAACACACAGGTCAGCGACTGATTCATCGGCAGAACACCATCTTCTTTCTTCGATAGTAAGATTTTCTCTCAGCCAGGTATCAACATCCTCACCAAGTATTTCATTGAAATAACTGTTAGGAACCACTTTACCGGGCACATGCATCCCGCTTCCTTTAATATATGCCTGCATAATCCCCTCTTACATCACCAGTCCGCCGTCAACGCTGAGCGTTATGCCGTTAACATATGCTGATTCATCGCATGAAAGGAACAGATAGGCGTTTGCTATATCCTCGGGATTGCCAAGTCTGCCCAGCGGCGTTTTTTCTTTGAGCATGGTAATTACTTTCTCAGGCACGGTATGAATCATTTCTGTTGCTATAAACCCCGGTGCAACGGCGTTTACTGTGATTCCTTTTCTGCCAAGCTCACGGGCCCAGACTTTTGTCATGCCTATAATGCCGCTTTTAGTTGCCACGTAGTTAGTCTGTCCGAAATTGCCGTAAAGACCCACCACTGATGAGGTATTGACTATTTTACCATAACCTGATTCAATCATGTGAGCGGCAACAGCTTTTGTGCAGTTGAATACTCCTGTGAGATTAACATTAATCACCTGCTGCCACTGCTCAGGAGTCATTTTCATTAAAGTTGCATCTTTTGTGATACCTGCATTATTAACCAGGATATCAATCCTGCCGTATTTTTCTTTAATTAGCGCAGCAGCAGCTTCAACTTCTTCATAAACGGTTACGTTAACTTTCTGATACACAAGCTTTTCGCCCTGTTCCTCAGAAAACTTCTTTCCTTTTTCCTCATCAAGATCCCAGTTTATGACTGTGGCACCTTCTTCAAGGAATTTAATTACCGCTGCTTTTCCTATTCCGCCGCTTCCGCCGGTTATCACAGCTATTTTATTTTCAAGTCTCTTCATTTTTTCCTCTCATTTTTATCGTTTGAAAATATTCAAACGATGCAAACAAAAAAATTACTTATTAATTTTCGGTAATCTCAGCACGCCTTACTTTCCATTCCTCAACAAAATTATTATAGTGTTTCTCCATCAGCATATAGAATTCAAGCATCTCATCAATTCTGAGTTTAATCGTCTCATTTACATCGCCATTTTCAAGGGAAGCAATATCTTTAAGATTGAGGGCTATTTTGGTGTTATTTTTAATAAGCGAAAGGTTATTGAGGAACGCGTGTTCAAATATTTCGGGTTCAATCTCGTAAAAATCTTTTCTGTTGTTTTCAGGCTGCCAGACTTTTCTGATCAGCTTTCTGTCTTTAAGCCTCCGCACTATCTGACTTACCGGTCCCTTGCTTCTGCCAAGATGCTCACAGATTTCATCAAGTGAAAGCGGTGTTGGCGAGAAGATCAGCAGAGCCACAATATGCCCCATAAGTTTGTTCAGGCCGAATGCTTTATAAGCCTCTCCAAACCTCTGGATCATTTCATTTTTTAGCCGGTTTTGTACTTCTGACATTTTTATCTTTTGAAATATTTCAAACGATCAAAAAATAGAGAGATATTTAATAAAAGTCAAGAAATAATTTTCCTAAACCGGAATTTTACAGTAAAAAGTTGTTCCTTTGGCGAGATCTGAGGTGAACCACGCTTCTCCGCCCAGGTACTTTTCAGTAAGCAGTTTTATGCTGTAGGTTCCCAGGCCTCTGCCCTTCCCCTTTGTTGAAAATGACCTCTTGAAAACCTGCAGCTGAACATTTTTTGGCATCACCCTCGGATTGTTAACCGAAAGTATGAAACTGCTGTTTTCAATCGATACATTATAGGCAACTGTCTGACCTGATTCAGAAGCTTCAAGAGCATTTTTCATCATGTTCGTAAAAACCCTGTCAACAAGACTCCGGTCATTATATATGTTAAGTTCCTGAATCCGGATAAGATTTTCAATCACTTTGTCAGAACCAATAGGAATCTGACGATAACTTGATGCTATATCATTTAAGAGTTCAACAACATTAAAATCTGTCTTGTTAAGTTCGTAGTCCCCTTTTTCAGCATAAGTAAGAAGGCGCTGGGCTTTAATTTCTTCAATAAGACGTTTTGAAAGTTTATCAATCTGAGAGAGGAATTCATTCATGTCATCGTTTTCTGCAACCTGCACAAGAGATGCAAATCCCAGAATACCGCCTGCAGTATTGAGAATGTCATGAAAGAAAATTCTTTCAAGGGCCTCTCTCCTTTTTTCGGCGCTGATATCTGTTAGGGTGAAGATAACAAACTCGTCATTGCCATGTCTGAAAGGTGAACCTGAAACCTTTAAGTCAAGTGCATTGAGGGTCTGCTTTTGAGTCATTCGGCATTCATTAACCGATTCTTTACCTGTCTGTGCCTCCAGTATCGTGAGAACCGCTCCGCAGGTTCTGCAGTGTTCACTTGTACCGCATCCGCCCGCATTATCGCTCATATGAACGCAGTTAAAAAGCTCTCCGGGCCTTACACCCTGCTTAAAAAAGTCTGTTTCTATTCCAAGGTGTTGGGTAAGCGTCTTGTTGGCCCATACAATTTCTCTTTCTTTGTTAAGAATAAGAACATCGTAAGGCACTGAATCAAGAACTGAAACTATTGAACCGGCATCGTCAAGAGAATGCATCTGTTCAATGAGAACATCGGGTATGGTTCTCGCAGAAGGAGCAAAGTGAGTGGTTTCCATATCATCACATCAGGTTGATTTATTAAAGATGAAAAATAACTAATAATATCATTGAAGTCAAAAAAAACTGTGACAAATCGCATTTTTGCTCACTGATATTAAAGTCCGTTTAATCCTGTTTATCTTAATCCATTGTTTTTTAAGCCGTTGCATTCCTGTTTCATCGCTCTGGCCGGGTCATCGGAATTATCTTTCTGATGTCCGGTTTTGCAGGCGCCGGCTGCTGTATTCCCTTAAAAACGTAAATTCTATTATCTCCGGGTTATACTCCCGTTTAATTCTGAAGTATTTTTTCTGCCAGCGGTTTTGAATTTTTCACACAATCCCCCACGCTGATACCCCCGCGGTAGTTGCCGCCAAGATAAAAACCGGGATTATTCACTTCAAATCTCTCAAAATAGTTTTCATGTTCAATGTAACCCAGATTGTACTGTGGTATTGCTTTCTCCCAGTAAAGTTCCTTTATAAGATCGGGTTCTGCAGTTATTCCCATGATCTCAGAAAACTGGGATATCACTTCCCTGTTCAGGTCATTATCGGGCATTTCAAACAGATGAGGTTTTGTTGCACCGCCAACAAAAAGCGTGAAACAGGCTTTCCCTTCGGGTGCACGGTTCGGGAACAGCACCGAACTCCAGATTGCCCCAAGGAATATCCGTTTTTCCTTTGCAGGGATCAGAAATCCGAATCCGTCAAGCGGACGAGGGATATCCGAAGTTTTATAACCTAAATACAGCACCTTAACGGGCGGATAATATATCTCATTCAGGTGTTTAGGAAGCATTACATCTATATTTTCAAGCAGAGCTGCAGTTTGTTTTGCAGGCATGGTTGAAAGAAACTTATCGGCCAGAATTTCCTGAACTCCTTTGTCAGTTCTGAAGGTCACTTTAATCTGCCTGTCTGATCTTTCCACTCCGGTTATCTCTGCGCCGCATACAACACCGGTGCCAAGATGTGAGGCAATTGCTTCGGGGAAAGAGGTCATTCCTCTTCTGAAAGAAAACATTTTTGCGGACTGCTTTGATTTCTCTTTGTTTTTCTTTCTCTCCCTGGCGCCTTTAATTGTACCTTTTATAAGTCCGCCGTACAATTCTTCAAGTCGGTAAAGTTTCGGGAAGGCTGATTTCACTGAGAGCCTGTCAGGATCACCGGCAAAAACCCCCGAAACAAAAGGGCTGATGGCATAATCAAGGAATTCCTGCCCGAGCCTTCTTACCACAAACCGCGCAATGCTCTGATAATAGCCGTCATCTGATTTCCCGATAAAAGGCTCTTTCATAAGTCTGATTTTTGCCGCAGTGCTGAAAAGTCTGGTTTTAAGAAACGCCGGGGGGCTCATTGGCAGCGGCATCAGTTCACCGTTCTTAAGGATGTACCGCTTTGATGCTTTTGCATCCGCATACATCATCTCGGCGGTAAGGCCAACCTCATCAACAATTTCTTTAATCAGGGGAGTTGTTTCGAGCGCACTGTTCGGCCCGAAATCAATTAAATATCCGTTCTCGGTGAGAGTTCTCATGCTCCCGCCAACCTGCTCCCGCTTTTCAAGAATGATTACTTCGGCTCCGGCTTTTTTCAGCCAGAAAGCCGTGGCAAGACCACTAATTCCTGCGCCTGCAATGACTACTTTCATTTCCTCTTATGCTCAGACAAATTTTACATGTATCGTTTTCATTAATTGTATTTATTGTTATATCCGCAAGTGCCTCAATAAAAGTTTCCTGTCCGTTAAGGCCTTCCATAACAATGTAATTATCGTATCCGGCATGCTCCGCAACGTGCCTGTATTCTATGTCAAGCTCGCATGACGTCTCAATGTGATCAGACACAAAACTTACCGGGATAACCAGAAGGTTTTTAACGCCTTTTGCGGCCAGCTCCTCAATTTTAGTGTCGGTGCCGGGTTCAAGCCACTTTATCGGGCCCACCTTGCTCTGATAAGAAATATGATGGGGCAGGTCATTTTTTCTGAGTGCCATAACGGCATCAACTGTGGCTTTTATTTCATGACTGTAGGGATCCCCGTTTTTCACCATATACATGGGTGTTCCGTGAGCGCTGAAAAGCAGATTTATATCCTTTTGTTTCTCTTCAGGGAATCGTTTAATAGTATCATCAATCCTCTCACTGATTGCCCTTACATACAGTTCGTGCTCATAGTAACAGTTAACTGCAACCACTTTTGACTTATCCCCCTTATACACCCTGTTCCATTCATTTATTGAAGAACCTACAGTGGATATTGAATAATGGGGGTATAAAGGAAGAAGAATCACTTTGTCATAATTACCCTTCCGGACAGTCTCTGCAGCCGCATCGGTTAACGGATGCCAGTATCTCATTGCGGTTATAACATCAAGACCCGGATATTTTTCTCTCAGCTTCTTTTCAAGTTTGCTTCTTTGTAATTCAGTCCATTCATTAAGAGGTGATTTACCCCCTATAAGCTTATACTCTTCCTGAACCTTCGGGGCTCTTCTTTTCGAAATGAATCCGGCAAAGGCTTTCTGAAAAGGAAGCTTGAAAATATCGGGATCCATAAAAAGATTGTTAAGAAACGGCTGTACCGCATCAAGTGAATCGGGTCCGCCGAGATTCATAATAACAACAGCAATTTTTTCCACTTAATCTTATCCTTTCTTATCGTTTCTCTGCATTCTTAAACAGTTCTGGAGTATCTGCCTGAATCTTTCTGATTCATAATATAGTAATCAAAGTTCATGGCGATATTACGTATCATCATTCTGCCTTTATCGGTGACCGTGAAACCGTCAACCTGCATTTCAACAAGGCCGTCATCAACCATTTCTTTCATAGCCGCAATTGAATCACCGAAATAATCCATGAAATTAATTTTGAACTCCCTTTCGATATTCTCAAAATTAAGCTCAAAATCACACATCACCCTCATAATAACATGACGGCGCAGGAGATCATCATCAGAAAGATAATAGCCTTTTGTAACCGGAAGCTGTCCGTCTTCAAGGGCGTCAAAATATTCTTTCTCTTTCTTGAAGTTCTGGGCGTATACTCTGCCTATCTGTGAAATTGATGTGATTCCCATTGCATAAAGATCAGTGCCCGCATGGGTGCTGTATCCCTGGAAATTTCTGTAAAGTTTTTTATTCTCAAGCGCAATGCTCATATCATCATCAGGCAGCGCAAAATGATCCATACCGATAAAAACATATCCTGCCGCGGTGAGCTTTTCTATCGTCATCTTCAGAATGGCAAGCTTTTCTTCAGGTTTCGGGATATCCTCTTCCTTAATCAGCGCCATATGCTTTTTCATCCACGGAACGTGAGCATAGTTAAAAACTGCAAGACGGTCGGGTCTTATTTTTATAATTCTCTCAACAGTTTCCGCAAAAGTTTCAACATTCTGATGCGGCAGACCATAAATCAGATCGAGATTGATGCTCTCAAACCCAAGCTCTCTCACCCAGTCAACAACCTGCACTGTCATTTCTTCGGGCTGAACACGGTTAACCGCTTTCTGAACCTTGTCATTAAAATCCTGCACTCCCATTGAAATGCGGTTAAATCCGCCTTCTCTGAGCGCGGCAAGATGATCACGGGTTAAACCCCTCGGGTCTATTTCGCAGCCGTTTTCTGACTTCGGATCAAAATTGAATGATGTTTTAATGTAATTTGCCAGATCGAGTATTTCATCGGGATTGAGATGGGTTGGAGTTCCTCCGCCCCAGTGAAGCTGATCAACCATGCGGTCTGAATCAAGGTAGCTTCTCAGAAGGTCTATCTCATTTTTAAGATAGCGGACGTACTCTTTGATCCTGTCCCTGTTCCTCGTGATTATCATGTTGCATCCGCAGAAATAACACAGCGTGTCACAAAACGGAAGATGGTAATAAAGAGAAAGAGGAGGCATTTTGTCCAGTTTGTTTGTCCGTATCACCTCATCAAGGTAGTTGGCTGAAGTGAATCCCTCGTTAAAATGAGGTGCCGTGGGGTAACTTGTGTACCTCGGACCCGGTCTGTCATACTTTTTAATTAAATCGATATCAAAATCTACGTGTACCATTATCTCTCTTCTCTAATTATGATATTTATGGCTTTCGGTCTTTATATAATCAACAAGACACTTAAGGTTTTCAGGGGGTGTATCGGGATGAATACCATGCCCCAGATTAAATACATGTCCGCTGCCGTGGCCAAATGATGCAAGCACTCTTTCTGCTTCTTCTTTTATGCGGTCATGACCTGCGTACAGTATCGTGGGGTCAAGGTTGCCCTGGAGAACAACTTTATCACCAATCTTTTTCCTGACTGACCCGATATCAAAAGTCCAGTCAAGCCCGGTGACGTCACATCCTGTTGCGGCAATTTCCTCAAGGCTGCTGTGCACGCCCTTCGCAAATACTATAACGGGAACGCCGGTCTTTTTGATTTCTGCAACAATTTTTGAGATGTAGGGCAATGAAAAAGTGTTAAAATCAGCAGGAGAAAGCAAACCGCCCCAGGTGTCAAAAATCTGAATGGCATCGCAGCCGCTTTCAACTTTTGCTTTGAGATAAGAGATAATTGAAACTGTAAGTTTTTCAAGCACCTGATGTGCAAGATCGGGTCTGGTGTATATAAATTTCTTGATTTTCGAAAATGTCTTTGATCCTTTTCCTTCAACCATATAGGTAAGAAGTGTCCAGGGAGCTCCTGAGAACCCGATCAGCGGCACTCTGCCGTCAAGATTCTTTTTTGTGAGCGATACCGCATCCATCACGTATTTAAGATCAGTGTAAGGATCAGGATTCTTAAGCGCTCTCACACTTGCCTCATCTGAAACCGGTTTCGGAAATACCGGGCCCACACCCTCATTCATAATGAGTTCCATGCCCATGGCTTCAGGAATCACCAGAATATCCGAAAAGATTATTGCAGCATCAACACCAATTAAATCTACCGGCTGAATTGTCACTTCTGAAGCCAGTTCGGGTGTTTTGCACATTGTCAGAAAATCGGATTTTTCTCTTACGGCACGGTACTCTGGGAGGTATCTCCCGGCCTGCCGCATAACCCAGATGGGTGTTCTTTCTGTTTTTTCCTTTTTACATGCTCTTAAAAAAAGATCATTCTGTAAAGTTTTCATTAATGCCTTTCTTTAGAAAAAAATTCATAGAGTGCTCTGAGAACACCCTCAAGCGTAAATTCTTCGGGTACAAGGCTTACATTCACCCCGTATCCTGAAATTTCTTTTGCCGTTGAAGGACCAATTGCCGCCACCACTTTATTTTCGAAATAATCAGTGCAGCTGCCCTCAACAAATATTCTTACAAAGTTTCTGAATGTGGAAGGGCTCGTGAACACAAATATTTCAGGATGTTTCAGCTCCAGCAGTTCACGTGAGTCCCTGTTGATATTTTCATCGGGGAGATCAACATCGTAAACGGGAGTCTGTACAACTTTTCCCCCTTCCATAATCAGCCTGTCTCTTATTTCAACTCCGGCTATGGCTGATGCCGGAATAAAAAACTCTTTTCCGGGAATGACTTCGTTCTTCAGGCGTTCAATCACTCCTTTTGCGCTGAAAAACTGAGGCACAATATTAACCGGAAAACCGCATTCAATGCATGCCTGGGCAGTTTTGGAGCCGACAGCAACCACCTTCAGCTTTTCATGCCGTTTTTCAACACCAAGCTCTCTGAACCTCTGCGCGGTCATTTTCACTGCGTTTACCGATGTGAATATCAGATACCTGAAATCTTCAAATCTTGCAGCGGCTGAGTCAAACTCATCATAACTTTCCGGCGGCACCACTTTTATGGTGGGCACCAGAAGCACCTCAGCGCCTGCCTGCTCAAAAATCCACAGACTTTCGGAACCCTGTTCCAGGCTGCGCATAAGAGCAACACATTTTCCTTCAAGAAATCTGACGTTTGTCATCTCAGTTTGATTTAATTTCCTGTAATATTTTATCCGCACCCATTGCAATAAGCTCTTTTGCCATTTTTTCACCAAGCTCAGCGGGTTTCTTTAAACTGCCGCGCATCTTTTTGCGGTAATATGTTTTGCCGTCAAGACTGCCCACAAACCCGTCAAGGTAAAGTCCGTTCTTTCTTACCTGAGCCAGCGCGCCTATCGGCACCTGGCAGCCGCCTTCAAGAACCCTGAGCATTCTCCGCTCTGCAGTCACTGCAATAAAAGTTTCTTCATCATGAAGCGATTTTATTATTTCAAGAGTGCCTGTATCGTCTGTTCTGATCTGAAGTCCCAGCGCACCCTGACCCACCGCCGGAAGAACTTTATCCACCGGAATGTAAGACGAGATATTTTCTGTAAGTCCGAGTCTTTCAACCCCGGCTCTGGCAAGTATGATTGCATCCCAGTCAGATTCATGAAGTTTTTTAATCCTTGTGGGCACGTTACCCCTCAGCTCTTCAATCTGAAGATCGGGTCTTGCCTTAAGTATCTGGCATCTTCTTCTGAGTGAACCGGTGCCTACTTTTGCTCCCTTCGGGAGTTTCTGAATTGTCATATTCTTAACTTTTGCGATAAGCACATCTTCCACGGGGTGTCTTTTTGATACAGCGCCCAGCATCAGCCCTTCAGGCATCTCAGTTTCAAGATCTTTCAGTGAGTGCACGGCAAGGTCAACTTCACCGTTCAGGAGTGCATTTTCAAGCTCTTTTGTAAAAAGTCCCTTATCACCAATCTTTGATAAAGCCACATCAAGAATCTTATCGCCCTTGGTTTTGATAAGCTTTAATTCTACCGTTATACCGGGATTATGTTTTTCAATTTCGCTTTTAACATGGTTAGTCTGCCAGAGTGCCAGCTCGCTGGTTCTGGTCCCTATTACAATCTTCTTCTTCAAGCATTTTCCTCTTTGTTTGTCTCGGCAGTTTCGAATAAATCTCGTATGATAAAAGTATAATTTGCCACATCCTGATAATTAACCCCGCTTTCTGCAAGCTGACGCAGTTTGATTGTCGGATTGTGAAGCAGCCTACCTATAAGTCTTTTGGTCATCTCATCAAGCTTTTTAAGATCCTCGGGGGTTACCTTGTTCTTGATTTTTTCAACTTCCTCAGATCTTATCTCCTCAAAAAAGTCCCTGAGTCCCTTGATTGCGGGAACAACTTCAAGCGCATTATACCAGCTGAAAAGGTTGACCATCTCATCCATGATGATTGATTCAACCTTCGGGATCTCCTTTTCACGCTTCTTAAGGTTCTGCTCAACAATGATTTTGAGCGAATCTATATCATGATAAAAAACATTATCGATTTTTGCAACTTTAGGATCAATATCACGGGGAAGCGCTATATCCATTACAACTATGGGGTTTCCGCGTCTCTTTTTTATTGAGTTTTTGATCTGGTCATAACTGATAATGTAACCCTCGGCAGAGGTGGCAGATACTATTATGTCAAAATTATGTAGGTTGTCTTCAATTGAATTAAAAGGAATGATTTCGGCATGAAGCATTTCTGCAACGGTCTCAGCTCTTGAAAGCGTCCTGTTTGAAATGGCCAGCTTCCCGATTCCCTTATCTCTCAGATGTCTTGCGGCGAGCTCCCCGGTTTCACCTGCACCAATAACCAGTGCGGATTTATTTTCAAACGATGCATAAATTTTTTCGATAACCTGGATGGCTGCGTAACTGACAGATACAGCACCTTCGCCTATTCCTGTTTCCGTTATGGCACGCTTACCCACCTTCACGGTTGAATCGAATACCTTCTTGAGGATGGAGCCTGCAAAGTTGTGGTCAGATGCAATCTGGAAGGAATCTTTTACCTGGGCATGAATCTGACTGTCACCAATAATAAGCGAATCAATACCCGATGCCACGCTGAAGATATGTTTTATTGCGCCGCATGAAAAGAAATTGGCGAAATTTGTTTTCTTAAGCCCCTCAACATGTTTGTAATTTATAATAAAATTCTGGACTTCGGATATATCAGTTTTCTCATCTTTGGGAAATCCGAATATCTCGGTTCTGTTGCATGTGGAGATAATGAAGCCTTCAGAAAAATACCGCTCTCTTAACTGCGGAATCAGTTCATCAATTTCATTTTTACTCAGATGCAGCGATTCCCGGATCTCAATGGGTGCCGTTCTGTGGTTGAGTGAAGTGCCTATTATATTCATTGCTACTTAATATTAATAAAAAGTATGGAAACTCTCAGCAAATGTGCTGGTAATAAATAACGAGATCATTGCAACTACAAATCCCGCAATGGAGAAGAGCATGAATTTTTTTGAGTATAACTGCCCCGTTATTCTCAATGTGATGCCCGTTATATAGATTATCCATACAAGAATCGTGCCAACAAGCTTGGGATCAGAATATCTGAAATGAGGGAACGCCTGAGGCAGCCATATTAT
>JABWCA010000108.1 GCA_013359345.1 Ignavibacteriaceae bacterium
TAATGAATACAAAATTCTGCAGTAAAGAATGGATTATCTGGTGATGACGGCGGGATTCAAAAATACGGCAGGCTTTAAAACAAAAAACGCGGTATAAAACCGCGTCTTTCATAAACTCATTATAAACAAATTTATCTTGCGTGAATTTCTTTGTTTATTACCATCTTAGCAAGCTCTGAAGTGCCATTCTTTGCAATGGTTTTAAGAGCTTTAGCTGATAATTTCACGGTAACAAATCTGTTTAACTCCTGAACCCAGATTCTTTTCTTCTGAAGGTTAGGTAAGAATCTTCTCTGAGTTCTGTTGTGAGCATGTGAAATGCTCGAGCCATATCTGACTTTAATACCTGTTAACTGGCACTGTCTTGACATCTCAAACCCAATTGATTAATATTTTTTCTGAATTTCAAGACTTTAAATATAAGGGTAAATAAGAACTTATCCAAAATAAATATTTAAATAATCCCCTGAATATCGTTTCGCCCTTCTGCTCTTTAATTATGCGAATTGAAAAGATGCCAAAACAGACCGCTCATCACTTAAACAGGTACAATATTATCGGATGAGACGACCCGATACCCTTCTATTATTCAAATTTGCACCGCAACTTTCAAAAATAAAAAGGAAAATATGAAAAGTATAATTTTGCTGGCATTTCTGATGCTGAGTTCTTTACTGACAGCACAGACAGGTGATATAACCGGATATGTGACCGAAGAAGGCAGTAAGCTTCCTCTGGTTGGGGCAAATATTATTATTGAAGAAGCCGGGAACGGCACCACAACAGATCTGAACGGGTATTTCAGAATTAAGGGAATAAAACCGGGAAATTACACTCTGAAGGTAAGTTACATAGGTTATAAAACAGTTAATAAAACTGATATTATAGTTAAATCAGGCAGCGCTTCACAGGTAGAAATATTTTTGAGACCGGTATCCGTTGAATTCACTGATGTGGTTGTAAAAGGGAGTTATTTTGAAGAGGATAACATAGAACCCGTGAGCGTTACCGGACTCTCGCAGGAAGAAATAAGGCGTTCACCCGGCTCTGCAGGTGACTTAAGCAGAGTTATGCTTGTGCTTCCGTCAGTTGCCAAAATTAATGATACGCGCAATTCACTTATAGTAAGGGGTGGGTCACCCGTTGAAAATGCATTTTTCATAGACAACATAGAGGTGCCGAATATCAACCATTTCCCGATGCAGGGATCATCGGACGGACCTATAGGACTTATTAATCTTGAGCTTGTAAGAGATGTTGAGTTTTACAGCGGAGGTTTTAATGCTGATTATGGTAACAGACTTTCGTCAGTAATGAATATTTCATTCAGAGAAGGGAACAGTGATAAATTCAGAGGGCAGCTTGATTTCAGTATGCAGGGAATAGGAGCGGTTATTGAAGGTCCGCTCCCCGGAGAGAGAAACTCATGGGTCCTTTCTTACAGAAGAAGTTACTTTGATCTTCTTTTTAATGTAACTGATATGAAGAATCCGGTTCCTTCATACAGCGATATTCACTTTAAAAGTGTTATGCATTTAAGCCGGAATCTGAAACTCAAAATCATTGATATATTTGCTACCGACAGAAGTGATGTTGACCGTCCGGATGCACTTGAATTCAAAATGAATAACTACGGGGAATTCAGAAGCAATGTAAATACGTTCGGGATTACTGCTGAGTATATTCACGGAGCCGATCTTTTTTCATCGCTTTCTGTATCACACACATTAACCGGATATGATGTGAAACTTAACCTGACAACTAATGCGCAGTGGTTTATTCACGCTAAAACTGATGAGAACACTTTCAATATCAGGAACATTAATCATCTCAGGCTGGGATCGGGTTCAAATATAGATTTCGGAGCAGATGCAAGAATTCCGGTAAATTCTTATGATCAGACGTATTTCAGCATAACTGACCGTGAAGGCAAAATGTCACCTCTGGTCGTAATTAAGAATAACTTCTCAACTTTTGGCGCAGGAATCTTTGCGAAAGCATCATTCAATACTGCAGAAAAGATAATGATTAACCCGGGATTAAGGTTAGACTATTACAATCTGAACAAAGAGGTGAATTTAGCTCCCAGGCTGTCACTTAAATACAGTATTGATGAACTTTCGGGAATTTCAGCCTCAGCCGGGCTTTATTATCAGAATCTCCCCCTGATACTGCAGAAGCAGAAACCTGAATTTGAAAATCTCAAAAATCCGCAGGCATGGCAGTTTGTTATCGGCGGGGAAAGACTGCTTAGTGAGGATACGAAACTGACAGTTGAGGCTTATTATAAACTTTACAGCAGGCTGCCTATGGACAAGGCAAACCCCGAACTGAGCCTGTTTGATATGCCAATTGATAACGGCTCTTTCTCAGGTTATACAGATATTGTTTCGGAAGGAGAGGCATACTCAGCAGGTATTGAGATCTCTGTTCAGAAAAAACTTGCAAAGGATATTTACGGATTTGCAGGCCTTTCAGTTTCTGATGCAAAGTACAGGGGACTTTCGGGCAAGACCTATGACAGAAGATTTAACAGTATAATAGGATTTTCAGCTGAGGGTGGCTATAAACCGAATGACGAATGGGATTTAAGTCTCAGATGGTCATACTCCGGAGGCGCCCCATATACTCCTTTCGATGAGCTTAAATCTGTGCAGGCACGCTCAGGTATATATGACATGAGCAGAATAAACGGGGAAAGGCTTCCCGCATATCATTCTGTTAATCTCAGGGTTGATAAAAGGTTCAACTTCTCAAATACGAATCTGATTATTTATCTCTCTGTATGGAATGCATATGGCAGAATTAATATTGCCGGTTATTACTGGGATGAAGTTGGTAATAAGATTGCTTCTGAAGATATGTGGAGCACACTTCCCGTTCTCGGGGTGGAATATGAATTCTAAGTCTGTTCAGACCTGACAAATTCAGACGGGGTCATTCCGGTATATTTCCGGAATACCCTGTTGAAAGTGGCCTTTGAATTAAAACCCGAATCAAGTGCTATGCTGAGAATATTATACACTTCTGATCCGGGTTTTTTTATTTCCCTTTTGAAGTGTTCTATTCGCATTTCGTTAACATAGTCATAGAAGTTTTTATTAATCCTGCTGTTTATGGCTTCTGAAAGACGGTGTGTTGAAGTGTTAAGAGTATCAGCAAGCTCTGAGAGAGAAAGATCGGGATTGAGATAAAGTTTTTCTCCTGTCATGAGGGTATCAAGATTTTTAAGGATTTCATTTGCTGCTGAATCATCAAGTCCTGATTTCTCATATTTTGCAGTGTCAGGTTCTTCGGCATTAAGAGGTTTCAAAAATATCTGTGGCTGGATCAGGCCCATATACCCTATCAGATAAATTATCAGTGCCACGAAGGGGTAAATATAGAAATCAACCTGATTGCCGGCAATAAGCCCCGCAAACATTGCTGTGGTTGATGTGAGCACTATTACCCAGATCAGCATGAAACCTATGGCCAGCCTTTTGAACCAGATAAGATTTATCTGATCAGTGTTTGAGGCAACTTCCCTGATCTCATAATCCCATCTGATCAGCAGCCTGATTGTCATTATACTGTAAACAAAACCGATCCATGACCTCAGGTAACTCAGAACAACAAGCCACAACGGTGGGTTATAACTCATTTTATGCAGGTTATCTATCCGTTCTCCTGCATTCATGAAGAGAAGAGGGCTCATGAACATATAAATAACGGCAACCGGTATAAAATGGAGATAATCTCTCAGCCTGAATCTCTCTTTATGACCTGTCTCGTAGCTTATATAAAAATAGAATAACGGTCCGTAAAGAAATGTGAACGGGTAATTCAGCTCGGCAAACCAGGGGAACTGAAGATAAAAGCCCGAGAGATAATAGTTAAGCGAGAGGAGATCAAGCGAGAGGAATGTCACCATCAGACTCAGAAATTTATTTGCCCTCTTTCCGTCCTTCTTAAAAAGAAGAGAGATTGCTATTATAAAGCCCTGAATAGCCGCAAATGTAAAAAGATAGTTTACAAACGAGTTCATAACCGGATGGTAAAAAAGGGAGATGGATTTTATTTGATTTTGTACCTAAAGATATACATAAAACGGATAAAGGTAAAGGGGGAGCAGAAAGAAAAATGAAATTAAACTTTTGATGTTCAGAACCGTCACAATAAATACAGGGAAAAGCGCAATTTAGTTGACATCTTAGACAAATCGTTTTAAATTAAAATGAATATATATAATATTTGTCACCCCGCTTGACAAATAATCGTAAACACACCATAAATTAAATCGGAGCAGATATGGAATACCTGGAATTGCATCCTGAAACGCCTCAGAAACGATATATCAACAAAGCCGTTGAAGTTATAAAAAGCGGCGGCGTGATTATTTATCCCACAGATACGTTTTACGGAATTGGCTGCGATATTTATAATAAAGAAGCGCTTGAAAGAATCTTTATGATTAAGAATGAGAGCAAGGATAAATTGTTCAGTTTTGTTATACCCGATTTTAAGGATATCTCAAAATACGCTAAAGTTTCGGATTATGCTTACAGGAGTATGAAAAAGCTGCTTCCCGGACCCTATACTTTTATCCTGCCCGCTTCACGTGAAGTGCCAAAGAAATTATGGTCAAAAAGAAAAACGGTGGGAATAAGGATACCAAACCATCCTGTCACCCTTGAGCTGACACAGGAAATCGGATCCCCGATTGTGAGCACCAGCGTTACAAACAGGCTGGGTGATGTTCTCACAAATCCGGCAGAAATAAAAATGGTTTTTAATGGTCAGGTTGATCTTATGCTTGCCAACGGATTTCTTGCAGGGAAACCTTCGAGCGTTATAGACCTCAGTATGGATGAGCCTGAGGTTATAAGAGAAGGTGCGGGCGATGTGAGTATCTTTTCATGATATTATATACATAATGAATAAAAACTGCCGGCCTGTAACCGGCAGTTTTTATGTTAAATAGTGCTGCCAGAATCAGGGGATATTATTTCTGCTTTCTGTGCACATACGCAGTTGAAGCCTGCTGGCTGGGCATGATAACCACCTGATTAATATTAACATGCGCCGGTCTTGAAACGCAGAAAAGGATTGTTTCCGCTATATCAGTTCCGGTAAGTGCATCAATGCCTGTGTAAACATTTTTTGCGCGCTGTTCATCACCTTTGAATCTCACAATGCTGAATTCCGTTTCAACCATTCCGGGGTCAATTGTAGTCACCCTGATGTTCTTATCAAGAAGCTCTGCCCTGAGAGCCTTTGTTATTGCATTAACCGCAAATTTAGTTGCACAGTAAACATTACCGCCGGGGTAAACTTCAATGCCGGCAATTGATCCGAGATTCACTATGTGCCCGTTCTGCTTTGGGGTCATGAGTTTAAGAACTGCCCTGGTTACATAAAGAAGCCCCTTTACGTTGGTATCTATCATATCATCCCAGTCGTCAGGGCTGCCGTCTTTAATATGATCAAGGCCGAGCCCCAGACCCGCATTATTGACAAGAATATCAATGTTCTGCCACTCAGCCGGCAGCGAATCTATTGCTGATTCCACCCCCTTTTTATTTTTCACATCAAGTCTGAGGTTAAGAATTTCGGCATTATGATCATTTCTTAACATCTGCGAGAGTTTGTCAAGTCTTTCAAGTCGTCTTGCAGTGAGTATCAGTCTTGCGCCTTCACGCGCGAACACTTCGGCAGTTGCGAGACCAATTCCGGCTGAAGCGCCGGTTATTAAAGCTGTCTTTCCGGTAAGAAGACCCATATCAGATTTCCAGTCCTTTATTTGTCAATTCTGTTTATCTTTAAATTCTTCATTAAAAAAGTTTCTAATCAAAAAATAATTTACTAAAAACCAATGAAAGAAAAACTAATAGCTGCGTGGGAGCATAATGTTAAGACCGGACTGATGCTGCTTGATGATGTCTGTGAGCTTCAGGCCCTTCATATCAAGCCTGCAGGCGGAGGGAGGAGCGCCGGCGCTCAGTTCACTCACATCAGTAATGTAAGGGGAATGTGGCATAAGGCGCTTATTGATAATGGCAGATCTGATGCTGCAAGAATTGATAAAGAGAACTCCGAGAACCCGGAAATACTGAAGATCAGGTTTCAGGAAAGCGCTCTGCTGATCCCCGAAATAATTGAAAGCAGCTGGGAGAATGATTTTAAAGTGGCAGGATTTAAGCACGGACTTTTCTCTTTCATGACTTACCTGGTATCTCATGAAGCGCATCACCGGGGACAGATTATCTTTACCCTCAAGGCTTCGGGAATCAGAATTGAGAAGGATAAGCTGTTTGCACTCTGGGACTGGAACAAGTTTTAATTGGGTTAAATCTCTTTTTTGCTTAATTTTACGGTTAACCTTTAATTTAAAAAGCAATGCATGGAAACTAAATGAGTAAAGACAGAAGAGTAGTAGTAACAGGAATAGCAGCTTTAACCCCGATCGGGCTGACGGCTCAGGAATACTGGGACGCTATGATGAACAGCACGAGCGGTGCTGCACTTATTAAATCATTCGACACTTCAAGGGTTGTGACAAAATTTGCCTGCGAACTCAAGGGATTTGATGCACTCAATTACCTTGACAGAAAGGCTGCCCGCAGAATGGACCTTTATGCTCAGTATGCAATGTCTGCAGCAAAGGTGCTGATTGAAGATGCCGGTATCAATCCTGAAACTCTGAGCTCTGAAGAAAAGGAAAATATTGGTGTTATTTTCGGCACGGGAATAGGCGGTATTCAGACATTCTATGAACAGTCAAAGATCAATTACACCGACGGCCCCACCAGGGTATCTCCCTTCTTTATTCCAATGATGATCCCCGATATAGCCTGCGGTCAGATTTCAATTCAGTACGGATTCAAGGGTCCTAACTACTGTGCGGTCTCTGCCTGCGCAACTGCCAATAATAACATTATTGATGCTTATATGTATGTTAAAAACGGTATGGCCGACGCTATGGTAACCGGCGGAAGCGAAGCCAGTATCTGTGAATTAGGAATGGGCGGGTTCAATTCAGCGAGAGCTCTTTCAACAAGAAACGACTCACCTGAAACGGCAAGCAGACCCTTTGATGCAAACAGAGACGGTTTTGTTATGGGCGAGGGTGCAGGTGCTCTTTATCTGGAGGAACTTGAGCACGCCAAAGCGCGCGGAGCAAAAATTTATGCCGAGATAGTGGGCTTCGGGCTTTCAGCCGATGCTTATCATATAACAGCCCCTGATCCCGAGGGAACAGGAGCATCTCTGGCAATGAGAAGAGCTCTTAAGAATGCAGGGCTGAATACAACAGAGGTTGATTACATCAATATGCACGGCACATCAACTGATCTCGGTGATATTGCAGAGACAAAAGCCATTAAAAAAGTATTCGGTGATCATGCCTATAAACTGAGCTGTTCATCAACAAAAAGTATGACAGGCCATCTGCTGGGCGCTGCCGGAGCGGTTGAAGCAATTGCCTCAATACTTGCGCTGAAAAACGGCAGAATTCCACCAACAATCAATTTTGAAACTCCGGATCCCGAGTGCGATCTGGATTACACATTTAATAAACCAAAAGATAAAGAGATAAAAGTTGCGATCAGTAATGTTTTCGGCTTTGGCGGACATAACACGACAATCGTTTTCAGGAAATTTGAAGACTAAATAAATCATTATTTGTATATGAGGTAAAAAATGAAAAAACTTACGATGATACTGCTTGCTCTTGCAGCAATGACTGCATCTGCACAGCAGAGCGGAACATGGAAATATAAACAGATGCTGCATTTTCCGGCCGAAGATACACTGTATATTCAGCCTTATCTGCTTACTGTTATGGATGACGGAAGAGTATTTGTTGCTTCTTCAAAAGTTACAAACTCAATCGCCAGAAATATGATATTTGTACTCAACCCCGGTGATACAGTATTCACCAAATTCATCGATTATTACAATAACGGTGATTCAGATACACTCACAGGAAATATCGGTACTATCAGAGGAATAGGTGCGCTTGGTAATAATCTTTACGTCAATGCCCACATACCTTTCCCGAGATTCAGCACAACTGTATCATCACAGTATGTATATATTGACACTGACACAAACAAAGTTGAAAAGTTCGGATTTAACATAAACGGTTCAGGTTACGGCACATATCTCCATGGCGTTGCGCTCACCAGAGACAGCGTCCTTATGACCGCAATTACATTCAACAGCAGTTTCAGGTTCTATAATTTCAATTCAACTATCGGCACTCCGGCAAGAGGATCATGGGTTCCCATGACAACATATCCGCCGTGGCCGGGTCCGCTCCAGACAGGCGGTTTTGATGTTGTAAGAGATGTTGCCACAATTCCAGGCGCCGATTACACCAATCCCGAGACACCTTTCTTTACATCAAGAAACTCACTTACCACCACCAATGTCACCGGTGGAATAGGTATCTGGACCGGCGGCGACCAGCTGAATCCTTCAGCTTATCAGTCAACCAAAGTATCAGATGCTCTCAGAGATCTTGATTTTGACACCGCAATTCCCTACGGTATCACAGCAGATTCACTTGGCAGAGTTTGGGTTGCAGGAACCGATTCAACCAGACGCTGGGTAAAAGCATTTGAAGTTCTCGTGAACTTTGCTCAGGAAGTTGTTGAGCTCCCCGGTCAGTACAGCATGAGCAATCCTGATCCTAACGGAGCCCCGATGCGCAATCCTTCTGACGTTGCCCTCACAAGAGACGGAAAATATGCCTACGTTGCAGATGGCGGTTCAAGACACGTTTACAAATTCTGGCTTGATCCCGGAACAGACGTAAAAGACAATAACTCGGCTGTTGTTGATTTCAGACTGAATCAGAATTATCCTAACCCGTTCAACCCTTCAACCCTGATAAGCTATTCACTCCCCAGAGCTTCAAATGTCAAGCTGGTTGTGACAAACGTTATCGGAAGAGAAGTGGCAACACTTTATAACGGACCAAAAGATGCCGGAACTCATTCAAGCGTTTTCAACGCCGAAAATCTCCCCAGCGGTATTTATTTCTATACCCTGACCACTGATTTCGGACAGTTATCACGCAAGATGATGCTCGTCAAATAAGAAACTATTTTTATTTACTAAGTTAGAAATGCGTTTACGGTATTAACATGAAATTTGAAAGAGCTGCAGGAATATTATTACACCCCACCTCTCTGCCCGGAAGATTCGGGATTGGAGATCTGGGACAAAGTGCTTATATATTTGCCGATTTCCTTGAACACGCAGGTCAGAAACTCTGGCAGGTGTTTCCACTGGGTCCCACGGGATACGGTGATTCACCATATCAGTGTTTTTCAGCATTTGCCGGCAATCCGCTTCTCATTTCGCCGGAGGAACTTTATAAAGATCAGCTCCTCAGTGAAATTGAGATTATGGATGTTCCGAGGTTTGACCCCCATGCCATTGATTATGGTGCGGTGATAAACTATAAGTTTTCTCTTTATAAAACTGCTTTTGAGCGTTTCAGAGGAGAAGAAGGGAAACATCTGCAGAAAGACTTTCACGCTTTTTGTAAAGAAAATTCTGCGTGGCTTGAAGATTATTCACTTTTCATGGCTTCAAAAGACTATCACGGCGGCGAGCTCTGGACCAAGTGGAATGAGGATATTGCTCTCTGCAAAAAGTCTAAACTTAAAGAGTGGCGTGAAAAACTGAGCGACGGAATTGAATTCTACAAATTCCTGCAGTTCACTTTTTACCGCCAGTGGATGGCTCTGAAGAGTTACGTAAACAAAAAAGGCATAAAGATAATTGGTGATCTGCCTATTTTCATTGCTTATGACAGTGCTGATCTATGGGCAAACAAGAGTCTGTTTACCGTTGATAAACATGGTAAACTGCTTACGGTTGCCGGCGTACCGCCCGATTATTTCAGCCCTACCGGGCAGCTTTGGGGCAATCCGCACTACAGATGGGATGAAATGGCAAAAGATGATTATAAGTGGTGGAGAGACAGAATTTCGTCTCTCCTCCATCTTGTTGATATTATAAGAATAGATCATTTCAGAGGATTTGAAGCTTACTGGGAAATTCCGGGTGATGCTCCCACTGCCCAGACAGGTAAGTGGGTTAAAGCGCCGGGAATGGATCTGTTTGCCAAGATAGAAAAATATCTCGGAAAGCTCCCGATAATTGCAGAAGATCTCGGGGTGATCACTCCCGAGGTTGAAGAGCTGAGAGATACCTATGAATTTCCGGGAATGAAGATACTGCAGTTTGCATTTGGTTCAGGCGGAGAGAAGAAGTTTCTTCCCCACAACTTTATAAATAACTGCTGCGTATACACCGGTTCTCATGATAATGATACTACCAGAGGATTTTTTGATAAAGCGAAACACGACGGAACGGATGTTTATAACTTTGCGCGTGAATATCTGAATTATCACGGAGATGATATTGTTGGCGCCCTGATTAAGGCAGCCTACGCATCTGTGGCAGATACAGTGGTGATACCAATGCAGGATATACTCAGGCTTGGTACAGAAGCCCGCATGAATTTCCCCGGAAAGCTCGGCGGAAACTGGGGCTGGCGCTACACTGAAGATAAGTTAACCGCAAAGCTTGCTGATTCTCTTAAACATCTGGCCCATCTGTATGAACGGCCGGTTCCGCCAAAAAAATAATCAGTTAGAAGAGAGCAATTAATATGGCCAGATTTCTGAGTTTTCTTAAAAAAAGCGATGCTGCCAAACCTGTTGGCGATGACAGAAATTCACCTGAATACAAGCGTAAAATTGAGTTATCAACATGCGCGCTTTTATTGCTGATGGCCAAGAGTGATGAAAAATTCACAAATGATGAGCGTCAGAAGATTATTGATATAATGAGCATAACATTCAAGCTTGACGAAGCAAGTATAGATGAGCTTATTGAGCTTTCAAACGCTAAAATCAATGATCAGAAAGAGATTGATGATATTCTTGCGTTCATGAATAAAAACTTCTTTTTCGATGAAAAATATGATCTGGCAAAAAGCCTTTATTATCTGATGTATGCCGATTCTTACCTGAGTGATTTTGAGGTCTCAATGCTGGCAAGAATAGGCAAGGCCTTAAGTATAAATAAAATTGCTCTTGAAACGATTAAGCGGGATGTTCTTTCGGATATTGAAAACGGAAGGGCATTATTCTGAAATTAAAGGGAGATTCTTAAATCTCCCTTAATTCTTCTTAACTCAGTTCTTAAAAATTAACGCGTCTATATCACCGGTAAGTTTTGCATCAAGCGGAGCCACACTGCTTTTATATCGTTTCACCACATTTCCTTCTTTATCGATCAGAAACTTCTCGAAATTCCATCCGATATCTGATGTGCCTGTTACAGGGTTATCAGAAAGAATTTTGTAAAGCGGGTGTTTGTCATCTCCGAGAACTTTCACCTTGTCAAAAAGCCTGAATGAAATTTTGTATTTGGTTGAGCAGAAGGCTTTAATCTCTTCATTAGTGCCGGGTTCCTGTCTGCCGAAGTCATTACAGGGAAAAGCAAGCACTTCAAAACCGCGGTCTTTATAAATGTTGTACAGTTCTTCGAGCCCGTCATACTGAGGTGTGTAACCGCAGTAACTGGCCACATTAACAATCAGCAGTACTTTGCCTGAGTATTCCGAAAGCTTTACGGTGTTTCCGTCAATATCTTTTACAGATATATTTTTTATATTGGAAGTCATGTTTTTTGCTCCGTCTGTTTGATTGTCAATATTCGGGTTACGGTAATTATCTGAAGTATATCCTTCTGAAGGAAGCATAAAAGCCATAAGCACCATCAGGAAAATGACCGATGAAAAAACAATTAATGGAAATTTTGTTTTCATGAAAACACTCACTTTTTTCTTAATCAACTATGCAAACTGAACTTAAGTTCATTTCTCACTCCCGCTTCAGCTCAATTCTTGTTTCAGGGATTATGATATTCTTCACCATATTAACATTTTATTATGCGGGTCTTACCTCAGAACCGGCGACTTTCCTTTATTCGCTTCTGCTGTTGCTCCCTGCAATTGCAGGTATTATCACCGGTCAGCTGATCAAAAGCAACAGGGGGAATAATTTTATAATCGAAATTCTTATACCACTCCTGGCATTCTTACTCCTTGATTACCTCTTTCATCTTCTGAGAGGAACGGAACCCGGATTAGTCACACAAATCAACAATGATTTTCTGAAGGCAGGAATAAGCTTCAGGATGAATAATCTGCTTGCTGCGGCCTTAATGATAATTTTTCTGAGGATAAATTTTACTGATCTGAAGGATTATATTCTCAGGGTATCATTAATGATTACAGTTCTTCTGGTATTAAATTATTCAGGGGTAACATATTTTTATACGCTTCTGAGTTCATTTTCAATAGTTCTGGCTGCAAGAGCACTGATTATGTCAGAACAGAACAGCAATGCTGCGGCGGGTTATATCATGATTGTGCTTACATCTCTCTTCTTAAGCACAACAACCACAGGCATAATATTATCGTTGTTTCATTCGTTGTACGCATGGAGAGCGGATTTTAAGCGCCT
>JABWCA010000394.1 GCA_013359345.1 Ignavibacteriaceae bacterium
CCTTATATAAACGATAAATTTGCACGGGCAAACCTTGAAGCGCCCGTTATCTGGGGAGGGTATGAATTTGTTCCGGGATTAATCTATGCAGCACTGATCATCTTCGCTCTCGTTCTCATAATAAAGGGCAGAGTGCTGAGAGGATATTTTGTTTCTGCTGCCTCAACAGCTGTTATTCTCTTCATCTTTCTTCCCCTCGTTGTACCCAAAGTTGAGGGATATACTCAACGCACACCCATAAGTTTTTATGAAAGCAAAATCGGGAAGGATGAATATGTTAAAGTCGTCGGTTTCAGGAGTTATGCAGATCTCTTTTATACAAGAAAACCGAAACATCTGAGCGCATCGGGCGTTGGGGTTGAGCATAAATACTGGGAAGATTATCTGCTTAATGAAAAGCTTGATAAGCCCGCATATTTTGTCACTAAATTTGATGAGGAATATATTAACATCAGAGGTGAAAAGAAAAAGTGGGTTGAGCATCCCAACCTTGAAGTGGTTGAGATTAAAGCGGGCTTTGCTTTCCTCAAAAGGAAGAACCCTGAAACCAAGCTCCCCGGAGATAACAGAAGAGAATATAAAAACTGAGTTTTTCAGGTGAATGGAAATTCTGCATGAAAATAAAAAAGCCGGATTGCTGATGCACTCCGGCTTTTTTTTTGCAGAATCTTATCAGGAATATATTTTTGATTTATAAATTCCCAGTCTCGCCATAAAATGTGTCACCGAGGTTGAGAGAACCCCCAGACCATAGATTATGCTTCTTCTGAGGTTTATGGAAGATGCTTCTTCAAAATATTTGGTCGGGCAGGTGATCTCGGCTATCTGATAGTTTTTGTAAATGATCTGCGAAAGCATCTGATTATCAAACACAAAATCATCAGAATTCAGATCAAACTTAACATCCTTTAACACCTCTTTTGAAAATGCCCTGTAGCCTGTGTGATATTCAGAAAGTTTCTGACCAACAAGTATGTTCTGAGTGAGTGTAAGAAGCCTGTTTGCTATGTATTTATAAACCGGCATTCCACCAAGCAGAGCACCCTTGCCCAGAATTCTTGAACCCAGAACAACGGGATAAACATCATTGGCAATAAGCCATGCCATTGAAGGTATCAGTTTGGGGGTGTACTGATAATCAGGATGCAGCATAATGACAATATCAGCATCAAGTTCAAGTGCTTTATTATAGCAGGTTTTCTGATTGCCGCCGTAACCCTTGTTTTTATCATGTCTTATCACATGTTTAATTCCGAGCTCACGGGCAACTGCAGATGTGTCATCTTTACTGGCGTCATCAACCAGAACAACCTCATCCACAATGTCAAAAGGAATTTCGTTATATGTTATCTCAAGTGTTTTTGAAGCGTTATACGCCGGAAGCACAACAACTATTTTTTTGTTATTAATCATTAAGTTACCGTATTAAAATATTTTCTCGAGAACTTCCGTCATCTTATTCTTAAAAATCGGCTTTGATATAAAATCATCAAAACCAAGTGCAATAAACTTATCCTTATCACCGGGCAGCACATATGCAGTTACCGCTATGATAGGTGTTTTTTCAAATTTAGGCATGGTCCTGATCATCTTAAGCGCATCAAGACCGTTATATTCTCCCTGCAGGTTAATATCCATTACAATAAAATCGAAATAGAGATCATCAAGCAAAGGCTCTGCATCCTCAAAGCTCTGGGCAAATTTAATCTCTTTCAGATCCTTCATCTGAACCTTAAACAGAATCTGTGAATCAAGCTGATCTTCAATATAAAGGCAACTCAGATTTGCAAGATTGAAACCGCCTTTGGCCTGAGGTTCAGAAGGCGCCCTGAAATCTTTGGGTTCAGAAGGCGGAACCGGTATTTTAGGCTTGAGTATACTATCATCCGCTTCCGGTTTCCGGGGCATTTCAAATCCACGCGATAAGCCGAAGTCAAACTCACTTCTCGGCGGAGTTTTTATCTCTTCTTCAGCAGGCTTGCGTGTCTCTCTTGGCGGAGCAGGGGGTGTTTCTTCAATTTTTGCTTTTGGCTTATCAGTTTTGAAGAGATCTGTATTAAAGCCCTGCGGTTTTATTTCACTGCCCGAAACAGTATCTTCAGAAAATACCGGCGGCTCAGAAGATTTTGAGCCCCTTTCAAAAGGAGTGAAGTCAAACCGGTCCGGCTCCGGCTCGGGTTTCTTTTCAGATTCGGTATACTTTTTTTCTCTCTCCCGGAGGCTTTCTTCAAAACTCTTCTCAAACTCGGTTG
>JABWCA010000109.1 GCA_013359345.1 Ignavibacteriaceae bacterium
GTGATTGGCTGGAAATCAGAGGAAATTGAGATGAACAAGGGAGAATATTATGACTTCAGCATGTATTCTGAAGATCCCACCTCTCCCACTGCCGGAATATGCAATCAGAAAGGACCCAACAAGGGGCTGCCGAGCGGCTGGATCGTCTATTTTGGCGTAACAGATATTAAAAAAAGTATAAACAGAGCAATGGAGTTTGGCGGGGAAATTCTGACAGAAGTGAGAGAGATGCCGGGTTACGGCCTTTACTGCTTCCTGAAGGATCCCAACGGACATCCGTTTGCAATATTTCAGACCACAGTAAGTTAATATGAACAGACTATACACAAAAGTATTCATTCCGGCGGTGCTCTTTATTGCCGCATTTACAGTCAATATCAATTCACAGGACACAATCAAAATTGTAACCTATAACCTTCTGAACTACCCCGGCAGCGATACCACCGTAAGGAACCCCTATTTCAGAAAAACAATGAAAGCGCTTAATGCTGATATCATCTGTGTGCAGGAGGTGGGGCTTACATCAGGTGTGCCCGGTTTCCTGAACAATGTGCTTAATGCTGCTGAAGGCAGCGGATATTCATCAGGAACGTTTATAAATGGCTATGACAGTGATAATGCCGTGTTTTATAAAACATCAAAATTCACCTTTCTCTCAAACACTCCCATAAATGCAGGCAGCAATTCAAGGGACCTCAATGAATTTAAGCTGATTCATAACGCCACAGGTGATACCATCAGGTTGATTTCACTCCACCTTAAGGCCGGGAATACCAGTTCTGATGCTCTGCGGAGGTCATCAGAAGTTGATTCACTAAGAAATTTCACCAACAGATACCCCGAAGGCACCGATTTTCTTGTAATGGGTGACTTCAATATTTACGGCTCATCTGAGGCTGCATACCAGAAAATGCTCCAGATCACTCCCGGTGTTGAAGGGGAGCTCTATGATATTATCAGTATGACCGGCACATGGAACACCCCCGGTTATGCCCCTTATCATACCCAGTCTCCGAGAACCAGGCAGTTCGGCGGGGGATCAACCGGTGGCATGGATGACAGATTTGATATGATTCTTATGTCAAAGGCAGTTAAAGCTGTGGGTGGAATGGAATACATTGCAAGCACGATGAAAGCTTATGGTAATGACGGAAATCATTACAATGATTCAATTAATAAGCCTTCAAACACTGCAGTGGGGCAGGAACTTGCAGACGCGCTTCATTATGCAAGTGATCATCTCCCAGTGGTTGCAATGTTCAGAATGAACCCTCCCGTTGGTGTTGATAATGAGGCCGGGCCGGTAACATCATTTGCGCTGAATCAGAACTACCCCAATCCGTTTAATCCCGGAACAACGATATCTTACAGTGTGCCGGCTGAAGGCTGGCTGAATTTCAGGATTTTTAACATAAGCGGTGAGCAGGTTGCTTCTGCATTTGAGGGTGAAGTGAATCAGGGAAGTTATTCCTATTATTTTGACGCATCCGGATTATCATCAGGAGTGTACTTTGCCGTTGCAGAATTTAAATCTGCAGCAGGAGTTCAGGTGCGTGAAGTTCTTAAGATGACCCTTCTGAAATAATTATCCGAATTTAAGATAAAGCATTACTGATACGGCAAGGGCTGCAATGAAATTTATAATCAGACCGGTCTTTGCCATATCAGAAATTTTCAGTTTTCCTGCCGAAAAGACAATAGCATTAGGAGGCGTTGCCACAGGCATCATGAATGCCATACTCGCCGATATCGTGGCGGTCAGCATCAGCATCTGAGGATTAATTCCCCATTCAACGGAGAGCGAGGCAAGCAGGGGCAGAAGTATCTGTGCAGTTGCCGTGTTTGAAGTAAGCTCGGTCATGAAAGTCACAATTAGCGCAACGCTCAGAATGATAATAAAGGGAGGAGTGTCTTTAAAGGCAGTGAATGAGCTCCCGATAAACCCGGAAAGCTTTGATGAGATAAACGCATCAGCCAGCGCAAACCCGCCGCCGAAAAGCAGAATTATATCCCAGGGCACACTTTTAATCACAGTATTATCAAGCAGGTTGCCGGTTTTGTTTTTAGCGGGGATCAGAAATAAGATCAGCGAGATAAAAATGGCAACAGTACCGTCGTCAATAAAACCTGTCTTAGGAAATAAACCAGCCCACCCCGGAACAGTCATGAATCCCAGTTTCAGTTCCTCCCGGAATATCCAGAGCAGTGCGGTGGATACAAAGAGAAAAAGCACCATTTTTTCCTCATAAACCATAACACCGAGTTTTGATTTCTCGGTTTTGATTATTTCCGGATCTATCTGTGTGCCGATTTTGTCCCTGAAAAGCACCTTTGTCAGGATAAACCAGACCACAAGAAGCAACCCGATTGAGAAGGGGAGAAATTCGACTATCCACTCCCCGAATGAAAAAGTTTTTATAGCCGGAAATGTTGACTGAAAAACCCTGTAATACACCAGATTAGGGGGTGTGCCCACTATAGTTGCGACACCGCCTATTGAGCAGGCATAAGCGATGCCGAGAAGCAGTGATTTGGAAATATTATCGGAGTACTCCTTTGAGGTCACTTCGCTTATCTTGCGGATCACCGCAAGCCCTATAGGCAGCAGCATCACAGCTGTTGCTGTGTTTGAAATCCACATCGAAATAAATCCCGAAGCTGCCATGAATCCCAGTACAATCCGCTCATATCGTGTTCCGAAAACTGTTACAAGAGAAAGCGCTATTCTCTTATGCAGATTCCATCTCTCCATTGCAAGCGCAATAAGAAATCCCCCTAAAAATAAGAAGATGGTTGAGTTTATATATGACTGGGACACTTCTTTCATGGGGGAAACTGCCGTAAGGGGAAAAATCACGAGAGGCACCAGAGAAGTAACCGCAAGGGGAACTGCCTCGGTTATCCACCAGACCGACATAAGAAGAGCAACAGCGGCCACAATTTCGGCCTGCCGGTATTCTTTGCCAAAATCTGCAAAAATGTAAAAAAGGATGGCGGCTAAAACACCTGCTATAAGTCCGGACCTCTTAAATGCGGTGCCGGCCAGAATTTTTGATATGGTATCGGGCATAAGTTTACAACGCTGTAAGTTTCGGTCTTTCAATTTCCGCAAAATTTTCGGGAAATGCAATCAGATTAAGGAATTATGAGCTCCTGAGAGTTAAATTTAAACATAGCAATCCTTAATTAATCCTGTTCTTCTGCCCTCTGATGATAATCTGACAGATTATATCCGGTACAGAGAAGCTGATTAGTAATGGGACATAATACAGACAGCAGAAAGAGGTGTTTTGCCGGAATCTGATCAGGAGTTTGCAGAGCGTCTGAAGCCTGTGGGAGCGGGGTCTTCAAATGGCAGAAACAAACCGCAAGCACAGATTGAATGGGGTCACTTTTATTGTCTGAGAGAGATATATGAAATGGTCATGAATCTTTATTATCATTGTCAGGGAAAAAATATCCGATGACCTGTCGCTGAACCGAATGCTTCAGAGACTGCAGTGCACATACCGTTTAAGGCCTGAGCAGCCACAAAAAAAAGAGGCAGCCTTACAGGGCTGCCTCGGGGAGTCACTTTTTTTATAATTTTACTTCTGCAGAATCATTTTTCTCACGATATTACCTGAGGGTGATGACAATCTGTAGATGTAAATTCCGCTTGCAAGGCCGCGGGCATCAAATGAAATGCTGTATTTGCCCGGATTGAGCTCATTGCTAAGGAGAGTTGAAACCAGCTCGCCGCTTATGTTATAAACGCTGAGGGTCACAAACTCACGTGTTCTGACGCTGAACTCAATAACCGTTGACGGGTTAAACGGATTGGGATAGTTGTTCATAAGAGCAAACTCACCCGGTGCGGTATTACCTGATTCACGGTTTGAAGTGGGCGCATCATTTTTGAAGAACTGTCCGTTGCTTGTGGCTGCAAGAAGCGAACCATCAGCCTGATTGTAAACAATTGCTGTCACTCTTGTGCCCTGCATCCCGATTGACTGCCAGTTGTAAGAAGCATTGTTATCAAAGGCGGAAGGTGATGCAAACCAGATGCCGTTATTCCAGGAAGAGAGGAATACATTGCCGCTCTGATCACCGGTGATGCCGTATATGTATGAGGCATTTAGTCCGGAACTCTCTCTGAACCATGAAGCGCCTGCATCATTGGATACAAACAGACCGCTGCCGTAAGCACCTGCAAAGATGGTGCCGTTTGAAGATTTGCCAAGTGACCAGATATAAGGTGTTCCCGCATTGATCATTGTCCAGCTTGCGCCGCCGTCAACTGATCGTCCTATACTTCCTCCGAATGTCCCGATGAGCAGGGTATTGTTATGTATAAGAATTGAAGATGCTGCAAGATTTTCAAGACCGTTGTTAATCTGAGTCCAGTTAGCACCGTTATCAGTTGATTTATAAGCACCTGTTCCCCAAGTTGCGGCATAAAGTGCACCGTCAGAAGGATTAATTGTCAATCCTCTCACATCACTTGAAGCCAGACCTGAAGAAGCCCATGTTGTGCCGTTATCAGTAGATTTATATATACCTCTTTCAGTTGAAGCATAAATCGTGTTGCCGGAAGCAACAGCAATTGACCAGATAAAAGCAGCACCCATACCTGCGTTCAGGTGTGTGAAAGTAAGTCCGCCATCTGTGGATCTGTAGATCTTACCACCCCACGTACCAACAAGAATATTTCCTGAATTATCATAAGTTAGGCACCAGCCAAATTCTTCATTGGGAAGAGGGTTGCCGATTGCGGCCCAGTTGCCGAGACCGGTTCCACCGCCTGAGCCACCTGAAGTGAGATCAGAAACATGAATTGCTGCGGTTGCAAAATCATCTTCTGTATCAACGCCGTTGTTCGGGCTTGAATCAGGGTCAAGCTGGTCTGAAGCGGTGACTTCGGCAACGTTGGTTATTGTTTCATCAATGGGAAGATTACCGATAAATGGTCTGTTGTTGAACTGTGCCTGCCCGGTTAATGATTTGCAGATCATCTGGCCGTGCTGAACGCCGGTTATAAAATTGATATCCGCCTTTGGTGCAAGAATAGTGCCTGTAACATCAATCTGTGATATAGTAATATCAGTGGCGTTATAGAAGTTGAACAGAGCATTGGTGTAGCTTGTGCCGTTAACAACAAGGTTGCCGCCCCAGTCAATATTATTACCTCTTACGTTCACAAGCACAACAGAGCCATTGGGTACATTAATAAAGACTTCCTGTGCATCTGTAAGCTGCTGGGCTGTTAATGCAAAGACGTTCAGAAAGGGATCAGATCCGTCAAGCGTGACGGTAATGACACCATTTGTAACTGTTGTTGAGCCGTTAGTGGTATATCCGTTAAGCTGAGCTGAAAGACTCTGGAGATAATTTTTTGCAGCTTCAAAATCAATGATGTTATCCTGCCGTTTTGTGCCGTCAACAATACCCACCTGCTGTGAAATTGTTTCTGTGTTTCCGTAAACAGCATTCCCGCCGAATATATCGCCGCTGACAAAAACAACGTTTCTGCCGACAACCAGCACATCTTCTGTGCCGCCGGAAGCCGGGAGTGTATAACCGACACTGTAATTAGAAAGATAACAATCTCTGCCGACAGCAACTTTCCCTTCTGTATCAGATGAGGGCTGATTAAGGTCTCGAAGAACAAACAGGTTATAATCCTTTGCAACTCCAAGATCAAAAGCAGGCTGAATCTGTATATTCACACGGGCCGTGATTGTTAACTGAACTGAACCGCCTGAGGGAACTGAAAGGATATTCCAGGTTATCTTACCGTTATTATAAGCACCGCTGTTTGAAGCACTGATAAACTCAAGACCATCAGGGAAGAGATCCGAAATTTCAACATTTGTGGCTGTAACCGGCCCGTTGTTGGTGAGGGTGAGGGTATACGTTATCACATCGCCGTTATCAGGTTCAGGATCGCTGACCGATTTGGAAAGGCTGAGATCCGCAAGCTGAGTCCATTCAAGATTAAGCGATGCAGTTCTGAATCCTACTGCAGGGGTGGCGAGCACAAGTTTCTGGTAAGTATTGGGGGCCACTGTATGGAAATAACGTGTGCCCTGTGGAACGATTACCTGAGCAGAAGCATTTATTGTAACGTTTGTTGCCCCCGGATTCGGAGTAAATGTGATGACGGGAGTTTCACCTGTTGCGGTTGTCTGAACAGTTGACTGGCTTAACACTCCGCCTGTGGCAGTTAATGTGACAGTGACATTTGCTGCAGGCTGTGCCAGCTCATTGAACGCCTTAAGCGTAAATGAGGCAGGAGTGCTGCCCAGAAGAGACATATCGTCATCTGTGAAGAAAAGTGTTTTGACAGGAATGAGCGAACCTGCGTTAGCATTGGCATCATTAACAATCTGGATTGCCCTGTTTCTTATTTCAGTGCCGAGCCCGGCATTTGAATTTGTTACTGTGCTGAGATCAACGCCGTCAGCAAAGTGCCAGAGAGCTATCTGAACGGCAGCCGCTTCTCTGTCTCTGTTGCTCAGCGCTCCCGGGTATGGGTGCGGCTTGTACGGAAAATAATTCATCAGCACATAAGTGATGGCAGAGGGAGTGAAGATGCTGTCTTTGTAATAGTTAGGGGCATTGCTTTTCCAGAATGCGAGATAGTGCAGAATATCCACACAATAAAAGTTTGCCGGATTGCCATCGACATCTCCCTTAAAAGAGCCTGCCCAGGTCTGAAATACTTCTGAAGGGTTATAAGGGTTAGTGAAACGCATATTATTCACACCCCTGTCGGTTGCAGTAACTCTCGCAAGGGTTGTATTTACACCGGCCGGTGTGGTGAAACTCCCGAATTTCGGGATTGATGCATCGCCGCCTACTGTATCGGGGGCATTTGAAAAGGTGGTATTGTTAAATATTAAAAACGATATGATTAAAAGAAAAAAAGTCATTCTTTTTTTCATCAGTAAGGTTCTTTCTCCTTGTTTATTTTTTTTAATTCCAAAGCAAATATTGTGCCAGAGCCTGAGTCCTGTTCTGTTTACGGGTTCAAAATTTAATCGGGATAAGAGATTATTAAATGAGGCAAGTGATTAAAACGGGCTGTATTAAATTAAAGCCGGATGCCGGCTCAGAAAATAATATCAAATATACATAAATTAATCTGTTTTAAGCTGAGCCGTTTCACTGAAAAGATGAAATCTTTGGCCATTTTTATCAGAAAAGTGTAAAATTTTAAGACATGATTTTCAAAATGAGACATTTCAGGGTTGCGCATCGAAAAAATGGGGACATAATCCTTTTGTTGAAACAACCGGCTCAGTATTCTGAACAAAAAAAGGCAGTCTTTTCAGACTGCCTTAAAAATTTTATGAAATAATTTTTCCGGAGATGATTATTTCATTAGGAGCATTTTCCTTACTGAAGAGAAGCTGCCCGCATCAATTCTGTAAAGATAGACGCCTGAAGCAAAACCTGAAGCATCAAAATTTACAGAGTGGAATCCTTTTTTCATTCCCGAGTTGATTAATGTTTTAACCAGTTCACCGTTGCTGTTGTAAATATCAAGTTTTACATTTGCATCATCAGGTAATGAGAACCTGATTGTGGTGGAGGGGTTGAACGGATTGGGGTAGTTCTGTTCAAGACTGAAAGTAACAGGATTGAATGATACTTCAATTGCATTTGAATATGAGAATGAACCATCAAGATCTATCTGTTTCAGCCTGTAGGAAGCTTCAGAAACTCCCGGAGCCGCATCAGTGAATGAATATGATTTTGGCAGGGTTGAGGTTCCTGAACCTGCCACAAAGCCGATATTCACCCAGTCTGAACCGGTCTTTCTCTCAATTTCAAATCCGGAGTTGTTGGTTTCGGTGGCTGTTGCCCATGAAAGAATCACATCATTTCCAGATACGGATGCACTGAATGAAGTCAGTTCAACAGGTATGTTTGGATCTGAATAAGTTCTCACCACATGACCTCCTGCTCCGCCCACAAGGTAAAGGTAACCACCGGCGCCGGTGATTCCGTATGTGGTGTGGATTGATGAAAGGGGTGAGAAAGGAGTAACCCAGTTTGTGCCGCCATCTGTGGTGTAAAGAATTGAACCGCCTGAGCCGCCTATCCATCCGATAAGAGGAGTGGCCATATAAGCTGCATACAGCGTTGAAAGACTGTTAGTGGTTTGCTGAGTCCAGTTAACTCCGCCATCGGTTGACATCCATGCTCTTCCGCTGCTGCCAACAATCAACCCGGTGTTTCCGCTGAAGTGGACGCCGTAAAGTGTTGTGCTGGTGCCGGGAACGAGTCCTGTTGAAAATGTGGTGCCGCCATCTGTAGTGTATGCCCATCTTGAAGCTGAACCTACAATCATGAATGTATTAGGGCCAAAGGCGTGCATATCATAAAGAACGTTGGTTGATGCAAACGGAGTGGTAAGGGCAGTCCATGTTGCGCCACCGTCTGTGGTTTTTATCAGGGCATTGCTGCTTCCGCATGCGTAACCGGTATTTGCATCCTGGAAATAGATATCATACCAGATACCCGAGGTTCCGCCGAGCGGGAGAGTGAGTGCGTTCCAGGTGGTTCCGCCGTCGGTTGTTTTGTAGATTCCTGCAGTGCCTCTCTGACCGATAAACCCGACCTGGTCATTAAGCCAGAATGTGGAGTAGTTACGGTAATTGGGAGTTGTGATTTTGCTCCAGGTTTCTCCGGCATCAGTTGTTTTAAGAATTTCGCCTGATGTCGCACCGTCAACAGCAAAACCTCCCACAACAAATCCTGTGGTCTGGTTTATAAAAAATACCGAACGGTTGGTTTCCTGTGTGAGTGCAGAAAAAAGCGGGCTCCATGTTGTGCCCATATCTGTTGATTTGGTTATGGTGCCGTATCTGCCTGCTGCATAAACTGTGCTGTTGCCATCAGAGAGAGTGTTAATTATTGCAAAGCTGTAGAGGTTTTCCGTGGTTCCGGTGGCAATACGGTTCCATGAAACTCCGCCATCGGTAGTCTTGAATATATTGCCGTTTGTACTTGGCATATATCCGATGGTTGGGCCGTCATATTTTACATCATACAAGGCCTCGCTGGTTCCGCCAATGGTAAGGGAATCAAATGTGGTTCCGCCGTCAGTTGTTCTCATTATTTTACCGTTTGACGTGGAAAGAATTCCGCTGTTCAGACCACGGAAGGAGATGCCTCTGATTGTATATGTGCCTGTGATTGGGAGGGAAGCATGAATATTATCCCATACATCACCACCATTAGTTGACCTGAAAAGCCTGGTGGTAGTGGAACTGGTGCCCAGATAGATAGTCGCTGAATCAGCGTAGTGAACATTATAGATTGTTGCAGTACCGGCGGTGGTTGAGTCAAAAGTTGCTCCGCCGTCATTTGTTCTGAATACCTTTCCCGAGGCACCCGCTATAATACCTTTGTTAATATTATAGAAATCAAGGTACCAGAAATCTGCAACCGATCCGTTCAGGTTAAGATAATTCCAGGTGATTCCGCCATCGGTCGTTTTCATCAGAAGACCGTCAAGCCCGCAGAGATAACCATTGAGATTATCAACAAAATCAGCCTCGTAGATATCCCTCCCGAGGGTGTCTGCGACGATGATATTCCAGGTTAAACCTGCATCAGTGGTTCTGACGACAAATCCGCCTGAACCAAAACCTAATACGGTAAAATTTCCCAGTGCCACCACATCATTGAAATCAGATCCGGTAGGTTTTGGGTTGAGCCATTGCCAGGTTAATCCCTGACCCATCAGTAAAGAAGCTGTGAATAAAAACAATAAGAACGTTTTTTTCATGTCTTCTCCTTTTTTTAGTTAACGATTTTGTATGCTTTCTTATTTTATAAGTGTCATTTTTCTCGTTAAACGCACCCCGTCTGACTCAAGAGAACAGAAATATATACCTGAGGGAAGATCAGAACCGTTAAAATAGATAGTATGCCGCCCTTTATTAAAGAAACCTTCGGCTGCCGTTGCCGCCAGCTCACCCATGATATTATAAATTTTCAGATTGATGTGAGAGTCCCGTCTGAGTTCAAAACTGATATTTGTAGCCGGATTAAACGGATTAGGATAATTTCCATGCAGAATATAATCTTTTTCGCTGAAACCTGACGTGTTTTTTATTCCTTCGTTAATTCCGGTGGCTATCGGTGTACCAACAGCATTATCGGTTTTCATAATCAGACCGTATGAGCCCGCAATCCACCCCTTTTTATCGCTGATAAAATAGATTTTATTTATGGTGTTGTTAATGCCTGTCGGAACCGAACTCCATTCAGTTCCTCCGTTTGTGGTTTTAAAGACAGAACCATAACTGCCGGCCACAAAACCCGTGTCAACGTTTATGAAATTTGCACTATTGAGCCAGTTAACCGGGAGGGTGTCATGAACCCGCCAGTCTTTGCCGAGATTTGTTGTTTTTACGACTATTCCATATTTGCCGACAATGTACCCTACGCCGCCGCCTGAGAAAAACAATTCACGGAAATCATATTTTGAATCAAACGGAATCTGGCTCATGCCTCCCGGCACCCCCACTCCCGCACTGCCGTACCTGAAAATGCCTCCGCCATCGCCCACTATGAAAGCAAGTTTGCTCGTAAGTGTCACAACAGACCTGAATGCACGCGGCGTTACAGATATTTTGTACCAGAAATCACCGGCAAATGAAGAAGTTTCAAGAAGCACACCGCCCCTGCCCACAACTTTAGTGTTAAATTTTGATCCTTCAATTGAATACAAAGCATCTGTTGTGAGATCCGCAATATTTACTTTTGCCCAGTTGAGCCCGCCGTCAAGAGTCTTCAGCATAGTCCCTTTATTGCCTACTATCCAGCCTGTTGTTGAATCCTTGAAAAACACATCATAAAGATTTTCTGATGTCCCGCTGTTCTGTTGTGACCATGTTTCACCGGTATCATCTGTGCGAAGTACAAGCCCGTTATCTCCGACAACAAATCCCGTAAAGGAATTCAGAAAACGTATGGAATTAATATTGCCGGCAACTCCGCCCGACTGGAACTCCCATGAAGAGCCAAAATCGGTTGAGCGCATAGTGAGGCCGTTATCGCCAACAAGCCATGCATAACCGGACTGAGTAACAGAAACGGAGCTGATATCAAACCGTGAGCCCTGAGAAAACAATTCCCAGTTTGCGCCGGCATCGGTGGTGCGCAGAATAACTCCGGGCCAGCCGGCAGCGATCCCGGTGTTTGCATCAAAAAATTTTACTGATTTAAGCCATTTTGCCGAATCACTGTATACAATCTGCCATGATGCCCCGGCATCAGTGGTTTTGTAAATCCGTCCTTTATCACCGCAGGCATATCCGGTTGATGCGTCAGTAAAACTGAGCGAATTAATTATGAAGGAGGGCGCAATAAATGATCTGTTCCAGGAGGACCCGTTATCTGTGCTTTTAAGAAGCACACTGTTTTCACCCGCCAGATAAATAGTGCTTCCCGTTCTTATCACAGATGAGAATGAGAGTGTATCGGGCAGAGATTTTATCCATGATGCCCCGCCGTCAGAAGTTTTGAGAAAAAGGCCGTTTGTACCGCATGCAAGTCCGTTTGAGGCATCAGCAAAATCAAGGGAGTAAATGGTTACAGTGGTATCTGAGAATTGCGGTGAGAAACTGAGCCCGCCGTTTGTCGTCTTTAATATTTCACCATGCTGACCGGCAATCCAGCCGGTTGAAGAATTAACAAAGAATACGGCGTTGTATTCAAGATCAGTCCCGTCGCCGATAACCGACCAGTTATCACCTCCGTCAGAAGAACTTATGAAAGCCCCTCTTATTCCTGTGGCAAACACTTCGTTCTGATTAAGGGCATGAACAGATTTCAGGGTCTTGCCCTGTGGAATGGGATTCTGCCAGATCCAGTTGTTTTGTGCGTTGGCACCGGTGCCGAGCAGTAAAAGAACCGCAGCGTTTAACAGTAATTTTTTCATAGTTTTATCACAAATCCGGACTGAATCATCAGATAAGCCCTTGAAACGTATTTTGAGCGCACTCTGTTGTACTTTGCGTTAACGTCAACATCAAAACCGGGGGCTATATTCATCTTAAACCCGATCTCAGGAGAAATGCCTATATTTGTTTCGGGTGTGAGAGCTCTGAACTTGCCTGTTGCGGCATCATCAAGCTCAAGAAAAAACTCGCTGAAGTATACACCGCCTTCAAGGCCAATATAAGTGATAAAGTCGAAGTCTGAGAAATTATATCTCAGTCCGGCAAGCACGGGCACGGTTTTAAAGGAAAAATCATAATCAGGCAGGTCTTCCTTAAATCCGCAGTAATAATAACCGGTCGTAAAAGAAACTTCGAGCAGGGGGGTTAAGTAAGTGCTCAGATTGAGGGTGCCGCCAAAACCGACATCAACCGAGTTTTCAAAATAGCCGAGAGGGATCACGGTTCCTCCCTTGAATTTAACGTCAAACTGAGAGAAACCATCTCTGTTGAGTAATATCAGAAGAAAAAATAAAAATAACGCTTTGTTTCGCATCTTCACAG
>JABWCA010000395.1 GCA_013359345.1 Ignavibacteriaceae bacterium
GAAATCCCCTACAGGGATTTGAAAATATCAGTCGCTTTGTTCTTTATGGAATAAGGATGTGGCTAAAACCGAAAGCAATAAATATTCTAACGAAAAAATGCCCTTTGAGCAATATATAATCTTCAAGTAAAAGCAGTCTGCAGTAATGACTGTAACGCCGTCCCGAATTTTCGGGATCGGTACATTTATGCTGAAAATACTACTTTTTCGGCGGCTAAAAACCGTGGGGCTGAGAATTCTTGTCCGCCGGCTAAAACCGACGGCAACAAATATTCTACTCTATCGTGAGCAGAATTCTTTCACAAAATCACAACTGCCGATCCTCTCTTGCCGTTGGCTTCAGCCAACGGAAAACGATGCCCTAAACAAAAGGGCTTCAGCCCCATAATTCAATTTCGGAACAGCCCCGATAAGTTTTTGACCATTCAGGGTTCCTGAACAATAATCCGCGTGAATTCTTAAAGATCCGCGTTATCAGCGTTCTATCGGTTACTCTGCCGAAAAGCATTTCGTCAGTGGGTTCAGCATTACATTAATAAAAAAATCTGTGTTCTGTCTGCCGGTTTTCCGGGCTAAAGAACTCCACACAATCAACATGGAACCGACTATAAATTCGTGTCCATTCGTACCCTGTCCGCCGGGTGCGGAATTCGTTTCATTTGTGTTCCTGAACAATAATCCGCGTCATCTGCGTTCTATGCCGTGAGGCTGCGCCAAAAAAAAGTCCGGCTCATCACCGGACTTTATAATCACTCGTTATTTGCTCTTATCGGGGAAAGGCGGAGGAGGCATCATTTTGGGAGGATTGTTTTTCAGCTCCTCTTTAATGACCTCAATAGCTTTGTTTAACTGCTGGTCGGTGCCTTCAAATTCAAGAGCGGGATCATTATCAACCTCGATATCGGGATCAACTCCGTAACCTTCCATAATCCAGTTTTTACCGGCAATATCATAAGGGGCAAATTCAGGTTTGTTCAGGTAACCGCCGTCAGTGAAAGGAAGCGTGCCTGCTATACCGACCACTCCTCCCCATGACCTCTTGCCTATCAGCTTACCGAGCTTGTTTGCCCTGAATCTGTAAGGGAATATATCGCCGTCACTTGCAGAAAATTCATCCATCAGCAGAACTTTGGGGCCAAGATGCATATCCGAGGGATTCAGATTAAAGGTTCCGTTCCTTCTGTAATTCATCATCACGAGTTCACGGTTAAGCCTCTCCAGAATCTGGGGCGATACGTTTCCGCCGCCGTTGCCTCTGTCATCAATAATCAGGGCGTCTTTTCTTAACTGGGGATAAAAATATTTAGCAAACCAGTTAAGACCATTAACACCCATATCGGGAATGTGGATGTAGCCGACTTTCCCGTCTGTAGCATCAGATACTTTTTTAATGTTACCCTCTATCCATCTCAGGTAGTAGAGATTCTGTTCATCCGAAACGGGGATAACCACCACATCTCTTGCACCCTCTTCACCCGGCTTTGAGTTAACGGTAAGAGTAACTTGTTTTTCGGCTTTACCCACCAGACTTTCATATATATCATTCATATCCTTGGTTGATCTTCCGTCAACCCTGATGATATACTCCCCTTCGGATATGTTCACACCCGATTCTGTGAGTGGTGATCTGGCAGATTTATCCCAGTTCTGACCTTTAAGGATAGTCTTAATCTGATAATAGCCAGAGTTGTCTCTCTTCAGCTCTGCGCCAAGCAGACCAAGCCCGATTCTCTCAGCCTTGGGGTAATCACCGCCGCCCACATAAGCATGACCGGCATTCAGCTCACCAATGAGTTCACCTATAATATATGAGAGATCGGCTCTGTGATTAACGTATTCAACAAGCGGAGCGTATTTATCGTGTTCTTTTTTCCAGTCAACACCATGCATATTCTTGTCATAGAAGAAGTCTCTCATCTGCCTCCATGCTTCGGTGTAGATCTGTTTCCACTCTGCTTTTCTGTCGAGCATTACTTTCATATCCGAGAGATTCAGAAACTCTTTAGCCTGTACAGGTGCAGAGGGAAGCGGAATTATTGCATAGTTCCTGTTCTGGGAAACGAGCATTTTTTTGCCGTCGGCTGAGATTTCATAACCGTTGATTTCACCAAGATCGGTTTCCTTCAGTTCCTTGAAATCGTAAACGAGCAGTTTGGGTCTTGAATCTGAAGATGAATTTCTCTGGTAAAAAAGCTTATCACCTGCAGATGCGAGATTAAAATATGACGCCGGCTGCAC
>JABWCA010000110.1 GCA_013359345.1 Ignavibacteriaceae bacterium
CACCCCCACCCTTGACCATGTAGCCCTGGCCATCGATTTCATCAGCGCCATCCACATAATAACCGGCAAAAACAATATTGTTATCAAAAGGTGCAACCTCAAGTGCTTCAATACGCTGCCCTATTCCGCTCCAGTTGTATGGTGCATTCTCGGTTGAAAACAGATTATTCCATGTTGCCCCGCCGTTACTGGTTCTGTAGACCCTGAGATTACCTGCGTAAACTGTGTTGGTATCACCATGTTTCATTGCGATCGAATAATATGGTGACCCATCAGAATTGGGAAAAATTGCATTTGTCCAGGATGGAGTAGTGGTGTAATCAGATACTTTTCTTATCCCTGATTTTGAAGCAAGCCATGCAGTGCTTTTATCGGGTGTCATATCAAAATCCTCAACCTGAACAGCTTCAACTCCGTTATCAATCTCAAATATTGTAACACCCCGGTCATAAGAAGCCCCTATCCCCTGGTCGGTTGTCATATAAACCACAAAACTGTTTCCGGGATCAACCAGAACATTTCCGTCATTTGGGTGAGTTTCCATCCCCCCAACCATTCCGAAATTCTCCCAACTGCCGCTTACTCCTTTGTTATCTGAGTATACACTTGACCAATAAACATGATAAGCTGATGAATTACCCCCAAAATCAAAATTATAACCGGAGAACCCGGTGATTCCGGGAGCAAAAGAGTTCCAGGTCATTTCATCATCAGAATAAGATATTCTTTTGTCATTATTATTGTGCCCGCCAATAAAAATTCTTCCGTCAGGAGCAATACCAGCCGATAACCATTCGGCTGCAGGTAAAGAACTTAGTGAAACGGCAGAGAAAGTTGATCCGCTGCCAAGTGAATTATACACATCACTGCTTTTATATAATACAGGTGAACCCCCTCTGCCGAACAGATAAATTTTAGAATTTGAAGGGTTAAAAAGAATATGAGATACCGGAACACTGCCTGTCAGGATTTTGCCTCCGTAAGTAAAACTCCCGGATGAATTCAAAACACCATAATGGAGAATGTCTGCGTTCCAGTAGAAAAGATAATCACCAACAATTGTAAAACAGCCTGCATTAGTGGAAACTACATTATTAACCGTTGATGATGCGTGTGAAGCAGATTTGATACCCTGATGAAGGAAAAATAATTTCCCTGAATTTTTGTGCACTTTGATCTGCTGTATGCCGGCACCAAAATTATCATCAGAACCAAGGCCGGGCATAACAGAAAATGAATGAAAAACAGGAGTTGCTGAGGTTAGTGCTGTTACATAAGCATAGAAAACGGAATTGGCACTTTCAGCAGAAATATAAACTATTGATGTATCAGCAGAAATGTTATGTGAATCCATTCCCAGGATCCTCCCCCCGTATACTGCTTCAACCCTCGGGGCACTTAATTGTGCGGCTGAATCGGCTGTAAAAAGAATTACCAATAAGATTAAAAGAATATTATTGTATATTTTTTTCATGTTACCTCTTTATTGAATAAAAACTTTCCAAATTTAGAAATGATCCTGAGTTATTATTGTGACAGAGGAAAACAGCTTGATGAGGAGCACAATTTTGTGCTTTCTGTATTAATGAATTAAACCTTCCTGTTTTTTAGTATGACTAAGATTTTCGTTTTTTAAGTCAAAGCTTTTTAACCGGAGTGAGTAAAAATCATCACCACGGTAAACTTTTCTTAAAACACAAATCATCAATATTTAACCTGCAATGCAACAGATGTGAACCCTCTTCATATTACCTGCAGAGTGGTTTTGACATAAGATGTTGATACACTGAATCCTGAAGTCTATAAATAAAACTAGCCTGTTTGCTGATATCAATTGCGAACCCCCCTGTCTAATGCGTATATTTAAAGTTTGTATATAATTATTTTTTTGGACTCATTGTGTTTAGATTTATATCTTCCCTCTTATTATCTTTATTCCTGATTGCCGGACTTAACGCCCAGATAGTGATAAAGGAACTTGGGAATTATAAAATTTCTGCCTCCGACTTAAGTTACCTTGATAATTCCTCAATGCGTGAAAAGACTCTCCTTAACGGAGCGTGGAAAGTTTACGATGCAGAGGACTCTGAAAATAAAGTTACTGTTAACATTCCCTCGGTTTTCATTGGCGAGCGGAACCTCGTTTTTGAAAAGACCATTTCAATTGACAAGAATCTTTCTGCTGAAAGCAATTATTTCCTCCATTTCCTCGGGATAAGTTATTCGGCTGATATCTACCTGAATGATATTCTAATACACAAACACCCCGGGGGAGAATTTGCATTTAATGTGGTACTGCCGCGGGATGTTCTTTCTTCAAAAACGAAAAGCGTTATAAAGGTTGTTGTAGACGGTAATTATAACTCTGACCGCACTATTCCCTCAAAGCAGGCTTTTCTTTACCCTGTGCAGAGCAAAGGTATATTCAGGGATGTTTATCTCTCCAGAGCAGGCCTCTCATTCATAGCATCACACAATGAAAAAGTGACTTTCTCAAACGGATACCAGCGGGCAAACCTGAATCTTCAGCTCGCGGTCAATAACGGCAACTACAAAAAAGACAGTCTGGGAATCAGAAGCTCAAATTTCAGGGTGAGGGTTAAACTGACCGCTCCTTTCAGAGATTCAGCCTCTATCTCATCCGAATCAGGCATTGATGTGCAGCCCGGTAAAGAACAGCAGGTGAACATACCTCTTGATCTCACCAGGCCGATGTTATGGACTCCCATTACCCCATACAGCTACATCCTGACTATTCAGCTTTACAGCGGGGAAAAACTAATTGATGAGGTAAGCAAAAACTTCTCGTTATATGAACTTAAAGCAGCGCAGGACGGGCTTTACCTCAACGGAAGCCAGTTCAAGCTTAACGGTGTAACGCTCATTCCCACAAATGATGACAAGGGAAGCATGATGAATTACACCGGAATGCTCAGTGATCTTAAAATGATTAAAGAGCTCGGGTTCAATGCTGTCCGCTTTGAGAAAAATATTCCGCATCCTTATTACATCCATTTATGCGAACAGCTTGGTCTCATTCCTTTTGTTGAACTGCCCCTTATTTCACTCCCTGAAGGGCTGCTCTCAAATAACCGGTATACTGAGTATGTCAATAATTACATAACTCTTTTTATGAGGTCTTACCAGAACTCATCAGTTATCGGCGGGTTTGGTCTTGGCTCAGGGTATCTCGGCAAATCTCAGATACACTCTTCATTCCTCTCATCAGCCGCCGCAATAATGAAAAAGCATACAAATTCACTTTTATACGCTTCTTTTGCTGATACCGGTTTTGATGAAATTGCAGGGATAGATCTTTACGGAATTGAATCTTTCAATCAGTCTTTTGACAAGGCTCTTAACAGTTACAATAGTATAACTTCAAAGATCGGCAAGGGAAGGGTTATCTTTTCTCAGGCAGGATACGTGATTGATCTCACCACCGAGGGCAATTCTTCGCTCCAGTCGCCTGAAATGCAGGCTAAATTTTTTGAAGAGCTGATTGACCATTCCGAAACAAATCAGACTGCAGGGTTCTTTCTCTCCACAATGTTTGATTACCGCGCATCCTATAATTCAGTAATAAGCGGTTACAGAGGTGATAACCTGATAGTTTCAGGCATTATTGGTGAAGACAGAACCGCCAACAGACCTGCCTATAAAGTAATTGACTCAAAACTGCACAACAAGGAAAAAGTCACGATATCACTCGGTTTCAGATCAGACGACAGCCCCATGGTCTTCATAATCTTCGGATTTGTTCTTGCCGTGATTGTAGGGCTGCTCATCAATTCGGGTAAAAAATTCAGGGAAGATGCAACGAGGGCACTTCTCAGGCCATACAATTTTTTCTCTGATATCAGAGATCTCAGGATAATTTCCGGAATCCAGACCACGATACTCGGGGTGCTGACTGCGGGTCTGAAAGCCCTGATTCTGAGCAGTATATTCTATTATTTAAGATTCAGCCCTGAACTTGAGAAAGTGCTTCTTTCGTTCGGGAGTTATAAGTTAATAGGTTTTATAAGTTACATAACATGGAATCCCGTAAGCGGATTATTCATACTTACAGGACTGCTGTTTCTCTCATATATTGCCTTAACAGTGATGATAAAAATCTTTGCGTTTTTCGTGACAAATAAAGTGTCATGGACCAACGCTTATTTCTCGGTTTTATGGTCCACTATTCCTTATCTGCTGCTGCTGCCGCTGGGGATAGTGCTTTACAGACTGCTTTCTCTTGACTCGTTCAACCTTTATCTTTATCTCTTCCTCCTTGTATTTTTAGCTGTGGGTCTTAACAGACTGATCATGGGTGTGCATGTTATCTATGACGTGGCAAGAGGCAAAGTGTATTTATATAGCGCACTTGTGCTGGCTTTAATAATTACCGGTGTGCTTCTCTGGTTCCAGTCGGCTCACTCATCACTTGATTATATTTTACAGGCGGTTAAAGAAATCCGTACCGGAGCATAATTGTATTTATCAAAATTAGAAATACTCGGCTTTAAGTCATTTGCGCAAAAAACGGCTGTTCATTTTAACCAGGGCATAACGTCAATTGTCGGCCCTAACGGCTGCGGCAAAACCAACATTGTGGATGCAATAAGGTGGTGCCTGGGTGAACAGAAGCCCTCAATTCTGCGCTCTGATAAAATGGAAAATGTAATTTTTAACGGTACATCGGCACACAAGCCGATGGGCCTTGCCGAGGTTTCACTGATAATCCAGAATGACAGAGGCATTCTCCCCACTGAGTATTCAGAAGTTATTATCACCAGAAGAATCTACCGCTCGGGTGAAAGCGAATATCTGCTTAATAAAAACGTCTCCAGGCTCAAAGATATCACTTCCCTTTTTATGGATACGGGCATGGGCGCAAATGCCTATTCGGTTATCGAGCTCAAAATGGTTGAATCAATACTCAGTAACAAAGCGGAAGACCGCAGAATACTGTTTGAGGAAGCTGCCGGGGTAAATAAATATAAAACGAGAAGGAAACTGACCCTTAAAAGGCTTGAAGATGTTAAGGGCGATCTTGCAAGAGTTAATGATATTATTTCAGAGGTTGAGAAGCTGGTTAATTCTCTTGAAAGACAGGCTAAAAAAGCCGAACGTCACAAGCAGCTCACAACCCGCCTGATGGATATTGAACTCATTCTGGGCACTTCCGAAAACCAGAGGCTGGTTGATGAACTTCAGATTCTTGATTCCGATATCGTAAATCTTTACTTTGAAAGAAGCGGAACCGAGGAGATACTGCAGGCGCTTGAAGATGAGTTCAACAAGTACCGTGATGATTTTAATGCTGCCGAAAAGGAACTTAACGAGTTCAGGCAGAAGATATCTTCACAGACTTCTAAAGTATATGAGACCGAAAAGAGCCTTACCATCTCAACGGAGTCAAAAAAATCTCTCATGAAGAATATTGAAAGGCTGCGCGGGGATGTTGAAGATCACGAAATTCGGCTTGAATCTACCCGTGAGAATATAGAAGAACTTGAAATTAAGGAACGGGAACTTGCAAATCAGCTCTCTGAGCGTGAAGAAGAAAAAGACTCATATTCCGAAAGAATTTCAGCCGCGCGCATTGAGGTTGATCAGGCAAAAACGGCTTTGAATGAGAAAAATGCGGTGATGCTTACAACTTACCGCTCACTTGCCGATTCAAAGAATGAACTTAATAATATCCTCCGCAACATCAGTGAAGTTCAGAAAAACGAAGAGAGAAATCAGCAGCGATATTCAGCCATCACCTCGGAACTCATGAAATTGAAGGAATCTCTTAAACAGGTCACTGAAGAAAAAGATGCCCTGATGGAGGAGATATCTGAGCGTGATAAAAAACTGAATTATGATATCCTGCATAAGCAGAAGCTTGAAAAGCGACTTGAATCTAATGTAAAAAAAGACTTTGAGCTGAGAACCTCAATCAGTGAGCTCGAAAACAAAATAGCCTATCTTACAGAAATCATGCACACTCTTGAGGGTGTTTCAAAGGGCATTAAAACCCTTATTGAGAGCAGGAACTGGAAAGAGGGTGAGGTTAATCTGCTCGCTAATATCGGTGAAACCGATGATATCCACAGGGTGGCTGTTGAATCAGCACTTCAGAATAATCTTAACACCATTCTGATTGAAGGCATTGATGAGCTCAAAAATGCTGTGGAAATACTTAACTCGGGCAGCATGGGCAAAGTCAGTTTTGCGCTTCCCGTAACCGGTTCATACTCATACTTCAGAAGTTTCACGGGCAAAGCTGAGAAATTCCTTGCCGATAAGAGATTAAAGAAGCTTGAATCTGAAAAGGGAGTTAAGGGACGTTTAGCCGATTTTGTGAAGACCTCAGCTAAGAATAAAAACTATTTTCAGCGCATTCTGGAGAGAGTTTATCTCGTTGATTCGCTGGAAACCGGCATCCATCTTGCAAAAAAATACCCTGATTCAAAATTTGTAAGTGGCGCCGGCGATTTCGTGACCTCGTCAGGACTCATTTCCGCGGGCTCCGAAATTGCGGAAGAAGATTCTGTTTTTGGCAGGAAAATCGTTCTTGATCAGCTTAAAGCAGATCTGCAGCCTCTCAGGAAACAGCAGGAATCACTCACTGCCTCAATTTCAGAACTTGAAGCACTGATTGCTTCAATTGATCTGGTAACGCCGGGCAATGAGATCAGGCAACTGAATGCCGCTCTTACAGAACTTGAAAAGAAAATTTCACGTCTTACCTTTGAAAAGGAAAAGCTTGAAGAACAGATCGCTTTAATTAATAAGGAAAAAGAAGATCTTGCTGCAAGATCAGAGGAATTTGAGAAAAGCAGGGTACTTTCTCAGTCAGCATATGAGGAGATCACCGCTGTGCAGACTGCGGCAGACAGCGCCAAACAGGAGGCGGAGTCTGCAGTAAAAAAAGCTGAAGCTGAACTTCAGGAAATCATAAGCCAGAAAAACTCCAGCGATCTTGAAACCGAAAGGCTCAAAGGCTCGGTCAATAATATTATCACCTCACTCAAAAGAAGCCGTGAATCAATTGACTACCTGACTGAATCGATATCAAAGAAAAACAGTGAGATCGAAAGAAGTTCTGCCGAGATTGAGATTCTTGATGAAAATATCGAAAACCTGGAACTTGACCTTGATGATCTTAAGAGGACCCTGGTCAATCTGAAAGAAGCCTCTGTGACAGCCGAAGCAAACTACAGGGAAATTAAGGCAAAAACAGATGAAATTGAAGTTCAGAAAAGAAAGGCCAGATCAGTTAAAGATCAGCTGAGCGATAAAATTCACCGCGCCGAACTGGAACGCAGTGATAAAAAACACCTGCTTGATTCCATTCTCTCAAGGCTTGAAGAGAAATATAATCTTTCTGCTGCCGACCTTAAAGTTGAGATTCCGGAAGATTTTAATGCTGATGAGGCACGCCGTGAGGTTAAATCGCTTGAACAGCAGATATTGAATCTCGGGGCAATCAACAGCCTCGCATTTGAAGAGTATCAGACCGAAAAAGAGAGATTTGATTCACTTAACGGGCAAAAAATTGATCTGATTGAGGCCGAAAAGAATCTGCTGAAAACCATTGAAGAGATTAATGACACTGCCCAGAAACTTTTTTTAGATACTTTTGAGCAGATCAAGAACAATTTCATTAATATTTTCAGAAGGTTGTTTAACCCCGGCGACGAGGCAGATCTCAGGCTTGAGGAGGATACTGATCCGCTTGAGGCAAAAATTGAGATTATTGCAAAGCCGAGGGGAAAGCGCCCCACATCAATTGATCTTTTATCAGGTGGTGAAAAAACCCTGACTGCCATTGCTCTTCTCTTTGCAATTTATCTGGTTAAACCCTCTCCCTTCTGTATTCTTGATGAGATTGACGCTCCTCTTGATGATGCAAACATTGACAGGTTTACCAGAATTCTCAGAGATTTCAGCGCAACCACCCAGTTCATTGTTGTGACACACAACAAAAGAACAATGGAAGCAGCTGATACACTTTACGGAGTGACAATGCAGGAAGAGGGTATTTCAAAATTAGTTAGCGTGAGGTTTAATGAAGATTTTAAGTTTGTTGGTTAATAATTATCAGTGAGATATCGTGTTATATAAACTGTTCTTTGTACTGTTAATATCATTTTTATTTTTAAATTCATCCCTTGCTCAGTGGAGCGGAAAACCGGAAGAGCCAAGGGAGCTGGTTCAGGATGTGAGAGATGCCTCTGAATTATCTGTTGCCAAAGACGGTTCGGGAGGGATTTTTTTCATCTGGCAGGATTCTAAAGAGTCTGCCAATAAAAATCTTTGGTTCCTTCACGCAAAAAAAAGCGGTGAACTCTCTTTCAGGGCCGATGGCAAATCGGTCTCTGCGGATGAAAATTCTGTAAAGCTTAACAGCATTTTAGTGCCTTCAGTTATTCCCGGTGTTGCAATGATTGCCTGGGAGCAGAAAAATCAGGCAGAAAGTTTTGTTTACACTCAGGTGGTGAAAGAAAACGGACAGCGGATATTTGATGAAAGAGGGCTTATGGTTCTCCGTTCTTCTGATGATATAAATCAGATTCATGCCTCATACGGTAAGTCTGCAATAGGCCACGTTGCCGCAATCGAAAAAACTTCAGGAACTCCCACCCTTTACAATGTTAAATACCAGAAAATCTTCCCGACCGGCAAACTCCGGTTCACACAGGCAGGGCTTCAGGTTTCTTCATCTTATAATGCCAAGCAATTCCCGAAAATAATCACTGACGGAAACGGCGGGGCTTTTATATTCTGGATGGAGTTCGAAAAAATGAACAGCCGTATTTATATGGCTCACATTGATTCTTCGGCAGGAGAAACAACCAAAATTGAACCCGTACTGATTACCGACAGCAAAGCTATTATTCAGGAATATGACATAACCCCCTTTGCCGGCGGAAGCCTTATTTACATAAACTGGCAGCTTTCAGGCAAGAACAAAGAATTGTATCATCAGATTGTTGATAACAAAGGTAAAACCAGAATGGCGTATCCCGGAGTGAAAGCTGTAACCCTGCCGGGTGATAACACTAATCCGCGCGCAATTGCAGGGGGTGATTCAACCATCATTCTTTCATGGATTAATAACTTTTCGGGCTCGCGTGATATTTATGCGCAGAAGATATCACAGTTCGGTAATCCGCGATGGAGCGGGAACGGCGTTGTTGTGGCTGATTTTGAAGGTGACCAGCTTGGGGCTGAACTTTGTCCTGACGGCAGAGGCGGTGCTATTATAGGCTGGATTGATAACAGGAGCAAATCGGCATGGAATATTTACGCTCAGCGGATCTCATCAAAAGGAGATCTGATGTGGGATGATGAAGGCATTCCGGTTTCAACATCAAACCGCTCAATTAAAAATTATCTCTATATGGTTTCTGACCTCTCCCAGGGTGCCATTGCCGTTTTCAGAGAATCAAAGGAAGGCAACAAAAGCGGAATATTCGGGCAGAGAATCAGAGGCAATAACACTTATGCATCTGAAGTTTCAGAGTTTGCTGCAATACAATCAGGTGAAGAGGTTAAACTCTACTGGCAGGTAAACAATGAGTCTGCAATAAAAGGCTATAAACTTGAAGTTTTTTCAGGCAAAAGAGCATCCGACTCATTGTGGACAGAAATAGAATGGATATCCGTTTCAAAAGAAGCCCGCGGCATTTATGAAACTTATCATGAACCTGATTCAAGCGGAATGTTTTATTACAGACTTTCTCAGTTTGATAAATCTGACAGAGTATCACATATCGAGATCACTAAACTTAATTTTATTAAATCAGATAACGTTAACAAACCGTTTATCGGACAGAATATACCTAACCCTTTCAGTGAATCCACTGTGATTTCATACAGTATCCCCGCAGCAGGAAAGATCAGGTTTGAGTTTTTTAATTCAAAGTTCAATCTGATAAAGGATGAAACCGTAACCCAGGCAAAACCGGGTAAATATCAGTATACATTTTCTGCGGCTGGACTTGAGCCGGGCGTCTATTTTTACAGGGTGACTATAGGTGAAGTGGTTGAGGTCAAGAAGATGGTTCTTACAGCAAAAGAGAAGAAATGACAAATCCGCAGGTTAAATTTTTTGTGGATTTTGACGGCACTATAACCCTCAGAGATGTGGGGGCACAGTTCTTTATTGAGTATGGCGATAAGGATAAAGTCTGGGATATCATCAGGAGAATCAGAAATCTTGAAATGACCGCGGCTGAAGGCTGGAGTGCCCTTTTCAGCACTCTTAATTCAATAACTGAACAGGAACTGTCTGATTTTGTATTAAATTTTGAGATTGATGATACATTCCCCTCATTCTTGAATTATATTTCAGATAAGAATTTTGAAATTTATGTGGTAAGCGACGGATTTGACTTTTATATCGAGCGTATATTGAACAGAGAAGGTATAACCAATCTCCCTTATTTCAGCAACTCCCTTATTTTTTCCGGCGGTGCGGATAAACCGGTTCCCCATTTCCCCTATAAAGACGAAGAATGCAGAAAGTGTGCGTTTTGCAAACGCAACAAGGTGATTGAACTGAGCAGCGATGATGATATAACTGTTTATATCGGCAACGGCTCATCTGATGTTTGTGCAGCTCAGTACTGCGACTACATCTTCGCCAAAGATACCCTCTTAAAGTATTGCGAAACCAACAGAATAACTTATTACCCGTTTGATGACTTCGGTCAGGTAATTAATAAACTTGAGAAAATTTTAAACAAAAAAAGAGTGAAAAAGAGCAATCAGGCAGCTCTCAAAAGAAAATCACTCTATATGCAAGGCTAAATCATGGCACAAAAATCAGGCAATAAACTGGCAGCTTTTCTTTTTTCTATCAGAAGCTACACCCCCGTTCCGTTTGTTATACTTATGCTTCTCTTCTCATCACCAACTCCTGTGAGTTATGCAGTCGGTCTCTTTATGATTTTACTGGGTGAGGCTTTCAGGTACGGCGGAGTTTGCTGGGCAGGCAGCGAGACCAGAACCACGGGAACGGTTGGCGGTGCATTCCTCGTTATCAGCGGGCCTTTCGCTTATGTGCGTAATCCTCTCTATGTGGGGAATATCCTCATTTACACCGGATTCGGGGTTCTTACTCTGGCACTGTATCCCTGGCTAACGGTTATAGCATTTGCATTTTTCGTCTTTCAGTATATTCTGATTGTAGGTGAAGAAGAAACTTATCTTCAGAAGACCTATAAAGAAGACTATAAAAAATATAAAAACCATGTGCCGAGATTTATTCCTCAATTCAAACCTTACAGAAATAAATCAATAAAACAGCCCCCTTTCAATCCTAAAGCGGGTCTCAGATCAGAATCAAGAACCCTGCAGGCCATAGGGATCACCCTGCTTCTTGTAACGCTGAAATGGATATTTGATTTTAAGATTCTCTGATGAGCAGTAAAGTTTTCATTCTTGCGGGTGAGGCCAGCGGCGATATGCACGGGGCTTCTCTCATGAGAGCCCTGAAAGAGCAGAATCCTGCAGTTGAAATTTATGGTCTGGGGGGTAACAGGATGATTGAACAGGGGCTTAAGCCTCTTTATCACATTGATAAAATGTCATTCCTGGGGTTCCTTGAAGTATTGAAACACCTTCCGTTTATCAGGAAGGTGAAAAGTGATGTAATAGAGTTTATTATACGCGAAAAGATTGACACGGTTGTTCTCATTGATTACCCCGGCTTCAATCTCAGCATTGCGCGCGATCTCAGACCGCTCGTTAAAAATCTGATTTATTATATATCGCCGCAGTTGTGGGCGTGGGGAAAAAGGAGAGTCAAAAAAATCAGGAGGTTCATTGACCTGATGATTGTGGTTTTCCCGTTTGAAAAGACATTTTACGAAAAGCACGGGGTTAAGGCTGAATTTGTTGGGCATCCCCTGGTTTCGAAGTTCAGCAGCTGTAATTTCATCTCAAAAGAACAGCTTTTCTCAGATAACGGGCTTGATCCCGTTAAACCGGTTCTTCTGGTATTACCGGGAAGCCGGGAACATGAGGTGAAAGAGATATTCCCCCATGTAATTAAAGCAGCTGTCCGTCTTTCTGAAAAATACGGGATGCAGACTGTGGTGGGGTGTGCGGATACAATAGACAGAAAAATTTTTGAAACTCTCAGCAGTGAGAGAAATTACACTCTGATAAGCGGTTATCCCGATGAATTAAAAAAATATTCGCACTTCGGAATAATCAAATCGGGCACTTCAACCGTCGAATCAGCACTGCTCGGGTTACCGATGGTGGTGGTTTATAAAACAAGCCGACTCACCTATATGATCGGGAAAATGCTGATCAATATAGGGAACCTTGCCATGGTGAACATTCTTGCAGGCAAAAACATTGTTCCTGAAATAATTCAGGATGATGTTAACGAAGAAAATATTATTAGAATCTGCTCTTCAATCCTTGATAATGAGTCAGAACGTG
>JABWCA010000396.1 GCA_013359345.1 Ignavibacteriaceae bacterium
ATTGAACTAAAAGTTGTCCGATATTTTTTCTCTCATCAAGGCAGCAACAAAATCAATCTCATCTTGATTTACTGTGTGAGCCAGTCCTTTGTAGATTCTCTTAGTAACATTCGCACCCAATTTCTTAAAAACCTCTTCTGTATCATTAACTCGCTGAAGTGGAATATGCGGATCAACATCGCTGCAGCCAAGAAAAACGTCTGTTCCTTCAAGATTACCTGAATAGTTTTTGGGGCTGATCGTTTCTCCTATCAATCCACCGCTTAAACCGAAAATGCCGCCAAACTTCTTTGGATTTCGAGCAGCGTATTCCAAGCTTAAACAAGCTCCCTGTGAAAAACCAAGCAGATAAATTTAAGATATTTGTTCCATTATCTAGAATCGGTAGGACTAAATCCAGAAATCAAGGGTGGTGGGGTGCCAGGATTAAACAGAAATGAGGCTTATCAAAAACGCGTTCCAATCCCCTCACTATCAGAACAGGAACGAATAGTCTCAATCCTTGACAAATTTGATTCACTGGTCAATAACATATCAATTGGTTTACCGGCAGAGATTGAGGCGAGACGGAAACAGTATGAGTATTACAGGGGGAAATTATTAAGTTTCAGGGAGATGAGTAATGAGCAGTCATAATTATGCAATGGTTGCGGAGAGTACGGAATTAACGGTTGTTGCAGAGTATGAAACTCCTTACAACAGGGAGAAGCTTTATCAGTCGGAAGCCGATCTCGAGAAGGCTTTTATACAGCAGCTTGAACAGCAGGCATACAGCTATCTGAGCATAAACAGCGAGGAAGAATTAATACAGAACCTCCGCACTCAGCTTGAAGCGCTGAACAACTATAAGTTTTCAGAAAGCGAATGGAAAAGTTTTTTCGGCACCAGAATTGCAAACCAGAACTCGGGCATTGAAGAAAAGACTGCAATAATTCAGGAAGATCACATTCAGCTTCTTACCCGTGATGACGGTACGACAAAAAACATCTATCTGTTAGACAAGGCTGTTATTCACAACAACCGGCTTCAGGTCATCAACCAATACGCAACAGAGATCGGTACCCATGCCAACAGATATGACGTTACAATACTTGTTAACGGGCTGCCTCTTGTGCATGTTGAATTAAAAAAGAGGGGTGTTGATCTTAAGGAGGCTTTTAACCAGATAAACCGCTACAACAGGGAATCATTCTGGGCGGGGAGCGGACTGTTTGAGTTTGTTCAGATATTTGTGATCTCAAATGGCACATACACAAAATATTACAGCAACACCACCAGGTTTACTCATATCAAAGAGAATGAGGGGAGCGGGTCACAAAAAGGAAAGCGGACAAGCAACAGCTATGAATTCACCTCCTGGTGGGCAGATTCCCTGAACAAACCGATAACCGATCTGATCGATTTCTGCGGCACATTCTTTGCAAAGCAGACCATCTTAAACATCCTTACAAAGTACTGCGTGTTTACTTCAGACAGGCTCCTGCTCGTGATGCGCCCTTATCAGATTGTTGCGACCGAGAGGATACTTGAAAGAATTCTGATTGCCAACACCTATAAAAAATACGGCACCACTGATGGAGGCGGATATATATGGCACACAACCGGAAGCGGTAAAACACTCACTTCTTTCAAGACTGCACAGCTTGCAGCCAGACTTCCGTTCATTGACAAAGTCCTGTTTGTGGTTGACCGTAAAGACCTTGATTACCAGACGATGAAGGAGTATGACAAGTTTGAAAAAGGAGCTGCAAACAGCAACACAAACACCGCAATATTAAAACATCAGCTTGAAAACCCTTCCTCAAAGATTATCATCACCACCATACAGAAGCTTTCGGTATTAATTAAAAAGAATAAGAATCATACCGCCTATACACAGCATATTGTGATTATTTTCGATGAGTGCCACCGCTCCCAGTTCGGCGATATGCATACGGCGATAGTTAAAAACTTCAAAAATTATTATCTCTTCGGGTTTACCGGCACACCCATTTTTGCCGTTAATTCAAGCAGCAATTTCAAGGTTGATTTACGCACAACAGAGCAGGCTTTCGGCAAAAAACTTCACACTTACACAATTGTTGATGCCATCACCGATAAAAATGTGCTTCCCTTCCGTATCGATTATGTAAGCACGATGAAAGAGGAGGAAAAGATTGACGATGCAAAGGTTAAGGATATCGACCGTGAAAAAGCCTTATCCTCGCCGGAGCGTATCGGCAACATTGTGAAG
>JABWCA010000397.1 GCA_013359345.1 Ignavibacteriaceae bacterium
CTTCGGCTTAGTGAGTAGTGAAACAGTGAGACGCCTTCGGCTTAGTGAGTAGTGAAACAGTGAGACGCCTTCGGCTTAGTGAGCAGTGAAACGCCTGCAGTTAAAAGAGCAGACAGATACTTATATTACGGGTATGTTTGCCTGCTGTAAATACTTAATAATTTAACAATTTACGTTTTTGCAATAGTTGTTTAATTTATTCAAAAAATACTTTATTGATTTAAGGAGAAAAGAAAATGAGAGTAGAGGATAATAATTTATATCAGAAGGCTTTGGCTTTTGCAATCAGAATAGTTAATCTCCGGAAATATCTGGCTTCAAAGAAACGGGAATTCACATTATCGAGACAGGTCTTAAGAAGCGGGAGCTCAATCGGTGCAAATATTGCTGAAGCTAACGGGGGTATCTCAAAAGCCGACTTTTCTAATAAATTAGCGATTGCATACAAGGAGGCTCTTGAGACAAAATTCTGGCTCCAGTTATTGCACGCAACAGAATATATCGATAAGAATATGTTTGACAGTCTGATTAATGATCTTGATGAAATTATTAAAATTCTGTTTACAATATTAAAAAAGACCCGCATTGTATCCTGATCCCTTTTAAATTATTACTTTGTAACAGAAATTATTATTTATTATCGCAAATCAGAATTTACCAACAGAACCGTTATGGCAAAAATACTAATTGTTGATGATGAACCTTCAATGCGAATCGGGTTGGTTGACAATCTGGAATTTGAAGGATACGAAGCAGATTCTGCCCCCGATGGTGAATCGGGATATAAAAAAATTATCGAAGGCGGTTATGATCTTATTGTTCTTGACGTAATGATGCCCAAAATGTCGGGCTTTGACGTTTGTAAAAAAATAAGACAACGTGGTATAGAAACTCCCGTTATTCTCCTCACTGCAAAAGGTGAGGAGATTGACAAAGTGCTGGGTCTGGAGCTGGGAGCAGATGATTATATCACCAAGCCGTTTTCACTGAGAGAACTGCTTGCGCGCATAAAAGCAATTCTAAGACGTTCCGGTAAAGATTCTGCCGGTGAAAGTCTGATAAAAATCGGGGCACTTGAGGTTAACTTCGCCACTTATTCAGGATTTTCAGGCGGGGAGCCGGTTCAAATGTCACACAAGGAATTTGAAGTGCTTAAATGTCTCTGGGAAAACCGGAATCATACTGTAAGCCGCGATAAATTACTCGATGAGGTATGGGGATATGAGGAATCACCCACAACAAGAACAGTAGATAACTTTATATTAAGGCTGCGTCAGAAGATAGAGATTGATTCTAATCATCCTAAAATTATTCTGACTGTTCACGGGGTCGGTTACAAACTCTTGGATTAACGTTTAGTCGCTCAGCCAAATCATTTAAGCTTTCTGTATTTTATCACAGATGAGGTCAGGCATGTTAAATTTGCTTGGAAAACGGAGCTTTTATTCTAGAATCCTGAGCATTAATATTCAATTAAGCCAAATCCTGAGCTGTTTATTCATTTCAGACACCCGGCAATAGCTGAAGTAATTAATAAATCTGTTAAAATCTCACCTGCCGCCGGGAATTAATTTAAAGCCTATGCTGCAAACTTAGACCAGGGTGTTCTCTCAACAACTGCTCACTCAGCCGAAGGCGTCTCACTGCTCACTGTCTTAAAAGCTACACTTTAAGTTAAAAGGAGAACCCTTTTACAGCTTCTCTGACAAGATTAAATTACTACCAGTTCCTGCACTGTAAACTAATAAAGAAGTCTTTCCAAACCACTGATCACTAAGCCGAAGGCGTCTCACTACTCACTGTTTTAAAGCCACTCTTTCAGGTAAAAGGAGAGCCCGCTAACAGCTTCTCTGCCAGCCGTAAATTACTAACAGCTCCTGTACTGTAAACTAAGACAGAAGTCTATCAAAACCACTGATCACTAAGCCGAAGGCTTCTCGCTACTCACTATTTTCAAAGCCACACTTTCAGGTAAAAGGAGAACCCGCTAACAGCTTCTCTGACAGCCATAAATTACTACCGGCTCCTGTACTGTGAACTAATAAAGAAGTCTTTCCAAACCACTGATCACTAAGCCGAAGGCTTCTCACTACTCACTATTTTCAAAGCCACTCTTTCAGGTAAAAGGAGAACCAGCTAACAGCTTCTCTGCCAGCCGTAAATTACTAACAGCTCCTGTACTGTAAACTAAGACAGAAGTCTATCAAAACCACTGATCACTAAGCCGAAGGC
>JABWCA010000398.1 GCA_013359345.1 Ignavibacteriaceae bacterium
CTGATAAGTGAGGCGCGTGCTGAACAGAAATTTACCGATATAAGAGTGCTTGCCGGTAAACAGGCAACCAAACATAACCTGATGGCGGCATTTGACACTCTGATAAATGATACAGGACCCGGTGATATAATCGTTCTCCATTTTTCAACTCACGGTCAGCAGATTTACGATATCAGCGGTGATGAACCTGACGGGCTTGATGAAGCAATGGTTATGTATGATTCGTATCCCGAATTCAGGGATGGTTACACAGGCCAGAATCATTTCAGTGATGATGAATTTGAGATTGTGCTGGAGCGTTTGCGTGAAAAATCTGGCAAAAACGGAATCGTAACAGTATTTCTTGATGCATGTTATTCGGCAACGGCAACACGAGGCGAAGAAATTGCCAGAGGGGGTGAACCTCCGCTCGTGCCCAAAGATTTCATACTGAGAAATGATCCCGATAAAGATATTTACACAGGAAAAAGGCCTCTTAAAACAGGTGAGGCTCCGCTTTGCGTTTTTGCCGCATCGAGATCGAATCAGAAAAACTTTGAATACGCCGGTAACGGTTCGCTCACATACGCGCTTGCCTCCGCACTGAGAGAGATTACACCCGGTGTAACCAACAGGGGATTGTTTAACATGATTCAGAACAGATTTTCGGTGATATCTCCCTCCCAGATTCCTGTTGCTGAGGGAAACGGACTTGATAACGAAGTATTTGCCGGGAATATCATCCCTCCTCAGCCCTTTTTTCTTATTACTGATTACGACACAACAACCGGTATCGTGACTATTAATTCGGGTAAAATTGCAGGGCTGTATACAGGATCGGAGGTATCTGTATATCCGGCAGGCACCATAGATACCGCGGGAATATATCCTTTACTGACTGCAGTGACCGATTCAGCAGTGTTAACGGCTTCATACTGTACTATTGATGCTAAAACTGATGCAGTGATAAATAAGGGTTTGCCTGTATTTGTGAAAAAATATGCGGAGCTTCCGTTTATAATTCCCGTGGCTTTTGGTCCCTTTAGCGATAACCGGCTTAGAGAATCGCTGGGTGATCTTGTGAAAACATTTTCCACACTTAAACCTGCAGGGAATGGAATCGCTCCGGAGCTTGTAATCCGTGAGGGGAATGACGGGAGAGTGGATCTGAATATTGCCTCATCGGGCATGAACTTCAGAGAAGGGCTGGCCGGTGAAGCTGAGGTTAAAAAAGCCATTCAGAAATACGCACAATCGAAACTCCTGAGAGAACTGATGGTGAAAGATCCTAAAATAAATCTGGAGATCAGTTATATCCCGGTTAAAAATTATGACCCCGTTAATAAAACATTCACAGATACGGCTGATATTTCGGCATTTTATCTCAACGGGCTGCTGAGTGTCACTCCCAATGATACATTCCTTATCAGAATCAGAAACACGGGGAAATCACCTGCATATTTTAACCTGATTGATATTCAGCCGGACGGGATTGTCTCCCTTCTGGTGCCAAAGCCTGAAAGGAACGAAGACCCCTCAGCATTCAGGATATTCCCCGGGAATGAATACATCCTCCCGAAACCCTACAGATTCAAAGCACCCTACGGCGCTGAAATTTTCAAACTCATTGCCACTAAAGAGCCGCTTGACCTTCGTTTTGTTATGCTTTCGCTTCGGGGAGAGGAAGCGGACCGCAAAGCTGAAAAGACAAGGCTTGAACTGCTTTTTGAGAATTCTTTTGACCTCTCAACAAGGTCGGAGAGGAGGAATGCAGCATCAAACCTGAGTGGTATATCAGTTACCGATTTTAAGTTTGAAATAAGAAAAAAGTGATATCAGTGGCAACAGCCCGCCGCGGCGGGTCAGTGACACCAGGGGCAGCATAAACGGGGAAGGCGGTTCTTAGTGCGGGAGTGCTTAGTTCGTGGTTGAGCAGCATAAACGGGGGGAAGCAGTTCTTGGTGCGGGAGTGCTTAGTTCGTGGTTGAGCAGCATAAATGAGGGAGGCAGTTCTTAGTGCGGGAGTGCTTAGTTCGTGGTTGAGCAGTATAAACAGGATAGAACGCAGATTCCTCCTTCGGCGGACAGGGTGCTGATTTTTACGGATTTACGCAGATTATTTTAAGAAAAACAAATGATGCGAATGAAACGAATGAACACAAATCTGTTATTCAGGATGTATCACTACCAACCCGGATGGCAACTTTGAAGTAGAAAGCGGGTACATGAAAACCCGTTTA
>JABWCA010000399.1 GCA_013359345.1 Ignavibacteriaceae bacterium
TGCAATTAAGATAGGAGGTAATTACCCGGAAGGAAGCTACCGGGTCTTTTTTGATGAAAACGGGGCGATACTGAATGTGGAGCAAAAAACCGGGTCAGACAAAAAAGATGCCGAAGAAGGATTTGTGGAAGGTTATATACAGGAGGGCTACTTCTATTTCCGCAAAAAACGGGACGATCACAGGCACCATGCAATAGATGCCCTTGCGGTTGCTCTTACAAATTCAAGAATTTTCAACAGCATAGCAAAATCATCAACAATTGAAGACTTTGATCCCTACGGTATTTTCGTAAAGGCAATGAAAGATAAAATCAAAAGGATTATGGCGGAAGAACTCGATGCTGATAAAATCAGGAAAGAAGCGAGAGAAATTGTTGAGAAATTGGCAATCTCATATGACAGCATGAAAAAGGTTGTTGCCTCATCAAAAAAGAAACTCTACCGGAATGGTAAGTCGTTGAAAAATAAAGAAGGTAAGATTCTTTATGCCAAAGGGCATACCGCAAGGGCACCCCTGCATGAAGAGTCTCTTTACGGCGCAGTAACGTTTGATGACGGCTCTATGCGTTATGTAATAAGAAGGCCGGTAAGTTATTTCTCATCCCGAAAGCATGTTGAAGAAATTGTTGACACTTCAATCAGACTGATATTCCTGAGGATGCTTGATTCTGGTAAAAGCTTTAAAGAAATAGCTGAAAAAGGAATTTTTCTTCCGAACCGCAATGGTGAAAATGTGCCTGTAAAGAATATCAGAACTTATGTTGAAGGGAATGATCTGCCTAAGATCAGGACTTCGGATATTAGTGGTCTGTTTATAAAAACGGGGGGGAATTACAGAATTGGAATTTATGGAGAGTCAAATCCTCAGAAAGGCTCAAAACGAAGTTTTATCACAAGATCATATTTTGAAGCGGCGCGATTGATGAACAGACATGAACCGCTTTTTCCCCAGATTCATAATGGGAAATCACTTCTATTTTCGCTAACTCAGGATGAAATGGTGATTCTGTTTGATCAGCATGAGGATGAGATTCAATGGGATGAACCTGTTTCTCTTTTCAATCGCTTGTTCAAAGTTGTGAAGTTTGATCAGAACGGTAATATTATTCTTGTCAGGCACAATCTGGCAAATGTTAAAGTTGATAAAGGTATGCCGGTAAGTGATCTTAATCGGAGCCAGGGTGAAGTCAGGCGGGCAAATTTCAATACAATCAAAGGTATTAAGGTTATTGTGAATGAATGCGGGGAAATAGAACGATGCTGAAAAGAACTATAGAAATAGCAGGTGAATATTATATAACCATTGATCTTGAACGGATAAAATTGAGCAACAAAGGTGACCCGGGGAATGAAAAATTCATTCCCCTTCAGGATTCAGGCACAATAATAATTGATAACCATTCTGTAACACTTTCAGTGGCGTTTCTTCAGAAATGCGCTGAATATAACATTGCGCTTGTGGTTTGCGGTAAAACTCATCTCCCGGCTTCGATGCTTATGCATCTTCATTGCAATCAGCTTCAGACCGAAAGATTCAACTTTCAGATCAAGGCATCACAGCCGCTTAGAAAACAGATATGGAAGCAGCTCATTCAGGCAAAAATCAGAAATCAGGCACTGCTGCTTAAAGCAACAGGCAGAAAATATGGCAAAGTCTACAAACTAATATCCAAAGTCACCAGCGGTGATTCTTTTAATGCGGAGGGGCAGGCGGCTAAAATCTACTGGCAGGAACTGTTTTCTGATATTGAATTCACCAGGGAGAGGGAGGGGAATTGTCCCAATAACTACCTGAATTTTGGTTATACCATCCTACGCTCTGCAACTGCCCGTGCCCTCACAGGGGCAGGGTTAATGGCAACAATCGGGATCAAGCATAAAAACCGGTATAATGATTTCCCGCTTGCAGATGATGTAATGGAACCCTACAGACCATTCACCGACCGCTCAGTTCTTGAGTGCATTAAAAAATTCGGTATGATGGATGACCTTACCAAAGAGGTCAGGGCTCATCTTATACAGTCTGTGTATGATGATGTTATCATTGGTGATGAGCGCACGCCGCTTTCACTTGCAATTTCCCAAACAGCAGTTTCACTTAGTGAGGTATTTTCGGGGAAAAAGAAAATTCTTAAACTTCCTGAACTCAGAGGGGTTGCCGATGAAAGAAAGGCTGAGTGAATACCGGATTATGTGGG
>JABWCA010000111.1 GCA_013359345.1 Ignavibacteriaceae bacterium
TAGTTTTATGAGGCAGGGGGAACACTGATGCGAAATTAACAAGAATACAACAGGCGTAAATGCGTCAAAATCTGCTTAATCTGAGCAGCCTCCCGTTTATGCTGCCCTGAATATCGAACTTTGAAGATCAAACTTTTTTCTCTGAAGCACGAATCGATCCCGGCAGACTAAAGTCTCAAAGTAAATTCAATTCGTGTTGATTCGCTTAATTTGTTTCATACGTGTTGCTGACGTTTTGCTGACGCGAGCAACGAACAACGAACAACGAACAACGAACAACAATCAACGAACAACAATCAACGAACAACGAACAACGAAACTACATTCTCTCAGGCGCGCTGAGACCCACAACCGAAAGGCCGTTACGGAGAACTATTTTTACCGCAGCCACAAGTGCAAGTCTTGCTTCGGCCAGATTCTTTTCGCTGCCTATGATTCTGCAGACAGTATAAAAGCGATGGAACAAACCGGCAAGCTCTTCAAGATAAAGACAGATCTTTGAACCGTCAAGATTCTCGCCTGCTTCGGCAATCACCTCTTCAAACTGATGAATTTTCTTAATCAGCCTGATCTCCTCATCTCTAACCAGAAGGTCAAGATGGTCATGAGATGCCTTCAGCTCCTGCTCATTCACTGTTCGTATAATTGAGCATATTCTGGCGTGTGCATACTGGAGATAAAAAACGGGGTTTTCATCCGACTGCTTTTTGGCAAGATCAACATCAAAATTGAGATGGGAATTTATTGTCCTGTTATTAAAATAATATCTTACTATATCGGGATTTGTCCAGTCAATCAGTTCATCAAGCGTAATGTAGTTGGCTTTTCTGGTTGACATTTTCACTATCCCGCCGTCTTTCAAGATGGTTACAAACTGATGTATCAGCACCTTCATTTTTTCAGTATCATACCCAAGCTCTTTTAATGCCGCAAGAACATCCGGGTAAGTTGCGGCATGATCAGAACCGAAAAGATCAACTATTCTGTCATACCCTCTCTCGTATTTCGTTACATGGTAAGCGATATCGGGAAGCCTGTAAGTCGGCTCTCCGGTTGATTTCACAATAACCTTATCCTGCTCATTGCCGAGTTCAGAAAGTTTCAGCCAGACGGCTCCGTCCTTGTGATAGCTTAATCCGCGTTCGTTAAAGAGATCAAGAAGTCCCTGAATTCTTCCCTCTTCATACAGAGAGTTTTCATTATAGAACACTGAGTGCCTGATGTTGAGCCGTTCAAGGGTGCCCCTGATATCGGCAAATATTACGCTTTCGGCTCTCTCCCTGAATTTGCCTTCGGGATCTTCATCTCTGAGGGAATCCCCGTATTCATCAAGAAGACCGCGTGCAATATCGGTTATGTATTCACCCTGATAGTAATCTTCGGGGAATTTAATATCCTCGCCCAGCAGTTCAAGATATCTGTGCTTTACTGAATCACCCAGAACGCGCATCTGCCTTCCGGCGTTATTGAAATAATACTCGCGGTCAACTTCACAACCGTTCCATTCAAGAATATTTGCAACGGTATCACCAACCACGGCGTTGCGCCCATGACCCACGGTGAGCGGCCCGGTGGGATTTGCAGACACAAACTCAACATTGGCCTTTTTACCCTTATACCGGTCTGATTTGCCGAAGTCAGAATCCTTTTCGGTTACTTCCGTTATAATTCGGGCAAGATATCCGGGGCTGAAAAAGAAATTAATAAATCCGGGGCCCGCAATCTCCATTTTTGTGATGACATTTGCATCCGGATCAAGCGAGGCTATGATCTCTTCGGCTATCTGCCTGGGATTTTTCTTAAGAGCTCTTGAGAGCCCCAGGGCAACATTGCATGCTATATCACCATGTGAATCGGCTTTGGGAACATCAAGAATAATCGGCGCATCTTTGAGGTATTCAATTTTATTTGCTGCCTTTGCGAACAGTTCGAGTATATATTTCTTCAATTTCTGGTATCCGGGATTCTTATTTTATTTCAGGATCTTTTAATTCATAAACGGGTGCGTCACCCCAGAGTTTTTCGAGATTGTAAAATTCCCTGGTGTCTTTTCTGAACACATGCACTACAACATCAACAAAATCGAGCAGAACCCAGCTGAGCGCTTTAAAGCCTTCTTTGTGCCAGACTCTCACTCCTTCTTCTTTCAGTGCAACCTCAACATGATCAGCAATTGCCTTCACCTGTGTATCCGAATCAGCAGTACAGACCACAAAGTAATCTGAGAGAGTGGTTATGTTCCTGAGTTCCAGTAATTTTACGTCGTATCCTTTTTTCTCGAAAATTAATCCGGCTATATGATCAGCCAGAGCTCTTGATTCATTTTTCATTCTTATTTACTACATTTAATTCTTTATAATCTCTTCCGATGATTACCGTAACATCTATAAGGTAATCTTTATTTATATTTTGCACAACAGATTCGCGTGTGAGCCCCAGGGAGCGTGCAACCCGCAGTGCATTTTCAGGGTTCCCTTTTCTGTCAACCACTATCGTATTCTCAACATCAAACGAAACAAAGTTGCCGGTATTGATAACATCAAACTTTTGCTGTCTGAGAAAGTCAGTGAATTTTTCACCTATCCCTGCCTGACCGCAGCCATTAAGCACATCAATCTGCAGAAGCTTTGCAGCAACAACGACTTCTTTTTTGGGTTTTTCTTCGCTTGAACTGAAAAGAATTGTGTAAAGATGGTAGGTGAGGTATACCGGGAGGGCAACAAGAATTATTATAAGTACGTTCAGCACGTACGATTTGAATTGCTCATCCTTGTTTAAGCTGCCCTCTCCTTTATCCAATTATTCCGCCTCTGTTAAGGTCTGTACCCATACCAGGGATTACCGTAAAAGGAATTGTAATAACCGTAATCCATCATCTGATAAGCAGGAATATTCCTGTACTGAATCATGATTTCGGCATTTTCCCAGGGTTTAAAGTTCAGTTCCGCACGGCTGAGAAAGATTCCGCTGATATCTTTTGAGAATTTATCGCCAAATGTTGAATATGGCGAATGAACAAAACTGACATCAGCGCTGAGTCTCAGGTTATCGGCAAATTTGTATGACATCGTATTCGTGTATACTGAAGTTGCAATGCCGTTACCACCGAATGCGGAGTAAGATAAATTGATCGAGTGACTCATGGAAAAATTTGCCGGGTTGAAAAAACCAAGGAAATTGTTACTGGTTTCATGATTGATAATACCATCCTGAACCGAAGGTTTATCAAACGGGTCTTTTTTGAACTGAGCTGAAACAGTTGCCAGACTAATTACAAACAATACCAGAACCAATAATTTTTTCATGATTTTTTCTCCGTCACAATTTTCAGAGCATCTTTTTAATCTTGTTTTCTTTATCCACTATAACAACGAGTGGCTTGTAATCTTTAATTTCTTCATCATTCATCTGTGCATAAGAAATAATGACAATCTCATCACCGGGGTATCCCAGCCTTGCTGCCGGACCGTTAAGGCAAATAACGCCTGAATTTGGTTCACCCTCAATGGTGTAAGTCTCAAGCCTTGAGCCGTTATTAACGTTTACAACCTGCACTTTTTCATAAGGCAGAATGTTGGCGGCATCAAGCAGAACTTTGTCAATGGTTATGCTTCCTTCATAATACAATTCAGCCTTGGTTATTACCGGACGCTGAATCTTGGATTTGCACATCTCTCTGATCATTTTAAAGCTTTTTTCTTCTCTTATCTGACGTATAATTAATTATAAAGTTTTGGGATTACAAATTTAAGCAATCCTTAAGTTAAAACATAAAATCAGAGCTCAGTGTTCAATCCGATTCTGTGGAGAGATCCTATTTCACCCCAGCTTGAGTATGCATAGTCAAAATTATAAGTCTTGATTTTTAAGCCGAGACCGAGGTTAAAGCCTGCAAGCCCCGCAAAATCACCGATCTTAAGTTCTTTTCTTTTTTCGTTGTCATAACCCAGCCTGAGAGTGAAAGCCTCGCTGAGCCTGAACTCACCTCCGACGCTGAACGAATTCAGTCTGTCTGAAATTGCCTCAGCCTTCTGGTTGAGTTTATGAAAATCTAGATATATCTTTAACGGAATGTGCGCAAGTCTCTTTGAAAAGCCAACTGAAAGATCAAGCGGAAGCTCTTCTTTTGTGTTCACATAAGATGAAATCTGGGTTCCGAGATTGGTAAGGCTGACGCCTATTGTTATAAGCTCCGATGGAATATTATACTGCACCCCGAGATCAAGGCCAACCCCCGTTGATGAATAGCCTGCCAGAGATGAATAGATGAATTTAACTCCTGCGCCGTAATAAAAATTCTCGTCTATCCGGTTTGAATACCCTATAATTGCAGCCAGCTCACCCGCTCCGTAATCCTCAAGCTTATTCCCGAATTCATCCGCACCCGTGAATGTACCATAGTTAACATACTTGACAGCGGCTCCCATACGCCCAACCCCGGGAATCTCTTTTGAACCTGAAAGGCTCACAAAATTTATATCCAGAAGATATTTCATGAAGTTGAATGAAACGGGAGTGTTCTGCAGTGAATACATGCCGGCCGGGTTATGAAAGAGAACGTCAGAACCATCCGAACCGGATGTAAAACTTCCGCCGAGCGCTGCAGAGCGCGGGCTCGGGTCTATCCGCAGAAATTCATAAGTGTTCTGTGAGTATATGGTTACAGACAGTATGATCAGCAGTGCTGAAATTCTCAGTATCGATATCATAAAATGTTTTACCGGTTCAGTTTGGTTAATTTAAATATTGGTAAGTGACAAGGTAAATAATTTAATGCCAACTATTCAACTCATTTTTTAAAGGTCAGAATTACTTCTGTTCCTCCTCCTTCACTTTCAAATTCAAGCTTAATATCAAAGATTCTGCAAACCTTGCTCACAATTTCAAGCCCGAGGCCAAGTCCCTCATGATCATTAATATCACGGTCAAACTGATAAAAAGCACCAATGTGCTTTACTTTATCTTTGTCAATTCCTTTACCGCAGTCGGCAAAAGTGAGGATGTAATGGTCACCGTCATCAACTCCCCTTACTGAAATAGGGGTGTTTTTCTGCGAGAATTTAATGGAGTTATCTATAAGTTCTGTCAGTATTATGTTCAGGAAATTTTCTTCAACGCATACTGCAGTGTCCTCGCACTCAACAGATATATCGCCGAATCTTGAGCTTTCAGAGAAATAGTCATGAATCACTGCTTCAACATGATTCTGGGTTAATTCATACCTGCTTTTGCTGTAGTCGGAAATCTGATTTTTATCTGCAATAATAAACTGAAGTTTAGAATAAAGCAGCACTTTTTCAACTCTGAGCTTCAGCTTTTCAGCAGAATCATTGATGTATCTGGCCAGTTCGGATATTTCTCCCATACTCATTGACCTGACCTCATTTATCAGAATCTCCGAATATCCGAGTATGGTTGTAAGGGGCGTTCTGAGCTCATGCGGGAGCGCAAAAGATATGCTCCTTGTAAGTTTGCTTATATGTGTTTCGGTACGCTCTTCTCTCTTCTGATCCTTATCAAGGCGCACATTAATTGCAGTGATCAGTTCTTCAGCCGAGAATGGCTTCGTAAGATAATCATCCGCGCCGAGCTCCATCCCTTTCCTGAAATCAGTCTTTGCATTTTTTGCGGAAAGGAAGATAAATGGAATAAAAGAGAGGTTGCTCTCGTGCTGAATTCTTTGAATAACCTCAAATCCCGAAATGCCGGGCATGATGATATCGCAGATTATCAGATCAGGATAAACTTCCCTGGCGGTTTCAATCCCGACATAGCCGTTTTCCGCTGTGTAAACCTGATGACCCTCATCATTTAATATTTCCTTAATGCTCACCCTGACATGCTGGTCATCTTCAATCAGTAAGATTTTTGCCATGAAAGTCCTTAAAATATCTATCTTTGTCTAATCCGAAATTTACAATTTTTTTGAAATTTATAATTGAAACAAATCACGAAAAGATGGCTTTTTTTGAAACATCTGTAAAAATAGATTTTTTTGAGTGCGATCCCGCAGGGGTCCTCTTCTTCGGAAATATCTTCAGGCTTGCTCACAAGGTTTATGAAGAGTTCTTTCAGGATGGCAATTATGAAAGGATTTTCAGAAACCCCCGCTATGCATTCCCGATTGTTCACACCGAAGCTGATTTTTATGCACCCATGAAATTCGGAGAATCATATACCGCCGGACTCGATTTTGAACCTGCAGGCGAAAAGCGTTATCGTGTGAATATCAGCTTTTACAATAAAGCTGGCGCAGAGGCTGCCCGTGTATCAATGGTTAATGCGGTTGTTGATATTTCAACCGGCAGATCCGTTAAACTACCCGGGGCTTTTGCGGAACTGTTAGGACTTGACAGTTCAGACTGACCTTTTGAGGTTCTGATAATTTTTCCTGAGAGTCTGACGGTCAATTTTTCCCGGGCCTGTAAGCGGAAATTCCTCGAGATACACTATCTCACGGGGTATTTTATACCCTTCAAGCAGGTTTTTCAGTCTCAAAAACAGATCAGTTGGATCTGCAAGGTCTGATTCAATAAAGGCTGTAACCCTTTCCCCCCACTCTTCATCTTTGATCCCGATAACCGCAGCCTGAACTCCCGGCAGGAGTCTTTTCAGAGCTTCCTCAACCTCAGCGGGATTGACTTTTTTTCCCCCGGTGATTATAATATTATCTGTTCTCCCGGAGATAAAAAGGTTTCCTTCCCGGTCGGAATATCCGGTGTCTGATGTTACAAAACTGCCATCAGAAAACCGGCTGTTAAATGCATCTTCTCCGTTAATATAGCCGCGGGTAACCGCGCCTGTTTTAACCGTTATTATTCCCCGGTCTGATGCGGCAGCCTGCTCATCGGTGAAAGTGACTGTGCAGGCACCAAGCGGCCTGCCGGCAAATCCAGGGTCCTCTTCCCCTGTCACTTTTCCCCCTGCAAAAAACGCGGCGGTCTCGGTCATTCCGTAAACAATATATAACGGCCAGCCAAGTTCAAGTGATTTCGCGATCAGATCTTTTCCTGCAGGTGCGCCGCCTGTAAGTACATATTTCATTGAAGACGGTGCCTTTATTTTGTTCCTGCAGATTCTCTGTATCTGTGTTGGCACAAGCGAAACGTAATTACTTCCCGTGATCTCAAGTTCTTTGTAAAAATCCTCCTTCTCCGGATTTGTTTCACCGGCAACCACTTCCATCCCCGATAGCAATGCCCTCATAAATACTGAAAACCCTCCCACGTGATAAGGAGGCAGTGAGAGATACCATTTCTCTCCCGCAACATATGGGAATAAATTACGGGTGTTGATAAAAGAAGAGTAAAAATTGAATCCTGAAAGGGGTACTGCTTTGGGTCCGGATGTGCTTCCTGATGTGAATATCACTGCAATACCGGCTGAATCATCAAGTTTAAGCAGCCTGTTTTTCAGAGGGGCGATATCGTCATCATTCCTGAGAATTTTTCCTGATGCTCTCACACTGGACATAAAGGAGTTTATGCCTGCCCTGTCAATTGTTTTTTCGGCGCCGCTGATTCTGTACGCATTGAGGTCAGTCGCATCGGGGGGGATCAGAACGGCTGTCTTACCTGAAACTATTAAAGCAGAAGCAAAAATGAAAAAATCAGCACGGTTTTTAAGGCTTATATTTACGAAGTTATCTTCCTGAGGGAGAAACCCGGAAATAAATTCGGCTGCCCTGAAGAATTCACCGTAAGTTATGGTGATAAAATCAATACCGTGCTTATTGCTGAAAATCTCACAAAGCACAGATTCCTCAAACTCCTTTTTCCTGAGAGTCAGCAGCGGTATATCATGATGATTCTCAAGATTCTGTGCCAGCAGGTTACCGAACAGATTCATTGTACTCATAAAAGATGGTTTCCCAAGGAGATTACACCTGAATTTACCGGATAGATGTCCGTTGTGGGGTCATTGCTGATCATCCCTGCAGTTGAAAGCCCGCAGTGTATGTCTTCTTTCAGAGCCGCAGCGCAGAAAACCGCCATCCGTTTACCGAGGGAAGATTCAAGAGAGGTTGTAACAACAGGTTTAATTCCGTTTGCCTCTGCAAGACTGATGATCCTGAGAGCTTCAGTGACTCCCCCAAGAACCGCAGGCTTGATAATAAAAACCTGTGCGAGCTCATTTTCAATAATATTCATCGCAGCCAGGAATGACATGAGCGATTCATCGGCAGCAACTGGGATAGATGAGCAACCCTTTATATGGAGGAAATCATGAAGCAATTGTACGGGCTGTTCCACGTATTCTATATTATACTGATCAAGCTTCGGGAGATATTTGCAGGTCTTTTGAACATCCCATGCTCCGTTCAGATCGAGTCTGAGACCAAAATCATACCCCAGCTCTCCCCTCACTCTTTTAACGGTCTCAATATCATCTTCGGGATCCGGCCTCCCTGTTTTCATTTTAATGACATGATATCCTTCAGCCAGCAGACCTCTTATTTTTGAGATAGTACTTTCATAATCGCTTATTCCTGTGACACCATTCACTTTCACAGACGATTTTAACCTTATACCGGGGAAAAGTGACTCCGTTCTTTCGCCATGAAGCATCCTTAACTGAAGAAGCGCCTGTTCCATTCCTGCATGAACAGCAGGATATTTTGCTTTAATTCCCTGAAGAAATCCGGGGTTGATTTTTTCTGCTGATAATGATTTGAGAAGTATACCGGCAGCCTCAACACTCTCAGTGCCGAACTGAGGGAAAGGAGCACATTCACCTGTTGCCCTGCACCCCTCCTGATCGGTCAGCGTGATGTAAAATACTTCTTTGGAGGTAAATGTTTTGCCTGATATGGTGAAAGGGTTTTTGTATCTGAGTTCATGTTTTGTGATACTGAAATCAGAAAGCATCATAAGATCAGACCAAGTGAAAATAAAATGCCGTACAATGCCGAAAAACGGGCAGTAAGCTCAAGAAGTTTGTTCAGCTGAATACCGGAGAGGGTGAACAGCATAAGCACAAGCTTATATGCAAAAGGGAGCAGAAGATAAGGAAGAAAAATCAGATAGCTTATTCCCTCATAGCCAAGAAATATTATGAGCGGAACGAGAAAGGAACAGCCAAGCATAAAGATGTATTCATATTTACCGAAATTTTTACCCAGCCGCACAATAAGCGTGAATTTTCCGTTTTCCTTGTCATTGTCGTAATCACGGTAATTGTTCACAACCAGTATGTTTGTAACCAGTGCACCCACAGGCACGGAGGCAAGAAAGGCAAGACCGGAAAACTCACCCGTGTTCACAAAGTAAGTGCCCACAGTTGCCACCACTCCGAAAAAGAGGAATGCGAAAAGATCACCGAGTCCGTTGTACGCAAGCGGGAAAGGTCCGGCGGTATAGGCAATGCCCGCAAGAATTGATAATACACCAATTAAAAAGATGGTCACTCCGCCGTACCAGACCAGTATCATTCCCAAAAGAAATGCCGTGACAAAAACCACATAAATTCCGGCTTTGAGTTCTGAGGTGGTGAGAAGCCCTGAAGCTGCGGCACGTTTAGGGCCAAGCCTTTTTTCGTTATCAGTTCCTTTCAGGAAATCGAAAAGATCATTCACAAGGTTTGAGCCAAGCTGAAGCAGAACAGCACATAATAAGGCAATGCCCGAAAGGTAATAATCTACTGATCGTTCGGCAAAGGCGAGCGATGCGCCCACAATTACAGGCACAAAAGCGGCCAGAAGGGTTTTAGGTCTGGAGGCTAATACCCAGACTTTAATTTTTGACATTTAAATCCGTGAAAATTTTTATAACTTCTTTATTCAAATTTAACAATATTGTTTAATTAACCCTTTATTTACGGCATCCGGTGATACAAGATTTATTGTTCAGATATATCCGTTGCCGGTAAACATTTTTTTTATTCCTGTTGTATTTAAGAAAATAAATAACAAATATTTTTCAGACCGTTAGCTATCTTGTCAGTTATTTATACACAATTTCCTTAACGATCTTGCAGGCACTGGAACCTCTCTGCTGATAAATGTTTAAAATCTCTATTAAAATTAAATTAGTCGCTTTTCTCCTGTTTCTGTTTTCAATAATTTTTGGACTTGCTGCATTCATCAGTTCCAAGATTGTTAGAGATAAAACTGCTGAAGCTTATGAATCAGATTATTCTGATGCCGTAAACGCTTACATAGATAAAACTGAGGGAATATTAAACACCGGCTGCCGTCTGGCTGACCAACTCGCAGTTCAGATATCAACCTCAGAGAATCTTAAAGATTTAAGAATTGATACACTGCTGAAGCAGATACTGCAATCGGATAACGCTATATTTGCTGCCGGAGTTGCATTTTCCCCTTATTCTTTTTCACACGCCGTGAAGAATTACGGACCATTTTATTATAAATCAAACAACACCCTGAATTATCTTGACCTGGGTAATTTTCAGTCAGATTATAACTATACAGATTCAGTTTATGATTGGTTTTCTGTTCCTGTTTCAACAGAAAGAGCTTACTGGAGCAGGCCTTTTTTTTCAGCAGTTCTTACTGATTATAAAGTTGTAACTTATTCCGTGCCATTTTTCAGAAATGGGCTGGTCAGCGGTGTTGTCGTAATTGACTATTCACTTAATGACTTAAACAGATTCCTTGTTAAAAACCTGAAAAGTAAATCTGAACGGTACCTTATACTTGATAAGGAATTAAACTATGTTTCACATGTTGATACCTCCAGGATATTAACCGCCTCCTTCCTGACTGATAAAAAATCTGCCCTTTCAGCAGAATCAAGGGTACGTCTTATTGCAGAAATTAACACCGCCCCCCAGGGGAAAATCATACTTCCTGATAGTTCAGGCAGAAAACTGATTCATGTATTTTACTCAGGAATTGAAATAAATGACTGGGTTATTGTCCTTTATGAATACGAGGATCAGTTGTTAGCGGTGATAAATAAGATTTTTCTGATATCTGCATTTTCATCATTTGGTGGGCTTGTAATTGTTCTTATTCTGGTTTTTTGGGGTACAAATAAAGCCCTTAAACCTCTTTCTGATGTCAGAAATTTTCTGGCACGCATTGTTGAAGGTGATTATAATTCAGATCTGAACATAACTACAGGCGATGAATTTGAAGATCTGGCATCAGACCTCACACTTATGAAAAATACCCTTAAAGAAAGAGAGAATGAACTTAAAAGAATTAATACAGGATTGGAGGCCATTGTTGATGAAAGAACAGCAGAATTAAAATCGGCACTTGAAAAAAATATCAAATTAGGTTCTGCGGTTGAAAATAGCCCCGCACTGATTTCGATAACTGATATCAAAGGCTTCATTGAATACATCAATCCTGTTTTTACAAGAATTACGGGTATCAGCATTTCTTCTTCTCGGGAGCACACTCTGAATATTTTTCAAACAGCTTTAGTGGGGGGGGTTTCTCCTGATTTTATAGTCGGTCAGATTCAGTCAGGCGGATTATATCAAGATGAAATATTACTGAACTTTAAAAATGAAGTGAAATACTGGATGCAGTTTTCTGTTGCGGGCATAAAAAATGAAAAAGGCATCCTGAACAACCTTGTTTTCCTTTGGCAGGATATTTCTGACATTAAAACTGCAGGTGAACAGATTAACCGGAGTGCTGAGTTACTGGCTGTACAAAACTCCCTTCTGAACAGCCGGAACAAATATATTTCTGACAGTATCAATTATGCAAAGCTGATTCAGGATGCAATTCTGCCGGATGAGAATGAACTTGGTTCGGTTTTCAAGGAGTACCTTCTTATTTACTCCCCGAAAGATGTGGTTAGCGGAGATTTTTACTGGTACCGGAAAACAGAAGACTATTTGTTTTTTGCAGTTATTGATTGTACAGGTCATGGTGTGCCCGGTGCGTTCATGACATTTATCGGGAAGCTCCTGCTTAATGAGATTGTTTTCATTGAAAGACTTTATGCTCCGCATGAAATTCTTAACCGGCTTAATGCAAGAGTAATTGAAGAACTTTCAGGCTCAGATGATAAATCTTTTATTTCTGGCATGGATGCGGCACTTCTGGTTTTTGAAATAAATACGGGAAAAGTATTTTTTTCTGGTGCAAACAGAAATCTCCTGGTTTTCAGGAACGGAATCCAACAGGAATTAAAAGGCATAACAAAATCTGTAGGAGATAAATCAAGAACCGGCAAGATTTTCTTTTCTGAAACAACCGATATTTATCAGGACCCGGTATTCTATCTTTTTTCAGATGGTATCACCGACCA
>JABWCA010000400.1 GCA_013359345.1 Ignavibacteriaceae bacterium
CTTCCGATCTTTATAAATATTAAAAAGAATTCATTAATTTTAGAATCAGGAAGTGTTAATTTGCTTCTGTATGTATACAGCTTTAACCTACTTAAGGTGAAATATGAAAAAAATCTTTTACTTATTTTTTCTGATCCAGATTACTGCCTTTACGCAGCCGGCGGGCTTCGTTAAGGATACAGTTGTCCGCAATACACAGTTTAATAACAGAACCTTTGCAGCTTATGACCGTAACGGCAACCTGCATGTAAGCTACACGGCGCAGGACGGCACAAACAGTGCAACAAGCGAAATCATTTATGCGCTCGAAACTCCTTCAGGTTTTATAACCACCAATGTCACGAATAACTTTGTCAGTGATAACTATTCAACTCTTTCACTTGAAAACAGCGGTGCGGTTCATATCGGCTTTACCGGAAGGGATGTTTCAAATCTTTTTCAGATCAAATACACTAACAACAGATCGGGTTCCTTCTTTACCCCCGTTTACATCACAGAGGGGGGAGAGAACAAGGCAACACCATACAGCAAAATCGGCCCCGATAGTGTGATGCATTTTGTTTATTTCACTTATACAAATGTGACTGATAATGCTTATTACAGAAAACTCGACCTCAGGACAAACACTCTCTCCCCTGAGCAGTTCCTTGTATCAGCCGAAACCAGCGGTGATTTTGATGCTTCGCTTGATGTGGATGCTCAGGGAAAAGTCCATGTTGTTGTTAAATCGGGAGGTGTGTTCGGCGGGGCCCTTAAATATTTTAATGACAGAAGCGGATCGCTTACAGAAATACCAAACCCTGTGACATTTAATATTTCATATCCGAAAATAGTGGTTGATCATAATGATCTGGTAAACATTGTCTACAGAAATGAATCAGAGTACAGGCTCTATTATATCAGTTATAACGGATCGTCGTTCTCAACCCCACTGGCAATAACCCCTGCCGGACAGCGGCCCGCAGGTCATCAGAATATAACCGTTGATGACAGCAACAGAATTTATGTTCCTTTCCAGTCGTCTTCCTCAAACTCCGCAAAAGGATTTTTCATGGTGCACGGAAAAGGAACTGAATTTTCTGACACTATCAGGATATATGATCTCACTTCAGAGTACGTGACAAGAAATTCATCGGTTGTTGCGGCAAGACTTCATGGCGAAGTAACATATCTTTATGCCCCCGGTGCTGTAAGAGACGGACTCGTAATCTGCGATATCTTCAGAGTAAAGGGTAACCTTTTTGGCATCATCCCTGTTGAGTTCACCGCTTTCTCCGCAGCTCAGTCAGGTAATGGAATTCTGCTTAACTGGACTACTGCAACAGAGAAAAATAACTACGGATTTGATATTGAAAGAAGCCCCGACGGTGTTTCTTTTTCAAAAACCGGCTTCATTCCCGGTAACGGAACCACGCTCAGCCCGAAAAACTATTCCTGGACCGATTCTGAGCCTCTTGCCGGAAAATCTTTTTACAGACTGAAACAGACAGATTATAACGGCACTTTCAGTTACTCAAACGTCATCGAAACAGATTACACTTTACCCGGGTCATTTAATCTCAGTCAGAATTATCCTAATCCGTTTAACCCTGAAACTAATATCACTTTCACAATCCCCGAAAGATCATACGTCAGAGCTGTGGTTTATGATGCATCGGGCAGTGAAGTTGCAGTGCTTCAGAATGGTGAGATGAATCAGGGCAGTCACAATATAAGATTTAACGGCTCGGATCTTTCATCGGGAATGTACATCCTCAGGGTCACAGCCGGTAATTATTCTTCATCTGTAAAGATGCTCCTGATGAAGTGATTTTAATGATGTGAACGATTTGCTTTGGTAAATAATAAAATTGGCAGTAACCATTTCGGGGGGAAGCCTCCCCCCGAAATGGTAAACCACTGCTAAGAAATGTTTTTGATTGTTAATTTACACTTTTGCCGTCAGCTAAAGCAAACGGCATAAGATTCAATAATGTTGTGGGCTTGAATGATCATGTTTTATATCTGCTGTTTTCAGTTCATCTGTAGCTGTCGGGTTTAACCGACTGATAAGAATCTCACAGAACTTCAACAGCTTCAGCCGCATTAAACACATGCGGGTTTCGGTTTTTATGTGGTTAAAACCACAGGATTCTTCAGGCCTGATAACCGTTGACTGAAGTCAACGGCAAT
>JABWCA010000401.1 GCA_013359345.1 Ignavibacteriaceae bacterium
TTGAAGTCTTCAATCTTAATCAGATTTGAAGGATACTCCTTGCCGTTTACATATACCTTTTTGGGTTTATCGGAAGGTGTTCTTACAATTTCAAGGTTAATCATCTTCCCTCTGAAACGGCGTGAAGCTTTAAGACCAAGCCAATGTGACGGAATTTTCGGTGATATTTCCATTCCTTCAAACCTTGGCTTAAGTCCCACAATATGATCAGTTCCTATTCTCAGCATCCATACCGCCGTGCCGGTCAGCCATGAATGGCTTGCCTGGCCTTCAGTGGGGTGATCAGGACTCGTGACGTATTCTGCAAAAACATACGGTTCAATCTCGTATCTGTCAATTCTTTCTGCAGAATTGATCGGGAGCATGCTCGAATAGACATTATATGCGGTATCAATATCGCCGGCGGTGAGTGCCGCTAAAACGAACCATGATGATGCATGATTAAAGATTGCGCCGTTCTCTTTTTTACCGGGGACGCATCTGCTTATGAGACCCGTGTTATCTTCCACTTTTGTGTATGAAGGCCAGCAGATCTGAACTCCGTTGGGTCTTACAAGATACTTTTTAAGTGAATCAATACATTTCCGTGATCTCTCTTTAGGTGCCATACCTGATATAACCGCCCAGGTCTGTGCATTGATAAAAATCCTGCCCTGTTTGGATTTTTGTGTTCCCAGCGGTTCCATATTATCTTTGAACGCGCGGATATACCACTCACCATCCCAGGCTATTTCATTGACGGTTTTTGTAAGCTGATCAAGATATGCCTGCCAGCGTTTTTTTGTCTTCTTGTCATTGAGATGATCAAGAAGGGGATAGGTTTTCTGAATCACATACCCGAGGAAGAATGCTCCCCAGATTGTTTCGCCTTTTCCTTTGGGGCCGACTTTATCTAGTGTATCGTTCCAGTCGCCGTTCATTATTTTAGGAATGCCTCTTTCGCTCACAGCCGAAATACAGAAATCAATTGCCTTGCATAAATGCTGATAGACAGTTCCTTCCCCCTCATCATAAAATTTCACTTTTTCTTCAAGGAGGGAGAAATCTGCTGTCTCATTCAGATACTCCATTATCCCGAACGGAACCCAGAGGGGAGTGTCAGAATGATTTGTCTTTTCACCCCATTCAGTGATTTTGAAGAAGTTATGGAGTGTTGAACCATCCTTAAACTGATATTTCAGAGCATTCAGGAAGCGTTCTCTCACTCTTGAAGGGTTTGACATCACCATCCCGAGAATATCCTGAAACTGGTCTCTGATACCGTTACCAAAGAGGAGACCTCCGTGATAATAACCGCTGTTTCTGGCCATATCAAATGTGACCGCAGCCTGATACTGATTCCATACATTAAGCATGGTGTTGAATTTAAGATCGGGTGAAGTTACATTGAATACTCCGAGGTAGTTATCCCAGAATTTTTTCAGTTCATTAAACTTCTTATCAATGTTTCCGATATTCCGGAGAGAATCCCACTTAAGGGCTTTGTATTTTGTGTTCTTATTTGCATCATCTTTAGGGGTGACTCCCATGATGAATGCAAAATGCACTTCTTCTCCCGGCTGCAGGGTGATTTTTGACTGAAGAGCTGCAACAGGATCACCCGCTGTGATTTCGGTATTCCTCATAACACCGGTTTCAACTGACTCAGGGTTAGCCTCTGAACGCCATCTGCCAATGAAATTATCCAGGCTTCCGTCAAATCCCGTTACCGGTAAAGTATTTGTAAAGAGAAGATGATACTTCCAGTCGAGGTTGGGCTGTTCCACCGATACCTTTTTATTGAGTACCCAGTACCTTCGTGTGCACACCAGAGTGTCTTTTTTCCCGTCAAAGACTATATCGGTAAAATGCTTGTCGTTGGGCTGATTAATTATATCATTAAGGGCGTTACCCATCATCAGCTCACTGAATCCGTAGATTTCAAGCGATTTAACTTCACTTGTTTCATTCTTTACAGAGCATCTCCAGATTTCAGCATCGGTGTCAAGCGGAACAAAATAGAGGATTGATGCACTCAGACCAAGGAATTTAGTCGAGATTTTTGTATACCCCTGACCGTGACGGCATTCATAAAAATCGTAATGGGCATCAATTGTGGGAGCCCAGCTTAAAGATCTGTACTGCCCGGTGGCAGCGTCTTTAACCATAACATAGCGGCCCGGCCTGTC
>JABWCA010000402.1 GCA_013359345.1 Ignavibacteriaceae bacterium
TCCGCAAATTCACCGAATATACTAAAAACCGGACATACAGATCTGCTCAGAGAGTATCTGGGGGTTCTTAATTCAATTGGTGACTGCCTTGCCGGCCGGTCCGTTGCAGATGAACTTCAGAAACAGGCTGACTCAATGCGGAATACTGATTCAACCGGTTTTGCAATGATCCTCCCCGATATAGCAGATAATATTTATATCTGCGGTAATATTCCCGGGGCAGAACGCAAATATGCTCAGGCCATTGAAATTCTTAAAACCTCCTCTCATGGAAAGAAAAACCTGCCGGTTATTCTGAACAATTACGGGAATATTCTTCAGAACCTGGGGCGCATCAGGGATGCCGATTCTGTTTACCGCTTCGCAAAAAAGCAGATGGAGACCTCTGGTGATACTCTTGCGCCGGCGTATCTGAACATTCTGATGAATCTTGCAAGAATGGATATTGAAAACTCAGTGTTTACTCAGGCAGATTCACTTCTGAATAAAATTGAACTGGCAGGTGAAAAATTAAGCAATAATTCGCTCCTTATGCAGAATCTCCGTTTGTCACGAATAAAACTTTTACTTGCTCAGAGCAGGTTTGCAGAGGCAAAAAGTATCATTGAACCGGAACTTGTACAGTCAGTTAAAGGGCATTCCGCATGGTATAATTCCAGTATAAATTATTACGCGGCAGAATATGAAATAGCAGCCGGAAATTACGGCAAGGCCCTTGATGTGCTCAGAAAATCCGCTGAGCTTTATAAAGCCGATGCAGCAAATCCGGATAATTTCTCAATCAGCCTGCTTTTGAAAAAAGTACTTTGCCTCACAAAAACAGGAGAGACAGCTGAGGCAGAAAGAATTCTTACAACCCTTCTTGAGACTTCAGCAAAAAAGTTCGGAACCGGCAGTGTTCAGTATATTCAGAGCATTAACGAGCTGGGGAAATTTTATTATAATACAGGAAATCTTGTCAATGCTCAAAAATATCTGGCCATTGCGGGTGATGGGATACTGACTTTTTACTCGGAAAGGTCGCTTAACTACTCGGCATTTCTTAATGATCTGGCTCTGCTTGAGCTTCAGACCGGCAAACTGGCAGAGATTGAATCCAGACTTTCAAGGGCTTTGTCAATAAGGCTCGGAATTCTGGGTTTCAAGGATCAGGGTTATGCCGGCATTCTGAATACAAGAGGTATTTATTACCAGAAAATGGGGAGAAGAAACGATGCGGCCGTGACTTATTCGGAAGCTCTGGATATTCTTAAAAGTAACGGACTTGCCAATTCAGCGAATGCCGCGCTTTTCATGAATAACCTCGCCTCTGTCAGTCTTGAAACGGGGAATTCTGAACAAGCTTCCGGATTATTTAACGAGTCCCTCAGAATAATTGAAAACACTTTTGGCAAAACAAACCTTTATTATGCCGGGGCAGTAAATAATCTGGCTTCCATTTATTTTGAAAAAGGGGATTACAGCAGGGCCTCTGAGTATCTGAAAGAAGCAGTATCGGTCATCAGGAGCAGTTATGGTGAAAGGCACCCCGAGTATTGCAAGGCTCTCAATTCACTGGCTCTTATTCTGACTGAAGCAGGAAACTATGCAGAGGCAGAATCACTCTTTATCAGAGCGATTGAACTGAAGAAGGAGATCTTCGGCGCAACCCATCCGGAACTGTTCAGTTACTATTCAAATTTCGCATATCACTTCGGGAAATCAGATAAATATCCCCTTGCGGATTCGCTTTACTCGGTGGCAAATAATCTGCTTATTGAAGGGCTTAAAAAGTATCTTCCCGGGTTATCGGTTGAGGAAAAAAGTGACTATCTGAACACAATTAAAAGCGGACTTGGCAGATATTACATCTTTAATATCAGGAACCTCGGAAAAAAACCGGAAGGAGGCGGATCAATTCTTAATCAGCAGATTCTTACCAAGGCTTCCGTATTTTCCACTGAACAAAGAATACGTAATGATGTGATTGCAACAGGGGATCCCGGTTTAATAAAAAAACTGGATGAACTGAACATTATCCGCGAAAAACTCAGGCGGGCTTATGCCTCCACCCTCGATGAACTGAGAAAAAATTCTCTTAATATCGATCAGCTTGAGAAGGCCGCGGCACAATATCAGAATGAGCTGCTTAAAGTAACCG
>JABWCA010000403.1 GCA_013359345.1 Ignavibacteriaceae bacterium
CCTGAAGGTGCATCCAGAATTCCGCCAACAACACGTAATGAGGCCGGACTGGATATAAGAATATCAATACAGTGACAACAGCCCGCCGCGGCGGGTCAGTGTGCAACAGTGCCAACATGGCAGCAAAAAAATGGAAACACAACCTCATCCGGCGGACAGGGTACGAATTAAGCAAATGAAAACGAATTTTTAATTCAATATTTTTTGCTTAACTATATTAAGTAGATTAGCTTTACGGTATCACTTATAAAAAACTTTAAGGAGGTTGTGAGTTTCACGCCTCCTTTTTTTATTTTGTTCAAGGTTCAAAGTTCGATGTTCAAAGTTCGATGTTCAAAGTTCAATGTTCAAAGTTCAATGTTGCAGCATAACAATGGCAACACAGATGACACAGATTGAACGGATTCACGCGGATTTTTTCTTTTATATTATTCGTTGTTTCCGCCCGGGGCGGATTCAGACTTCGTGGTTTAAGAAAAGTTTAAAGTTAAATCCAGGGTTTGGAGAAAAGTTTAAAGTTAAATCCAGGGTTTGGTTCAATCTCCGTTGCATCATACAATCATACCGGCACCTGTTTCCTGTATTGCAGCATAAATGTACCGACAGTCCCGAAAATTCGGGAGGCGTTAAAGCGCATATGCTGATTCAATATTTAATGCTTTCAAGAGCGAATGCCGGGTTATCAGTCAGCACAAAAGGGAACAGGGCATCGCCGGGAAGCGCATTAAATTGTTCAGTAGTATTTATGGAATAAGGGATGATCTTAAACCCGGAACCGGTGTACTTTTTATAAGATTGAACTGTAATCATTGAGTAATGTATACAGACAAAACCTCCTGTTTTTCTGAGTATATTGCCAAGTTCACCCTGAGGGGGAGTTTTCAGGATATGTTCATAGTCTTCACCTGGTTTCAGCAATTTTCGGGATTGACTGAGGTTTTGATTATATTTCTCTGTAAGAAGAAAGAAATCACGCTTTTTGTACGGACTTAGACCCATTGCCGCTTTAAGTTTTAATGCAGTGCCGAGAATTATCCGACCTGCTGCCTGCGGTATATAGTGATGGCTGAAACACAGAGGAATCGAGGGATTAATCCTGTGCAATGCATGCAGAACTTCAGGCAGCCATGAAACAACAACAATATTATCAAGCAATCCGTATCGGCCGGCAATTTCAAGTATCAGAGATTCACCACCGGCATCTTTGATGTCAATAAACAGAGTGTAAGTGGCTTTCACAGATTCATGCAGCAGCCCGAACACTTCTTCGAGTGTCAGAAGGTTATTCAGATTTCCTGATTTGCCTGCAGCTTGCTGAAGTGAAGTAAGTGTGGAACAGGCTATTTTTCCGGTATTTCCAAAGACCCTTTTCAGTGATGAATCATGATGAACTACCGGAACCCCATCTGAAGTTAATCTTATATCGAATTCAATTTTAGTGATGCCTGCAGAAAAAGCATTCCTGAACGCTTCGCCGGTCTGTTCTGATGAGGCAAAACCTCTTGCACGGTGAGATACATAATGAAATTTTTTCATAAATTTGGGTTTACGTTCAGGGATTGTTAATTTCCTGAGAATTTTCCAATTATCATACTGAAAATATGAGTAAAAACAGTACCGGAATATTAATACAGACTTTCCTGATTTTTATACTCCTGATTTTAATAAGGCACGGAAATCTGTATCTGATTGAATTTGTAAGTGTGATAATACTGGTCTACGGATTTATATTATTCCAGAAAAACAGAATTGCCAGATCACTTCAATTTACGAAGGATTTTACATTTCTGAAAGAGACTAATAATTTTGCAGAGACCGGTCAGTCATTATTTTTCCCCGAAAAAAAACACAGGCACGTTCTTCTTATAATTCATGGATACTCAGCTACTCCGGGTGAACTCAGGCTGCTTAATGCTGCGCTTCAGAAAGAGGGAATACCATATTATGCGCCCCTGCTTTCAGGATTCGGTCTGAAGGATCTCACATTGCTCAACCATGTGAAAAGACAGGACTGGCTCAGAGAAGTGATTCATGCGTATGATTTGCTTGCTGCCATATCAGATAAAGTATCAGTGCTGGGTCATTCTATGGGCGGATTGCTTGCCTGCCGACTTGCCGAGTTCAGGACACCTCATAAAATCATACTCTCTGCCCCTTATATCACTCTCAGAGATGATCATGAAAAGCTGAAAAAACTGGCACGCACAACTTTTGGTAACTGGTTCTTCAGAAACATATATCCCAGTTATGTAAGGAAATCTGGTGCAAAAAAAGGGCCTGATGAGCATTATCCAAACAAGCGTTTTGCTTATGATCTGGTTCCGCTAAGTTCCGTTTTCGAAATGTGGGAACTGCAGGAAGATGTAAACTATTCACAAATGAAATATGATGAACTGCTGGTATTGTTCGGAGCTAAAGACAGAACAACCTTAAAAGAAAAAGTGGTGAAGTTATTTGAAGAGAATAATCTCAGATTTAAAGAAATTGTTTATCAGGATTCGGGACACGGCCTTTTTGACAGTAATGACAGCTCTGAGGTTGTAAGAGATTCAGTAAAATTTCTGCAG
>JABWCA010000112.1 GCA_013359345.1 Ignavibacteriaceae bacterium
AGTGCTTTTGCCTCATACTTTGCAGTCACCCCTCTCACTGCAGATCTGAACTGCGGCTGCAGAATGATTTCCGCGTAGTTTTCACCAACCGTTTTATAGATACTAGCTGCTTTATCAGGATTTAGGTGATAGAGCACGCTTATTTCAAGCCCGACTGTGAGACCTTCTTTTGAAGGGATACTCATATTTTCCTTTATTTCAAGCGTCTTGATGCTGAATTTAACGACGTTGGCAAACGGATTTACCGGGCTGACACCGCTTTTAAGGGTGTTTTCGTTTACATTGCCGAGGAAATCTATGATTCCCACCGAGCCGGCAGGAACAATTGTAAAACACTGAAAGAGCGCTATTACCAGGGCCAGTGCAAACCCGATAAGCGCAAAAGTCGATTCTGATTTACTGTATCTTTTTTTAGCATTCCAGAATACTCCGAATGCCACAATTGCTGCAAGAAGTGAAATTCCAAAGATCATAATTCTATTCTCCTGATTATTCAGTACAAATATAATACTGCATGAGAGATTTCAGAAAAAAGTTTGATAAGCGGCTTTAAAACAACGCCGGCAAAGAGGTTATTTTTTTGTTAACTGGTTCAGTTCGTGATAAAGAAATTCTTCTATCCCCGATAAATCGGCTCCGGTCTTTTGTGCCGCCATCCTTGTGAGCAGAAGTGAATTGGCGAGATACGAGATGATAATGTACTTGTCTTCACGGTTATTCATATCAAGATGGTGAGTAAGTCTCGCAAGATGATCCCTGATGGTCTGGATATCGTTTCTTTCCACCGGCCCTGAAAGAGACATCACGGCACCATGTTTTCTGATGTTGCGGAGTGTCTGCTCAATTATCGGGTCAAAAACCTGCTCGTAATTCACATTCTGCCCGGCGCCCCCCTCTTTCTCAAGCGAGAGACTGAACAGTTTTTCTCCCCCCCTTAGCACCGCATTAATGAAGTTTGATGAAAAAACCGCTGCTGTATGATATATGGTTTTCATATCAGATCTGATATCAACCGGGTTAAGCTTCATCATTGATGCAAGCCTGTTAAGAGTGGCCCTTACATCATCAAACGGCGTATCAACAACACAGAAACAGCCTTCAATGCTGATGACTTCTTTTGTCGGGAAAGACTGAAGGATATGCACCGAGCCGTAACCGCCCCCCTTGTGAACCACACTTTCAAGCTCATGGGAGGGTACAGAGCCCGACATATGAATAAATACAGAACTTGTAAAATCAAGATCAAGCGAAGAAAGCAGTTCCGCAACCCCTTTTATACTGTCGTTATTCACACAGATAAAGAAGGTGTGAAAGGCAGAATCCAGCAGAGAAAAATCACTGCCGGCAGATTCAATTTCAAACTTTTCCGCAAGTTTTTCTGCCGCCTCCCCGGTTCTGCTTATCACCGCGGCGGGTTTAAGTCCCGCTTTAACAAGTGCGTCAGTAAGTGAATACGCGATCTTACCGGCGCCTATAATCGCAACTTTTTCCATCAGTTATAATGAATTGATGATAAATAGCCAACAACTTCAGAAAAATCACCCGTTGCTTCACCTGAATCTGTAAGATGCAGCACCCTGCTTTTATTTTCCTTCTTTGCGTTCAGCACATTCATCATGGTTACTATAAGTCCGCCGCCGCACGCCTGGCATCTCTGACTCATGATATCATCAAGAAGTTTAGCGGGATCATTAAGATTAATATCCTCGGCAACAATTGAATCAAGCTTTCTGGCAATGCTTCTGGGGTAAAAATGTGAAAGATCAGAGCTTGCCACAAGGAGAGTCTCATCATCATAAACCGCAGTGAGTGCGTCACTGAGGGCTTCTATATTTTCCTCATTCTGATTACCCATTATCACCGGTACTATCGGGATTTCACCCAGCGCCTTCTGAAGAAACGGCAAAATGACTTCAATGCTGTGTTCCTTGCCGTGCCCGGCTTCGCCTGAAAAGACCTTGCCGGTTATGCCTGTAAGTTCATCCGCATATTTGCGGTCAACAGGAAGATCACCCAGAGGGGTGCGGTAAACATCACCCGAGTAAACGCAGCTTCCGTTAAAAAACTGATGATGAGAAGGCCCCATCACAACCACTCTTTTGAATCCGGAAGGCCTGATATTCTTTATCGCATAAGCGGCCGTTTTACCGGAATACGGATATCCGGCATGAGGTGAAACCACCCCGAAAGTCCTTGCATGGCTTTCTGAAGGAACCGATTCAAGAAATTTGCCGACCACATCATTAAGACGATACCTCTCTGCGGGATAAAACATTCCCGCAACGGCAGGATTTCTAACTTTCATGCAGCACCTCCTTCTCGCTGAACACAAGAGCCGTAAACTTAAGCAGGTTCAGTTTTTCTCTTTTCCAGAGATCACCCGGCGCTCCCGATTTCTCGCAGATTGCTGTGAGGTACTCATCCTTGTTCATGTTATGCTCAACGGGTACCTGAGGCAGCAGGAGACCGCGGTAGTAACCTTTACGCATTATAAGTCCGTGTTTGCCAAGCTCAATTTCATCATAAGAATTGCATGGCTCGGGAACTGAAAGAACCGAAATTTCAAGTTCTATGTCGTCAAGTTCATTCAGCCTTACCGGTGAAAATCTCGGGTCTTCCGATGCAGCCAGAACCGCAGCTTCTTTAACCGTTTTCCAGAGGGGCTTTTCCCCCTCAATAAATCCGATGCATCCCCGCAGCCTTCCCATTTTGTGCAGCGTCACGAATGCGCCCATTTTACCGGTAAGCGCAACTGAATCAGGGAACGGGGGTTTCTGAGAATCCAAACCTGCAAACTCCTCTATGGAATGTCTCGCCAGTCTTAGCAGAAATTCTTTATCACTTTTCGATAAAAAATCATTCTCATTCATCTTCTATCTCTGTTAAAATTATTGTTTTCCGGTTTCTTATAACATACAAAATGTTTCTGAACATGAAAAATGAGTCGTGCAGAGGCTTGCTCAGGTCTTTGTTGATAAGGTCGTTACGCACAACTTTTTTCTTCTTCGTATCATAAATGCACAGATATATGTCCGATTTCTGGTTTTTCAGCACATTATAGCTGAAAATGATATAATGCCTGTATTCTATGAACTCGGGAAGCAGAGGCGCAACACCAGGAATGTTTTCGGTTATAAGTTTTACAATCTCATACTCCCTCTCATCTTTTGCAATAACCGGGAATCTGTAAAGAGAGTAATCCTCTGCTGCTCTTGATTCATCAAGAAGTTTGTTTACATGATTATTATCTGTGCCTATATCTTCAAGAATTTCCCCGGTGGTGAGTGAGACTGCATAAAAATGCTGCGACTCAAACAGCTGCCTGTAGCAGTAAATCCTGTCTTTAATCATGAATCTGAAAACAAGCTCATCATTACTGAAGATCAGCTTCTTCTCAGAAATGCTGTAAACAAAGACTCCCTTGTGAAAAGGCATATCGGGTTTAGTGAAGCCGTGAAAAATGATGTACGGATAAACAAATTCCTCAACACCTGTCCAGAACTTTTCCCCAAGCTGTATATTTTCCGAAACGAGTTCATATTTTTGGGTATCGGCAACCGAGAAAGAGACTTCCTTTATTTCCTGGTTTCTGATTTCGAGCAGCATGTGATTATCAGAGAGGAGAATCCTCCAGATATCACCGTTAAAAGATTTTTCAAACCTGGTTTTAATTTTATTTCTGAATATCATAATAAGAAGATAACGGGAATCATGAAAAAAAGAAGGGCATTTCAGCCCTTCACAATTGTTTACAGTTTAACGGGTTCAAATTTTGCCGTGAAATGCCTGAGCAGCGGTGCCTCATAAGTGATTTTATAACCCGGCAGTTCTTTTCTCTTCTGATATAATTCTATCACCACCTCAATTACATAATCAATGTGACTCTGGGTGTAAACCCGCCTTGGCACGGCCATTCTGACCAGCTCCATCGGGGGAGAAATAAGCTCTCCGTTGTGCCCGTATTTACCGAACATAACGCTTCCTATCTCAACCGCCCTTATTCCCCCTTCAACATACAGCCCGCAGCAAACCGACTGCCCCGGGTAGAGGTTCTGGGGAATATGCTCTGCAAATCTGAGTGCGTCTATGTAAATTGCGTGTCCTCCCGGGGGGAGCAGTATAGGCACTCCGGCAGCATCAAGCCTCTCGCCAAAATACTCCACAGATCTTATCCTGTACTGAAGGTAATGCTCATCAAGCACCTCCTCAAGACCCTGTGCAATTGCCTCGAGGTCTCTGCCGGCAAGCCCGCCATAGGTGGGAAACCCTTCCGTAATGATCAGAAGATTCCTTGACTGCATAGCAAGCTCTTCATCATTTGTGGCAAAAAATCCTCCTATATTAACAAGGGCATCCTTTTTGGCGCTCATTGTGGCGCCGTCTGCATAAGAGAAGATTTCCTGTGCAATTTCAAACGGGGTTTTATCCGCATATCCCGGTTCACGAAGTTTTATGAAGTAGGCATTTTCAGCAAAGCGGCATGCATCTATATAAAGCGGGATTCCATACTTCTTACATACTTCTTTTGTTTCGCGGATATTCTGCATCGAAACGGGCTGCCCGCCGCCCGAATTATTAGTAATGGTTATCATGCAGAGGGGAATGTTTTCGGGGCCGGTCGCACGTATGAATTCATCCAGCTTTTTTATATCCATATTCCCCTTGAAATCGGCTCTGAGTTCAGGGTGTTTTCCCTCCTCAACCACGAGATCAACAGCCTCTGCTCCTGAAAACTCTATGTTTGCGCGTGTGGTATCGAAGTGAGTGTTTGAAGGGATAAATTTTCCTTTTCCGCCGGTCAGCGTGAACAGGATTTTCTCTGCAGCCCTCCCCTGGTGGGTGGGGATGATGTATTTGAGCCCCGTGATCTTTTTAACGGTGTTTTCAAAGCGGTAAAAGCTTTTGGAACAGGCATATGCTTCATCTCCTATCATGATGCCGGCCCATTGGTCGGAACTCATGGCAGATGTGCCGCTGTCTGTCAGTAAATCTATAAGAACGTCATCGGCATGAATGAAGAAGGGATTATAATCAGCGGCCGTAAGTATTTTTTCTCTCTCCTCTTTCGTGGTAAACCGGATGGGTTCAACCGATTTTACCTTGAAAGGTTCAATGATGGTTTTCATATTTCTTACATCTCACAGTAAATTTATTTCAGGAAATAAACTTAAAACTATTTAAGCAAGAAGGCAAGGAGTAAAAAATAAAAAGCAGGACAACCTATCGTCATAAGCCGTCCTGCGAGAAGGGAATGTTGATTATTGGGCTGCTTTTTTGACGGGTGAAACATCTGTTTGTTTATATTACGGCACAAATTTATAAAAATCAGAGTATAACCGGTAATTACAATTCAATATGGCAGAGCTATGAAAAAAGCATTGATTTTATTTTTCCTGGGTTTAACTTTATTCAATTTTTACGGCTGCTCATCATGTGGGTGCCATGAAGAAGGGATGACCTACATTCCGGTTGATGTTCTTGAAAAGGCTCATGCTGTGGTGGCTTCAAAAACAGGAGTTGATTTCTTTAAGAACCATGTCAGGCTGAATCAGGAACTGACCGTAAGGCGCCCCACAATGTATGAGTTTCATTATATTCTCACATATCCCGGCCTGATTAACTACCCTCAGAAGATTACGTTCATGACCGATACTCTTGGAAATCTGCTTGAGAAATTTGCAGTCACCGGCATACCCGAATGCAGCTCAGACCCCGCACTCTGCGAAATCAAAGTAAATGATTCAGCAGCGCTTGAAACTGCACGCAAATCAGGAATGGGCGAGGGTGTGCGCGAGCCGAGGATTGAGCTCGTCTGGAGCGCTGAATACAGCCGTCATGTCTGGGAAATCTACTCTTATGAACAGTATTCACAGGGCTCTCAGGGATTCAGGGGGAAAGGAAAACTTTTCAGGATAGACCCATACTCAGGCACAGTTCTCGCAAAGGAAGAGTGGAAGGTATTATAATAAACATTCAGGGAGTTTATAAATTATGGGCCTAAAAAGGGTAACCGGCGGGATCACCGGCAGGTTTTTTCTCTTTATGCTTCTCTTTTCGGGCACTCTCTGTGCGCAGTGGGAGTATTCTGCTTCATACAATGAGGCAATAAAATTTTATGAAGAAGGAAACCTTGCGGGCGCCGTTAAAAGCATGGAACTTGCAAAAGAAACCTATGAGATTTTTGACGGCGATCTCACCACAGGCAGCTATGCCGTGATCATAAACAATCTTGCCCTTTTTTATAACCAGCTTGGTGATTACACAAAGGCAGGTCCCCTCTTTGAACAGGCCTTAAAGATCAGCCGCGCTTTGCATGAAGGAGATGATGCAGATCTCGCGACAATGATCAGCAACCTCGCATCATTTTATAACCGTGCGGGCAGATTCACCGAAGCCGAACAGCTTTATCTTGAAGCCTGGGAGATGAGAAAACGCCTTTTCGGCACAAGTCATATCGATATTGCGAACAGCCTGAATAATATAGCCGCATTCTACAAAGGAAGGGGACGCATAAAAGAAGCTGAAAAACTGATGTCGGAAGCTCTTGCCATGACAAAAGAAGTTTACATTCTCGATAACCCTGAAATTGCAGTCTGTCTCAACAACCTCGGACTTTTGTATTACGATGCCGGCCGTCATGAAGAAGCGCTCCCCCTGCTTGAAGAGGCGCTCTCCATAAGGAAAAATTTCTTTGGCCCGGAGCACCCCGAAGTTGCAACCACACTCACAAATCTGGCGTCGGTTTATTATGAAATGAAGCGGTACAGTGAAACGGAAGCATTTCTGACTGAAGCGCTTGATATCAGAAAAAAGATCCTGAACGAACACCATCCCGATATTCCGGCCGCAATGAACAATCTCGCCGCTTTTTACAGCCTCACCGGGAGACACACTTCTGCCGTTCTTCTTTATGGCAGCGCGATAAGCAGCTACAGAAAAATATACCGTGACCCTCATCCCGATTACGCTCTTGCGCTGAATAATCTTGCTGTGCTCTATCTGAAGAAAAATGATCTTCAGGCTGCCGAGAAGTATTTCGAAGATGCTGTAAAGCAGTACAGAAGCCTTATCACAGGTTACTCATTCTCGGTTTCGGAGAAGGAGCGGGAGCAGTATCTCGCAACTATTCTCTCCAATATTGAATTGTTTACCTCATTTGCCGCAAAACGGTATGCAGAACACCCCGTGACAGCAGGTGAGCTTTACAATAATATACTGCTTACAAAAGGATTTCTTCTCAACTCTTCCGCTCTCATGCGGCAGAAAATTCTTGTCTCGGGAAACAAAGAGGTGACTGAGCTGTATGAAAGATTCATAGCCTCAAGGGAACTGCTGGCAAAAGTGTCATCACTCTCAGATGAGGAGAGCAGGATGCGGGGAGTGAGTTATGACTCGCTTAAGGGGACGGTCGAAAAACTGGAAAAACAGCTAAGTCTGAAATCGGGTGATTTTGCCGAATTCAGGAAGGTGACCGAAGTTTCATGGCAGGATATCCGCAGCAAGCTTAAACCGGGTGAGGCTGCCGTTGAGGTTATCAGATCGCGGGTGTTTGAACAGGAGTGGAAAGATTCTGTTATCTACATTGTGCTGATCCTGAAAAACGATTCTCAGCATCCCGAAATGGTTATTCTCCCAAACGGTGAGGAACTTGAGACCAAGATATTATTCAGGTACAGACAGGGAGTCAGGGATATAAAAAAGCAGCCCGACCCAACGGTATATCAGGCTGTCTGGGCTCCCGTAAGTAAAGTTCTCGGGGATGTGAAACGGATATATTTTTCTCCCGACGGATTCTATAATCAGATAAATCTCCTGACTCTCTTCAACCCTGAATCCGGCAGGTACCTTGCAGATGAGCTTGATGTAATATTCCTGACAAACTCGAACAAGCTTTCCTCACTTAAACCTGAAAAGTCTGTGAACAGAAGGGCGATTCTTGCAGGTTTTCCCGATTATAACGCAGGGGGCAAAACCGCAAAGGAGGCAAGGATTGATGACGGAGAGCAGACAGATGATGTAAAGGTGGAAATCTCAGAATCAGTGCAGAGGTTCGGCCTCAGTGATCTCCCCGGCACAAAGACAGAAACCGAAAAAATATCAGCCATTCTGAAAGATAAGGGATATGAGGTTAAACTCCTTCACGGTGTGAATGCCAGTGAGGAGAGTGTTAAAAATGCCGGAAACCCCGATATTCTGCATCTGGCAACACATGGCTTTTTTCTTAAAAACGTTAAAAAGGAGAATCCCGAAACTTTCCTGCTCGGCACTGAAAAATCAAGGGTGATAGAAGACCCCATGTACAGATCGGGGCTGTTTTTTGCAGGTGCTGCACACGCAGCAGCGGGAGAAACCACCGGAAAGCTCACTGACGATAACGGAATATTCACTGCCTTTGAAGCCGCAAACATGAATCTTAACAACACCCGCATTGTGGTCCTTTCAGCCTGCGAGACTGGGCTGGGTGAGATCAGGAACGGTGAAGGGGTTTACGGACTCCGGCGTGCATTTATTCAGGCCGGAGCGGGCGCCGTGATAATGAGTCTCTGGAAAGTTGATGATGAGGCCACTCAGCAGCTTATGTCTTCATTTTACGGTTACTGGATGAACGGGGAGTCAAAGCATGATGCATTCAGAAAAGCGGTGCTTGCCGTTAAAGAAAAGTATCAGACCCCGTATTACTGGGGCGCATTTATAATGACCGGATTATAACTGTCAGTTGAGAAATTCCCAGCTGATCCCGAATCTGATGTTTCTCGGAAGTTCGGGGTAATAGGGCAAAAGATACTGCTGCCTGCCAAGGATATTCTCCCAACCGAAATAAAGCGTTGCCGCTTCCTGTATTCTGCCCGCAACAAAAAGATCAAGCGACATATAATCACGGGAGTAATCTGCCGAGGGGTCACTGTACATCCTCTGATTATAGAAATCGGGGATATACTTTATATTAAGTGAACGGTAAGCGAAACTTGCGCTTGCCTTGAGGTTCAGGCTTGAATCAAACAGGTAACTGCTGTATGAAACGCCTAGATCAAAATTATAAGGGTGATAACTTTTTTTGCCCGACTGGTTATTTGAAAGGATAACCCCTGCGGCGGCGTTTATCCTGAAATTATCCAGCTTGTATACAACGCTGAACCCGGCACCGTTATAGTTATATTCGTCCTCAGAAAATCTGATGTTTGTATTCCCTGTTTCAGTCGGGACCACCAGACCTGTCGGATAATTCACATCATAAACCGATTTAAAGATGTTAAGGTCAGCCTCCCATGACTCACTGCTTAACTTTGCACCCCCCTGAAATTTTACGTTATTTGATCTGTAAGTTGTTCCGGCAAGGGGATCGTAACTGTCAAAATATGCGGTTCCCAAATAAAAGCGGAGACTGCTGTCAAGGCTGTAGCCGAGATCACCGCCAAAACCGTTGAACCAGACGTTATTCACCGAAAATGTTTTCGCAAACCCCGATACCCAAAGGTTATCAGCCAGATCAAATCTCAGAATGCCGCTTACATAAAACTTTGATACTCCCGAAAACGCAAATGTATTCAGGTCTCTCGTGCTGTAATCTATTCCGCCGAAAACCCTCAGCCCTGCAAACCCGAGCCTTTTGGAGATATTCGCAAATAATCCCGTTGCCGAATACTCTCTGTCATAAAAAATCCTGCCGGGAGAAAGGAGTGAATCTTCATTGTTCCTGTACTCATTCAGATTGTTTTCATAATAGAGCGAGATGTAAGATTCCTCAAAGAGAGGGGTGTTACCAATCAGGGTGACCGATGCCCTGTGAAGATTATCCTTCTGATACCTTGAAATAAAGTTTACGGGTGCTGCTCTCTCGTCAAAAAAGACGTCATTAAAAGTGCTGTTTCTGAAAACTGATGAAACGAGATTCAGAACAGAATCATAATTTACTCCGCCGTTCAGCCCCTGCACTATTTTGCTGTAATAGTAAGAGGCATTGATGGTAAGCGCCGGTGAAGCCAGATATTTCAGCTGAAAGCGGGTCTGCCAGATACTGAGATCAGAATTGAGATAACCCTCGTCAGATTTTTTGTTGGAGACATTGGCAAAAAGATAAAGCTTTTTAAATACAGGGATGTTGAACCTGACATCAAGAAAACCCTCACCCACCGGGCCTTCGTAGTATTTGATTCTTGAGTATGGCACTGTTGTCACAAAATCAACCGGGTTGATATTCACTGCAGCCGAATTCGGGTTGCTTCCGTAAAGAAAGCCTCTCGGCAATGGCAGAATTTCAAGCTCAGTGACGTTCTCCTCCTGAATTGACGGCAGAAGTAGTGAGTTCGTGAAACGGTTGTTGAGCGGAGTGCCGTTCTCGGTGAATGTGATATCGCCGGCTGATGCACCGTAAATGGTGAGCAGACTGTTCTGATTAGGATACCCGAGACTCCTTACATAGCTTATACCCGGCATTTCGGCCATTTCAGGGAAATTTCTGTAATTTTTAAAGTTGAGAAGAGTGTAATCAATCTTTAATGATGTTTCGTCTATCGGCTTGATGTACAGTGGGTTCAGGGTGTCGGTTCTGATCACCGGTGCAAGTGAATCGGGTCTGTTTTTCAGAGTATCCCCCTTTTGAGGGAGAAGCTGCACGGTCAGGATCAGAAGAAGATATTTTATCAGTTTCAGGGGACTCATCCGCAGTAAATAGTTATATTTAAACTTTTAATTTACTAATTAATTGCTATTATGAAAATGAGAAAAGGTCCGCAGAGAAAGGATTACAGTTTTACTCCGGAGAAAATTTTTCTCCCCGGCGGCAAAAAGATGTTTGACTATATGTCATTAAAGATTTCTGCCGAAGGAAAAAAGGTGCTTATCCTCGGGGAAAACAGCCTTGAAATTGCCGGACTCTTTAAATCGGTTAAATCTGATTCGGTGATTGTCGGAGTGCGGGATGATGAAACCCTTATGCTTGAAAGAATGCGGCTTACCGATAAATCGGTTTCGGTCAGGCTGCTTGCTTTTGAGGCTTCAGGTCTTCCCCATGAATCTTTTGATATTGTTTATGCTCAGGCATCCCTTTGTGTGCGTTACAGGGATGAAATATTTAACGAAGTGTATAAATTACTAAAGCATGAGGGTTATTTTGTACTCGGTGAACTGACAAAAAATGAGGAGAAAACCCCTCAGTTTCTGAATGATCTATGGGCAATGCAGGATATTCAGCCTGTGACCGGAGAAAAACTTCTTAATCTTCTTGAGGCTGCGGGCTTTGTTTGTAAACATGCAGCCAATCTCTCAGGCCAGCTTTCATCATTTTATAAAACGGGCAGAATGATGATTGAGGATTATAAAAAGGTTCATGGCGATGAAATCAGGGGAACCGATAAAAAGCAGATCAACACAATGAAACATGAAGTTAATGCCTATCTTAAACTCGGGGGCGACCGGTATATCGGGTTTAATTGTTACATTCTCAAAAAGGAACACAAATCTTGATAAAAGCGAACGATATTCTTGAACTTGACATTACTGCATACGCTTTTGAAGGTAAAGGGATTGCCAAATTAACTGATTCTGATGAAGCCGAAGGGGCCGGATTTGTCGTTTTTGCAGATCACGCCTATCCGGGTGACAGGGTAAAGGCTAAAATTGTAAAAAAGAAGAAGAATTACGCCGAAGCAAAGGTGATTGAGGTGCTGAGCCCTTCACCAAAGCGGGAGGAGACTATTAAATGCCGCTATTTCGGGGTGTGCGGAGGCTGCAAACAGCTTGATCTGAGATATTCTGAGCAGCTTTTTTACAAGCAGCAGCAGGTTGAGGAGATTTTCAGGACAATCGGGGGGTTCACAGAATTTAACATTGAGCCGATCCTTGCTTCCGAAAACAAAATTTTTTACCGGAACAAAATGGAATTCACCTTCTCCAACAGGCGTTGGAGAACTCAGGCAGACCTTGAGAACCGTGATCTCGTGATTGAAGATGATCT
>JABWCA010000113.1 GCA_013359345.1 Ignavibacteriaceae bacterium
AAAGGCGTAAAGGGGGGAGTCAGAATCAACAAAAGTCTTGATGAAGTCTCTTTGCGTGATCTTGTAGGGGCAATTGATAATATTGAGGAAATTGACCGCTGCGTGCTCGGATTCTCAAGATGCAACAGTAATGACCCCTGTATTCTTCACAGTTACTGGCTTGACCCAAAGACAATGATAAACAGCATGCTCAGCGGAAAAAACCTTGAAGAGCTTGCAAAAAAAACGAACATAAGTAATTTGTAATTTTTTTAAATGTAATTCGGACAACGATATCCGAACTTAACCGGAGGAAATATGAAGCGCACAATTTTTTACTTATCTGTCTTTGCAGTTATTGGTCTTATTCTGACCGGCTGCGGCGGGAAAAAAGATCCGGCTGCCCAGACTGATGTGGCTGAAGCAAATGCTTCTTACGGAGGTCTTACAAAATTTGAATTTGAAAACGGCATTGGTCCGGTGAAAGAGAAAATGAATCTTTCAGCAGTTTCAGCAGAAAATGCACTGAAAGGTGAAAAAATATTTGAACAGAAATGTTTCTCATGCCACCGCCTTGATACTAAACTCGTGGGTCCCGCTCTCGGAGAAGTGACAAAAAGAAGATCCCCGGAGTTTATTGTCAATATGATAATGAACCCTGATGAAATGACCAAAAAACACCCTGTTGCAAAACAACTGCTCGCAGAGTACCTTGTGGCAATGCCTTTTCAGGATATAACACTTGATGATGCAAAGCTTTTACTTGAATACCTTCGTTCAGCAGCTAAATAAGTGAAAGGAAACCTTAAAATGAAGAACAGAAGTCTTTTTTCAACCGCGGCAATTTTATTTGCGGTAATTATCACTCTCGGGTTTATTTCCGGCTGCGGAAATCCCGATATGGGTACGGGCGATGCAGCTTCCAGGGTATATGTCGCTCCGGGTAAATATGACAAATACTACTATTTTATGTCGGGAGGATTCAGCGGACAGGTTACTGTTTATGCAATTCCTTCAGGCAGATTAATCAAAACCATACCGGTCTTTTCACAGCATCCGGAAAACGGTTATGGTTATAATGAAGAAACCAAATCGATGCTGAACACAAGCCATGGATTTGCTCCCTGGGATGATGCGCATCATCCGGAGTTTTCAATGACCGATGGTAAACCTGACGGCCGATGGCTGTTCATTAACGGGAACAATACCCCAAGAATAGCAAGAATAAGCCTTACGACATTTGAAACGGAAGAAATTCTTGAAATTCCTAATTCGGCAGGTAATCACGCTTCTCCGTTCATCACAGAAAATTCAGAATATATAGTTGCCGCCACAAGGTTCAGCGTACCGATACCAAATAAGGATGTGGCAATAAACAGTTATAAAAATAATTTCAAAGGAACGGTAAGTTTCGTGAAACTTGATCAGGAATCCGGCAAAATGAGCATCGGATTCCAGATACTTGTACCGGGATTCAACTATGACCTGGCACATGCAGGCAAAGGCCCCTCACACGGCTGGGCTTTCTTTACGAGCTATAACTCAGAGCAGGCAAATTCCCTGCTTGAGGTGAATGCATCTCAGAAAGACAAAGATTTCATTGCCGCTGTGAACTGGAAACTGGCCGAAAAATATCTTAAAGAAGGGAAAGCTAAAAAGCTTAACAGCACCTACTACCGTAACAGAATGGATGAATCAACAAGAATTGCAGGCTCTGAACAGCTTAATGAAGTTAACGTGCTTGATCCCAGAGAATGCCCCGGACTGGTTTATTATATGCCAACCCCCAAATCACCGCACGGCGTTGATGTTGATCCCTCAGGCGAGTACATAGTTGGCGGCGGAAAACTTTCGACCGTGATACCCGTGCATTCTTTCACCAAAATGCTTGATGCAATTGAAAAGAAAAAGTTTGACGGCGAAATTGAAGGAATACCCGTTCTCAGTTATGACGCCACAATTGCAGGTGAGGTTAAAGACTGCGGACTCGGCCCGCTTCACACAGAGTTTGACGGAAAAGGATTTGCTTACACTTCGGCTTTTGTCTCTTCAGAGGTTGTGAAATGGAAGCTCGGAACATGGGAAGTTGTTGACAGAATTCCCGTTTACTATTCAATAGGCCATCTCAGCATTCCCGGCGGCGATTCAAAAGAACCCTGGGGCGAGTATGTGATTGCTCTCAATAAGATCACGAAAGACAGATATCTCCCCACAGGTCCGGAGCTCTGCCAGAGTGCGCAGCTTATTGATATAAGCGGTGACAAAATGAAAATACTTCTTGATTTCCCGACTATGGGCGAACCCCACTATGCACAGGGAATAGCTGCCGAAGTTATTCAGAAAAACTCAGTTAAATTCTTTAAGATTGCTGAAAACAAACACCCCTACGCAACCAAAAGCGAAAAGGATATTAAGATAACAAGAGACGGTAATAATGTTCACGTTTATATGACCGCAATCAGATCTCATTTTGCGCCTGATAACATTGAAGGTGTAAAAATCGGAGATAAGGTCTATTTCCACGTTACAAATCTTGAGCAGGACTGGGATCTGCCGCATGGATTTGCAATCAAAGGACAAAACACTGCCGAGCTGCTGATTATGCCCGGCGAAACAAGAACACTTACCTGGGAACCAAAATCAGAAGGCATTTTCCCGTTCTACTGCACAGATTTCTGTTCTGCGCTTCATCAGGAAATGCAGGGTTATGTGAGAGTGTCCCCCGCAGGCTCTGCCGGTGAACTGGTAATAAACAAATAAAGGTATAATTGACGCGGGGATCTTCTGATCCCCGCTTCAACTGAAGTTTAAGTCATGAAAAAGCAAGATTATATATTTTTAGCAGGTGTACTGTTGCTGATTGCTGCATTTATATTCCCGCTCTGGAGCATAGAGCTTGCAGCTCCGCAGTATCCTGAAGGGCTCGGATTTTACATACATATTGATAAATTAAGCGGTTTTAATGAAAATGACCTTAACACAATAAACGGGCTGAATCATTACATCGGGATGCAGAAAATTGAACCGGGTTCAATAGCCGAACTTGAATATATGCCTGTTATAGTCGGTACTGTTATGATACTGGGCCTGATAGCATTTTTTATCAGAAAAAAGGCAGTAAGAATTATATGGCTGGTATTGCTGGCGGTTGTGCTTGCCGCAGGAGTGGCCGATTTTTATATCTGGGGTTACAATTACGGGCATAATCTCGATCCGAAAGCAGCAATTAAAGTGCCCGGCATGACCTATCAGCCGCCGCTGATCGGAAGTAAAAAGCTGCTTAACATTGAAGCGCTTTCTCTGCCTCACGCAGGGGGAATAGCGCCGCTGTTAAGTCTTCTGCTGGCCGGGTATTCCATATTCCTGATGGGGAAAAAGGAAGGGACCGATGAAAAAGTGGCATAGCTTATCACTTCTTTTCATAGCTCTTCTGGCTGGATGTTCAAAAGATCCCGAAGAAATAAGGCTGAATTTTGATGATTGTTATTCATGCAGAATGACCATATCCGAGGAGAAATTTGCTGCGCAGCTGATAACAACGGGCGGAAAATCGCTCAAGTTTGATGCGGTTGAATGTCTCATTGACGCTTCCCGGGAAACCGCACTTGAAGGTAAAATTGCAGCCTTATATGTCAGGGATTACAATAGTTCAGAGTGGATAGACGCATTCAAGGCGTTCTATGTGAAAGACAGCTCATTTAACAGCCCCATGGGGCTCGATGCGGCTGCATTTAAGCTGAAAGCAGCAGCAGAATCAGAAGCAGCAGCCAGGGGGGGCAGAATATTAAACTGGCAGAATTTACGATTAGTGCAGGCGGGTGAGCTATGAAAACCATCAACCTTTTATTAACCACGGTTTTTATGCTCACCTGTTCTTTCGCCTCGGTACACAGACTGCAGGCCGCTAAAACGCCCGGTGTAATATCTGACATGATTAAACAATGTGCCGATGGTGATACCATCATACTATCTCCCGGCATTTATAAAGAATCAGGCATTGTGATTGATAAAAGAATAACCCTCAGAGGTGAAAAAGGAGCCGTTGTGGATGGCTGCGGTAAGGGTGAGATTATCAGGGTTGTAAAAAGCAGCTGCGTTATTCAGAATCTTGAAGTAAGAAACACAGGAATAAGTCATATTACAGATATTGCAGCTATCAGGATTGAAGCCGATTCATGTCTTGTTTCTGACAATGTAATAACTGACGGTTATTTCGGGATTTACCTCAGCGGAACCGCTTCATCCACAGTGAGAGGAAATTCAATTACCGGTGCCGGAGGCAGGCAGACTAACCTCGGCAACGGGATTCATCTCTGGAAATGCCGCAGCATTCTTGTAAAAGACAATATCATTAAAAATCAGCGTGACGGTATCTATTTTGAGTTCGTTGAAGACTCTTATATAAGTGGAAATAAATCCGCAGAGAATCTCAGATACGGGCTGCATTTTATGTTTTCAAACCGCTGTTCTTATGTGAACAATACTTTTAAGAGAAATTCGGCCGGAGTGGCGGTGATGTACACTTCTTACGTAGAGATGAGGGGAAACAGTTTTCTGGATAATACCGGAAACGCCTCTTACGGGCTCCTGCTTAAGGATATCAGGAACAGCAGGATCTCAGGCAACACTTTTGACGGTAATTCGGTGGGGCTCTATTCAGAAGGATCGGCTTCCATACTTGCCGACAGCAATAAATTTATGAAAAACGGGTGGGCAGTGAGGCTCATGGCTAATTCAACAGAAGTAACCTTTGCGGGCAACAGTTTCACCGGCAATTCATTTGATGTATCCACGAACAGCGTGCAGAATTTCAACTACTTCTCAGGCAATTACTGGGATCAGTATAAAGGATATGATCTTGATAAAAACGGGAGGGGTGATATACCCTACAGGCCTGTTAAATTATTCTCAGTGCTTACTGAATCAAATCCGGCGGCCCTGCTGCTGCTCAGAAGTTTTTTCTGTGACATTCTGAACCTGGCTGAAAGTGTAATGCCCGTTCTTACGCCCGAAACACTTGTGGATAATTCCCCTTTAATGAGGTATAAAGATGCTTGAAATCAGAGGACTCTCAAAGAAATTCGGTAAAGCCGAAGTGCTGAAAAATTTCAGCCACAATTTTAAGCCCGGGGCCGTTACAGCAATTGCAGGTCCCAACGGCTCAGGTAAATCAACACTGATAAAATGCATTACAGGACTGTTAAAGTTTTCGGAAGGTGAGATATTGGTTGCCGGTCAGAATACAGGTAAATCATACTCATACAAAAAACATATCGGTTATATGAGCCAGAAACCTTCATTCCCTGAAAATCTTACAGTTGCAGAGATACTTGAGTTTGTGAAATCGGTGCTGAATGCTGAAGAATTTGATACAACACTGGTGGAGCTTTTTGACTATAAAAAGGAATTTGACAAAAAATTCGGGGTACTTTCAGGCGGCAATAAACAAAAACTGAATGCCATTCTCACATTCCTGCATAAACCCGAAGTGCTGCTGCTTGATGAACCCACCGCAGGCCTTGACCGTGAATCAGGCATGATACTCAGAGATAAAATAATAAGCGGGAAAAATGCCGGAAATACAATAGTCTTAACCACACACATCCCTGAGGAAATAGCAGGACTGGCAGATTATATCATTCTGCTTGAAGACGGAGAGAAAAAGGGGGTGTTAAGCAACAGCCAGTTTATTTCGCGCTTTGGTGCAGGGCTGCATTTCTCAGATGATAAAAACAAAGGAGAGAGGGAGGATAATAGTGAATACTTTATTAAAAGTCTTGCTGTATGAGTTGAAAAGCTCTTTCAGATCAAAATGGATTATTATCTGCGCACTGTTTTTCTTTCTCATTGCACAGGGACTCTTCTTTTTTTCAGGTGACGACAGTAAAGTTTTGCTGAGTCTCTTTAACATTATTTTGCTGATCATTCCTGTAATCGCCCTTTTTTACGGCCTTACCTTTTTCTACAGTGAGAAAAACTTTATAGAAATGATGCTGGTAAGAGATATAAATCCTCTCAGGCTTTTTGCAGGAGTGTATCTTGGTCTCACGGTCACTATATCGGCCGGGGTTCTGGCAGGTCTTGCTGCGGCTCTGCTTATCAATTCGGGGAAAACAGGTTTTGAGCCAGCCATATTTCTGAGCCTTATTGCAAACTGCCTTTTTCTGATCTTCATCTTTTCGGCAATTGCCTCCTTTATAGCCTTCCGTTTTAACGACAGAACCAGAGGCTTCATTGCCGCAGTTGCTGTCTGGTTATTTACTTTTGTGATATATGACGGGCTTATACTCGCATTGTCATACATACTGAGAGATTACCCTGCAGATAATATAATGCTTGCCGTGGTGCTTCTTAATCCTGTTGATATCAGCAGGATTCTCCTGCTTCTTCAGTTTGATGTGGCAATGCTGATGGGTTATTCTGCGGCAGTGTATCAGCACACTCTGGGGAGCGGCCTGAGCATGGCTGTTCTTTTCTTCCTGCTGCTTACATGGGTTGCAGTACCCTATTCAATCACACTCAGATCATTTAAACGCAGAGATTTCAGCGCCTGAAATAAATTATTTCTCACAGTGCCGGTTTTTATTTGGAAATAAGATAAAAATGTCTTAATTTAATTCAGACAAAAAAATCTGATTATGGAAAGTATAAAATGAGTGAAATAATAAATAATTCAAGAAAAAGAATAGAAGAGTTAAAAAGTGTTTTTCTGAAACTGCATTCAGGCGAAAATCCCGATACACTTAATAAGCACCTTGCAGATATGTTTCAGACCATTCCTTACAACGAGGTTGTGATAGCCGAAGAGGAGCTGGTTGCAGAAGGTCTTGATGCAAATGAAATCCTGAAATTCTGCGATCTTCACTCTGAAATTCTGAAAGGAAAGATGCATGCTCACGTATCAAAAAGGGTACCCGCCGGGCATCCCGTTGATACATTCATAAAAGAGAACATTGAGATAAAAAGAATCATTGATGCTGTTAAGTTTCTCAGAATCTCAATGAAAAATGCCAACCCGGATGAAGACGGGAAAGTTTTCATGATGAAGCTTCACGCACAGCTTAATCTCCTCTCTGATATTGAGAAACATTATCAGAGAAAAGAGAACCTGGTTTTTCCATACCTTGAAAAATACAACATAACAGCACCTCCAATGGTTATGTGGGGCAAACATAACGAGATAAGAGAATTTTTGAAATCAATATTTGATCTGCTGGCCCAGAATCCCGCATTCACAATAAGTGACCTGGCAGATGCTTATGATCTCCTTGCAGAACCGCTTCTTCATTCGGTAAATGAGATGATTTACAAGGAGGAGCAGATTCTCTTCCCGATGACTCTTGATACTCTTAATGAAATTGACTGGTATGAAATTTATAAGCAGAGTCCGGAAATAGGTTTCTGTCTCTTCTACCCCGAAGAGAAATGGAAGCCGGAATCAGTTTCTGATGATGAATCTGCCAGGGAAAACCACAGCGGAAGAATAATGCTTTCAACCGGATCTTTCACCGCAGAAGAACTTGAAGGGGTGTTCTCATCGCTGCCGGTTGATATCACTTTTGTTGATAAGGATGATAAGGTAAGATTTTTTTCTCACGGGGAAGACAGAATTTTTCAGAGGAATAAAGCAATTCTGGGAAGAAAGGTACACAATTGCCATCCGCCCCAGAGTGTGCATATAGTTGATAAAATACTGGATGATTTCAAATCAGGAGCTCAGTCAACTGCAAAATTCTGGATCAATTTCCAGGGTAAGTTTGTGCATATAGCATATTATGCGGTAAGAAATGAAAAAAGTGAATATCTCGGAACCCTTGAAGTTTCTCAGGATGTGACTCATTACAGAGAAATTGAAGGTGAGAGACGACTCTTAATGTACGAGGAGAAGTAAAAATGGAAATAATGACAGAAAATAAAAATTATATCACCCCCGATCTGACGGTTCATAAACTCCTTCTTAGTTTTCCGGAGATAGAGGATAAAATGATTGAGAAAGTGCCGGCATTTTCTAAACTGAGAAATCCGGTGCTCAGGGCAACAATTGCTAAAGTGACCACACTGCGCCAGGCAGCAAAAATCGGCAATATTTCACTTAACGAACTGATAAATTTCCTGCGCGCTGAAACAGGAGAAGAGGAAACTGAGATGTATGAAGAAGTGACAGCAAAGGCACAAAGGCCTGACTGGTTAATTCAGGAAAAAATAAAAATTGAGTATGATGCAAGAATAGATCTTGAAAACGGAATACATCCTGTGGCAGTTGTAACCAAACAGGTTGAATCTCTGAGTTCAGGAGATATCTTCCTGCTTATCACACCATTCTACCCGGCCCCGCTGGTTGATATATTTGTTAAAAAGGGATGTGAAGTCTGGTCAGAAAAGATATCCGAAGCTGAAGTAAACACTTTTATAAAGAAGTAAGTAAAAAAATATGCCGGTAAAAATGTTATAACATTCACGGCAGTCAGAATAATTTAGTGCAGGAATAATTTCATAAGGCATTCGGGTGAGCTGAAACAGGCGAGCGTTCAGTCGAGTCCGGATGCCTTTAACTCTTAAGAGCGGGAATTTCTTATTTCTGTGCGGGCTCCTTCAGATCAAACTCAACAGAATTTTTACCGTCATCAAGGAACGAATTAAAAAGCCTTATTTCGGTTGCGCCCTGATCTTTAACGTATTTCATTGCATCGGCCTCTGCCTTTTCACGGGTTGGCTGCGAAAGTGAAACACCAACAAAAACCTTGTTACTTACACCAATGCGCCCCATTGCAATTGCACCATAACCCCCTTTTGAAGATGATGTGACTATAAGAGGCTTAACTCCTCCGTAAAGTTTGCATCTGCTCAGGGCATCAGCTTTTGCAGTATCAGCAGATACACTTCCGTATGTAAATCCGTAGATGTTAGTTGAATAACAGAAAGCAACGGCGCTCTGCGCGCGTAATGCTGAGGGTAAGGCAAAAAGAATAACTGAAAGAAATGTTAAAATTAAGGCTGATGATTTCATCTGCTGCTCCGGATTAAACTGAATATTCTTAGATTCCAAACTTTTGAAGATACGGACTGAAGTTTCAAGAAAGTATGCACGGATCGGGTAACCCGCTATTGATCCCGCAGTTAAACTGCAGCGGCTGCAACATCAGAAATATCTGATCCGTCTCCCAATTTATCCCTTTTAATTGAATTAAACTAAAAAAAATCAGGGATACCGATATAAAAATGAATATCTGTATCCCTGATCAATTAAGGGTTGCGATTTAAAGAGAAATTAATTCTCATCGGCAGTGGGACCATAAAGGTTAGGCACCGGCACATCAAGCATTCTGAGATAAACGGTGTACTGACCTCTGTGGTGCAGAAGATGATTTAAAATAGTGAGTTTGAGAATATCAACTCTGGGCATGGAGATAATAACTTTACCGCTGACCCTGAATTCCCAGACTTTCATCATCTCTTCATCTGTTGCTGATTCAAGAATTTTAACAAGTTCATCTGCTTTGCTGCTGAATTTTTCAACCAGCTCACCTGCTGTTTCCGCAGTTTTTGGTGTGCTTGCAGCCGATGATTCAGGAGTCATGTCAAAAAAATCGGTATTCATGGTCATTACACCCCATCCCGGCAGGTTAGCCAGATGATTTGTAAGGTCTTTAAGTGAAAATGATTTTTCATGAGGTTTGAAATCCGATTTTTCCATTGGGGCTCTTTCAAGCGCCTTCACGGTTTTATCAAACTCAAATTTCATTTCTGTTGCAAGTGTTTTACCAATCATGATTTCCTTCAGAATTTTGTGTAAAAGAACTTCAAATTGAGAAATAATATTCTTTTGCGGCCTTCATTTTACACAGGCGGCATGAATTAATTATGAACAAGATACCGCTTGATCTTTTGCGTCGTGGTCTTTTCAAACTCACTTTCACGAACGTAAAATTTCTTTATCTGTTTGTATCCTGTAAGCTCGCTGTTGGCATCATCAACCGCTTTTTTGATTGTCCGGTTAATGAGATCAGGAGTGATCTCAAGACCTGTTTTCTCCGATAACTCAATAAATGCCTCTGCATCTGTGACTATCTGCACGGCAATAATTTCATCGTGCTTATCACTCTCCTCTCCGTAAACCATGCATTCCTGAATGAACGGACTTCTGTTAAGAATATCCTCAATCTCTTCAGGGAATACATTTTTCCCGTTATTGGCAATAATGACATTCTTTTTTCTGCCGGCAATGTGGAGGAAACCGTCATCATCAAAGAACCCGAGATCGCCGGTTCTGAACCAGCCGTCAACTATTGATTCAGCCGTGAGTTCGGGATTTTTATAATACCCGAGCATTACGCTGTCAGCTTTGGCATGAATTTCACCTATCCCGTCATTATCCGGATTGGCAATCTTAATCTGCACCCCCGGAAGCGGAAGCCCCGCCGCGTTATCCTTAAAAGCCATCAGGCGGTTAACTGTAAGGATAGGGGAGGTTTCGGTGAGTCCATAACCCTGAACAAAATTAAATCCGAGATCACGAAGTCCCTTTGCAACTTTGGGATCCGGCGCAGCACCTCCGGCAATAAACAGCCGTATTGATCCGCCGAACTTATGGTGGAGTTCCTTAAAAACGGCTTTTTTAGAACCCTTCCATCCTGCTGCCTGGAAAATATTTGTGAGTTTAACCAGCGGCGGTACAATTTTCGACTTCACCTTATCATCAGCGATGCCTTTGTGGATTTTTTTAAACATCTTTTCGTAGAGCAGCGGTACGCCTAAAAGTATTGTTGCCCTGACTCTCTGGAGATCATCAACCACTGTTTTAAGTGAACGCGCATAATGAGCAGAGGCCCCCGAAAATATGGGACACAAAAATCCGCAGGTGCATTCATAGGTATGATGAATGGGAAGCACGGAAAGAAATTTATCGCCCGGACCTATATCTATCATCTGTGTCATTGCCATCAGATTAGCAGTAAGGTTTTTCTGGCTCAGCATCACACCTTTTGCCCGCCCGAGTGAGCCGCTTGTGAAAATTATCTCGGCCATTTCATCAGGGTTAATGACAGGGAATGTGTAATTTTCCGCATCTTCAGCATTGAGGAGCTGCACCATTGAGTAAAATTCATCATTGTGCTGCGGGGCATCCATGCTGATGCAGAATTCAAGGCGTTTAAGGACATGTTTTTTCTCGCTCAGCAGGTTTTCAAATTTATCAGAGAGAACTATAGCCCGTGAATCTGATTCATGAAGTATATTGAGTATTTCATTCTGGCTTAGGTTTTTATCAATGGGAACAATAACCATGTTCCAGCTCATTGCAGTAAGGTAAGTAATTCCCCATTGCACTCTGTTATCACCGATAACGGCTATATGGTCCCGTTCCTTTAAGCCAAGTTTATTAAGTGCCTTGCCAAATCTTATAACGTAATTTAAAAGCTGGGAGAATGTTGCTGATGAGACGGGGTAGTTGTTAAGATCTTCGAGTGCTGTTTTGTCTTTGAAGGTCTTTGCCGAGTTGACCACCATTTCCTGAATAGAGGATACAAACGGCACTTTGTAATAGGGGAAATCTGTTTTCATTTTAATGACCTTGCACAATTTTAAATGATGAATTATTTAAAATACCCGCGCCGGGAAACACATGTTTCCTTCACGCTTTCACTGCCAAAATATTATAACAGCTTATTAAACTTAACTAATTTTTTTGTCTAATTCCAATTGCAGTTTTGAACCACAAAGGCCCAAAGGCACAAAGAAGATTTTATTAAAGAGTATTTCTCAGAAAGTTCAATCTGTGAAGGAAATCATAAATTTCTGGAATTTAAATCTTCTGATGCTCTGCCTGATGCAATATGAGCAATATTTTAGAACTATAAATCCGCCAGGACAGAATAATTTATTTAACCACAAAGGCGCAAAGGCACAAAGAAGATTTTATTAAAGAGTATTTCTCAGAAAGTTCAATCTGTGAAGGAAATCATAT
>JABWCA010000114.1 GCA_013359345.1 Ignavibacteriaceae bacterium
CATATAAAGCATACAACCTAAGCAAAACGAAAATTCTGACATAAAAGCTGAAAACTATTCTTTGTATCTTAGAGCCTTTGTGGTTCAATAACTGAAACAGGAAACAGGAAACAGGAAACACGACACAGGAACATCAGGACACCATCCATTATCGAAATAAGCTTTTAATAAAGTCTTTGTGTCTTCCTGACTTTGTGGTTCAAGAATTTAACACAACGTTCAACGACAAACATAAATGTGTTAATTTGAAAGGCGTTTCGTACATTAGGAGTATGATTTTTGAGATTTAAAATCCTTTAGCGAGAGGATACTAAAATGGACACGGAAAATAAAGAAATGCTTAATGAGGAAGTGTATTCAACTGAAACGCACCTCATTTACGGCAAGAACATCACTAAGAAATGGGATTATTCTCACCACGTAACAGCCCCCCTGTCATCATCGGTTATATTCAGATTAGATTCAGTAGAAAGAGGATCAGAAGGATTTATAGAATTTGCCAATCCTGATATGCTTGGTAAGGAAACCAGTCCCATTTATATTTATGACCGCCTCGGCGAGCCCAATAAAGATATCCTTGAAGAAAATCTTGCTTTTATTGAAAAAGGCGAGATGGCAGTTACATTTGCGACCGGCATGGGAGCAATATCTGCAGTTCTCGGTATTTTATGCAAATCAGGTGATGACATAGTTGCATCAAGAACCCTCTACGGATGCACTTATTCACTTCTCAAAAACTGGTACCCGCGTTATGATATTAACACGATCCATACCGACCTTACAAATCCTGATACAATAAGAGAAAAAATCACCGCAAAAACGAGAGTTATTTATTTTGAGACTCCCTGCAACCCGAACCTTGACCTTATTGATATAAGGGCATTAAGAAGAATGGTTGATGAGATCAATATCACCCGCGATGATAAAATCTATATAGTTGTTGATAACACTTTTGCCACACCGTACTGCCAGCGGCCGATTGAGCTCGGTGCCGATTTTGTGGTGCATTCACTTACAAAGGGCATCGGCGGTTTCGGAACGGATATGGGAGGGGTGGTGATCGGGAGAAAAGAATTTCAGGATCACCTTCTTATGTACCGCAAGGATTTTGGTGCTGTGCTCGGAACCAAAGCCGCGTGGACTGTTCTGACTTACGGACTCACGACGCTTCACCTCAGAATTGCACGTCAGACTCAGAATGCCATGAAAATAGCAGAGTTTCTGGAAGCCCACCCAAAAGTTGAATTCGTGAATTACCCGGGTCTCCCCTCATTCAGGCAGTACAAGCTTGCAAAAGAGCAAATGAAAAACTTTGAAGGGGAGTTTGCCCCGGGAAGCCTGCTGTTCTTCGGACTCAAGGCCGATACGCTTGATGAATCAAAGGAAAAAGCAAGAAGATTCATGAACTTTGCGGCTGATAACGCTTACACTCTCACTCTTGCTGTGAGCCTGGGGCATACAAGAACTTTAATAGAGCATCCTGCCACGATGACTCATTCAATGATACCGGTGAATGAACTGCTGGAGCACGGAATACACCCCGGCGGCATAAGGGTTGCTCTCGGAATAGAAAACCATAAAGACATAATACATGATCTTGAAAGATCACTTGAAATAGTTTAAAAACAGATAATTTCCAAAGTAAAGACTATTGAGTTATGAGAATCGGAATACCAAAAGAAACTAAATTTGATGAAAAAAGAGTAGCCTTAACCCCTGCCGGAGTTGACCTTTTAGTAAGGAACGGACACACAGTTTATATACAATCGGGTGCGGGAGAAGGAAGCCATTTTTCAGACGACACCTATAAATCACTCGGCGCAAAGATAATCTATAATACAGAAGAGCTTTATCAGCGGTCAGAAATGATTGCAAAGGTATCAAGAATCACTGATGAAGAGCTCCCGCTGCTGCAGGAAGATCAGACTGTCTTTTCATTTCTGCATCTCTCTGTTGGTAACAAGAAGATTATAAGCGCACTTCTGGATAAAAAAATCACCGCAATAGGTTATGAACTCATTGAGGATGATATGGGCCTGCCAATACTTCATTCAATGAGTGAGATTGCGGGACAGATAGCAGTGCAGGCTGCAGAAAACCTGCTTGAAAGCACATCGCCCGTTGGAAGAGGCGTGCTCCTTGGCGGTATTACAGGTGTTGCTCCGGCCGCTGTTGTGATTCTGGGAGCAGGAACCGTGGGCCGCATAGCAGCTCAGGCTGCACTGGGACGCGGAGCACAGGTTATAGTGCTTGATAAAGATCTTTACAAGCTGAGAAGCCTTGAAGATCAGTTTGCAAAAAGAATAACAACAGTTGTTGCCAACCCCTATACAATTTCAAGAGGCGTGAAATTTGCCGACGTGCTTATTGGCGCCGTGATGATCAAAGGAGAGAAGGCGCCGCACCTGGTTACCGAAGATATGGTGAAAACCATGAAACGGGGTGCAGTGATTATTGACGTCTCCATTGATCAGGGGGGATGCGTGGCAACAAGCAGACCAACAACATTGTCAGATCCGTATTATATAGCGCATGATGTTCTCCATTACTGCGTGCCTAATATGACTGCAATAGCTTCAAGAACGGCTTCATTTGGTCTTAATAATTCAGCGGTACCGTATATATCGGCAATAGCAGACAAAGGAATCATGAATGCAATCATGGATGACCAGGGTCTTGCCAAAGGTGTATGCACAATGAACGGTTTTTGTACAAGTGAGATTATTGCCGAGACTTTCAGTCTTGAGTACCGCCGTATTCACATTTTTTCACATAATTAAATCCCGGAATTGATATGGTTGACGAGATTAAAATAAGAGCTGACATAGGAAGCGGAATTCTTAAAAATTATAACAGTAAACTTGTAACGGCAGAACAGGCTGTAAGTGTAATTAAATCAGGCGATACGGTGGCGGTTCATTCAAACTGCGCTTTCCCGACAACACTGATTAATGCACTGGTGCAGAGAAAAGATGAACTTAAAGATGTTAATCTGATACACGCCCTTTCTGTGGGCACACTCCCTTACCTTGCCCCGGGAATGCAGGATCATTTCTGGCACAAATCATATTTCATGGGCGGTGAGGCAAGAAAAGCCGTGGGAGAAGGCAGAGCAGATTTCATTCCTGTATATCTTTATGAATATCCCCACCTGATCAAAAAGGGGATCGTGAAAATCAACGTTGCGCTGGTTCACCTTTCGCCCCCTGATGAACACGGTTTCTGCAGTTTCGGTGTTGAAGTGGGCCTGATAAAGACCGCAGCCGAGTATGCAGATGTTATCATTGCGCAGGTTAACCCCAACATGCCGAGAGCCCTTGGTGACAGCTTTATCCACATAAGCAAGATAGATTATATTGTTGAAGTTGATGACAGTATCTATGAGCTGCCGCAGGGTGAAAGAGATTTAACCCCTGAGATGGCCGATGCCTATGAAAAAATAGGACGCAACATTGCGGATCTGATTGAAGACGGCTCAACGCTCCAACTGGGAATAGGAGTAATACCTGATAACGTGCTTAAATTCCTCCATACAAAGAGAGATCTTGGTATTCACTCAGAGATGTTCAGCGATGGCATCATTGACCTGGTTGAAAACGGAGTTGTAACCAATAAATATAAAGGCATTCATAACAGCAAGATCATTGCAGGTTTTATCCTGGGAACAAAGAGACTATACAGATTCATTGACAACAACCCGATGATAGAGTTTCATCCGCAGGAGTATGTTAATGATCCCTTTGTTATAAGCCAGAACAAGAAGATGGTTGCAATCAACTCCGCAATCGAAGTTGATTTAACCGGTCAGGTTTGTTCAGATTCACTGGGTCCGAGATTATTTTCAGGATTCGGCGGACAGGTTGATTTCATCCGCGGAGCATCGAGATCCGAAGGAGGCAAGCCGATCATAGCACTGCCATCAGCAACAAAGGATCTTAAGATTTCAAGAATCACCGCACAGCTTAAACCCGGTGCCGGAGTTGTTACAAACAGGGCAGACGTGCATTATGTTGTAACCGAGTTCGGTGTGGCAGATCTTTACGGCAAACCGGTGAGAGAAAGAGTTAATGCGCTTATATCAGTGGCTCATCCCAAATTCAGGGAAGAGCTTGAAAGATATGCAAAAGAACAGAAATTTATCTGAGAGTTATGATAGCGGTAATAGGGGATATTCACGGCTGTTATCATACGCTTCTGCAGCTTCTTGATCTGATTTACACCCGTTATGGCGAGATTTCCGTGTTTGCTACCGGAGATCTCGTCGACCGGGGCAAATACAGCGCTGAAGTTGTGCAGTGCTGCATTGAAACGGGTATAATGCCCGTCATGGGGAATCATGATTACATGTTCTGCAGCTATTTTATTGACCGGAGAAGCACGGCCTCAGCCATCTGGAGCTATAACGGTTCAATGAATACTATCAAATCTTACGAAGCCAATAAAGAGTACCTTAAAGATCATATAGAGTATATCAGGAACCTTCCGCTTGTTATCATGACCGAAAATTCAATCATATCTCACGCCGGAATTTCTGACAGGCACTATGATAATATGATCAGGGAAGGTTATTACAGGAACGGCGGAATAACAGATTATTTCAGTGATAAACTTCTTGATGAAACGGGGATACTCTGGAACAGAGAGGTGCTCGCAAATCTCGGAGAGCTTCAGGTTGTGGGGCACACCAGACAGAAATCTGTAAGGTATGAGGAACTTACCAACGCTGTGTATATTGACACCTCTGCATTCACGGGAAATAAATTATCTGCCGTGATCATTGAGCGGGGGGATATTGTGGATAAGTATGAAGTTTCAACAGATTCAAGAGATACAGGTCTCTGAAAAATAATAGCCCCCATTCTTTTTGATATCTTAACTACAGCTTTAACTCCCTCAGAGCATTTTTTCTTGAAGAGTAAAAAAAATTACATTATCTTTTTGTTTGATTTTTTTTAAGTTTGTCATTAAATAAAATCGGAGTCCGCATACTCAACATTGATACGGTTTTTAGCAACAACAACAGGTTACGGTAATTTCAGGTTATAAATCAGGCATCGCCGGCTTCACGGCGGTCATTGTTGGTTCGTTATTAGCTTTGGTAGTGAGCAGCGGATTCACCTTTCTGGAAACAGACCAGGAAAGGCGTCTTACATTTATATTCGATCATAATTCAGAATATAAAGACGATAATAGTCTGCCCGCAGCCGAAAGTAAGACAAACAGCGGTGAAACCAGGCTGACCACACCGGACGGCTCATTATCACTTCAGTTTTTTGTTCCTCCCGGCGACACCACAAAACCGGCAGATTCAACATTATTCACAGACAGCCTGGGAATAACTGACTCCCTTGCCCTGGCAGATACCATCAAAATTGATTCGGCAAAGATAGATTCAACTGCGCGCCTTGCTCATTTTAAGTATAAAAGAACCGATCCGCTCGTAACCGAAATTTACAATCCCAAAGGATCATCTCTTTTTCCGCGTCCCAACGGCTATAAAAAGACAATAGAAATTGATTCAAGCGGTCAGTTTGTGACTATAAAGGAATTTCTGGGGAACCAGCTTTACCGCATCTCACTGCGTATCCCGATTGAAGAGTATCTTACAACGCGTCTTTCTGCAAAAGAGCTGGAGATGTGGGAAACTCTGGCCTATAAATATGAACTGAAGAGTGGCAAAAAGGATCTCTCTGACCTCATAAAAGATATAACAGATTTTGAAATTCCGCTGCCGAGTGTTGGTGTGCTGAGTATTTTCGGTCCGCCAATCATAAGCCTGAAGATAGGCGGCGCGGTTGATATCAGGGCTGCATGGAGGAATGAAAGCACTGAGGGTATAACGGCTTCCAGGATCGGTAATACGAGAAACGAACCCGATTTCAGGCAGCAGGTACAGATAAACGTAAACGGAACAATTGGTGATAAACTTCTGATAGGGGCAGACTGGAACACCGAAAGAACATTTGAGTATCAGAACCAGCTTAAAATAAAGTACACCGGTTACGAAGATGAAATTATACAGAAAATAGAAGCCGGTAACGTATCGCTTCAGACCTCTTCACTTGTGGGCGGTTCAGAAGCGCTGTTTGGTGTTAAGGCAGATATGAAGCTCGGTCCGCTTACCCTTACAACCCTTGTATCACAGAAAAAGGCGGAAGTAAAAGAGAAATCGGTTGAAAGCGGCAAGACCTCTCAGGAGTATACAAAACGCGCTTATGATTACTCCATCAATCATTACTTCCTTGATACTATTTACGCTGATACCACAGCCCAGTTCAATCTGTTTTTTAAATATTACGGAAACCCGACCCCCATCGTAGAGAGACCTTTTGTAGTGAAGGATATTGAGGTATGGAAATCAATTAACCAGACACTCAAAGACCCGACAGAACGAAGCGCCAACGCATACATTGATCTCCCTCCGAGAGGTGAAACCCAGAGATACCCCGATAACCTGAGACAGGATGACATTGAGGAAATTCCGGGTCAGCAGGTCAAGGGGCGGTTTATAAGGCTCAACAGAGATTCAGATTATATTCTGCATGAGGAGACCGGCTATATCACTTTCAGGACACAGATTCAGGATCAGGATATAATAGCAGTTTCATACCGTGTGGAAGGCGGCTTTGACGGCTCACCGGCGGATGATCAGTTTTACGGTGAATTTTTACAGCAGGCCGGTGCAGATACTTCACAGCGTCTTATACTTAAACTTGTTAAGCCTGCAAATCTTCAGCCGAGTTACACAAAGGCATGGAAGCTCCTCCTCAAAAATATCTACCCCGTAGGCGGAAGAAATCTGAAGGAAGAGGGCTTCACATTTGATCTTAAGTATGAAGTTGAAGGCAACGAGCCCCAGAGCGTTCTGGGTGATGTAAGACTTCTTAATGCATTCGGGCTTGATCAGGTGGGTCCCAATAAGCTCCCTCCGCCCGACGGCAAGTTTGACTATAAACCTCAGATAACTATTATTCCTGAAACCGGTGAAATCATATTCCCGTATCTTCAGCCTTTCGGAAGGAATCTGCCCCCTAATCTTCCCAATGCAGATTCGCTCAAATACCTTGCTGTTTATGATCAGTCAATAACTTTTGCCCGGCAGGATAAGATCAGGGATAAATTCATTCTTACAGGAACATTCTCAGGCGAATCGGCATCAGTTTTCCAGCTTGGTTTTAACATGGTTGAGAACTCGGTTAAAGTGCTCCTTGACGGCAGGGAACTGACCCCCGGCACCGATTATGTGGTCGATTATAACATTGGCCAGTTAACTATCAGAAATGCAGCAGCACTGAGCCCGGGTGCAAACCTGAAAATCACCTATGAAGAAAATGATCTCTTTCAGCTTGCATCAAAGACACTGTTCGGTATAAGAGGTCTGGTTGATATCTCAAAGAAGACCAAACTCGGATTTTCGTTCCTTAACCTCTCACAGCAGACACTAAGTGATAAAGTGAGAATAGGTGAAGAACCTCTGAGCAACGCAATTCTGGGTGTTGATTTCCAGACCAGCGCAGAACTTCCTGTAATTACCAGACTTATTGACGAAGTGCTTTCAACCAGGGAAATGTCAAGCATCTCACTCACGGGTGAATTTGCATACATGATGCCTGATCCCAATACAAAGAAAAGTAATATTGCATCTGATGCAGGCAAGAGCATTGCGTATATAGACGATTTTGAAGGAGCAAAGAGAACCATTCCCGTGGGTATTTCTTACGGAGCATGGAAAGACCTTTCAGTACCTGACAGCCTTCCGTTCCTGCCCGGACTTACAAGACAGCAGAAGATGGCTTATAAAGGCAAGTCATGGTGGTTTAACGTTCTTCCTTCAGATGTGGTTTCAAAGAATATCTGGCCTCAGAGATACACCGCCAGAGGCGATGATCAGGTTACGGTGCTTGATTTTGTGTTCCAGCCCGATACCCCCGGCACTTATAACTATGATCCCAACCTCCTCCTTGATAAAAAGAGGAACTGGGGCGGTATGATGAAGCTTCTCTCATCAACCGCAAGCAACCTTGTGGATGAAAATATCGAGTTTATCGAGTTCTGGCTGAATATCCGAACTGTTGAGCAGGGTGCAAAACTTTACATAGACCTCGGTAAAGTAAGCGAGGACGTCATTCCCAACAACAGGCTTGACAGCGAAGACAGGCCACCGCAGAATGATCTGATTGATGAGGGAGAAGATACAGGTATAGACGGATTGTTTGATGCGGCGGAGCAGACCACTTACGGCAGTTCAAGACCTGACCCGAGCCAGGATAACTTCAGTTACATTAACTCGAATATCTTTAATATTTATAACTATTTCAATATTAACGGTACTCAGGGTAATGCTGCGCTTACTGATATCGGAAGAATTCCGGACACAGAGGATCTTAACAAAAACGGATCGCTTGATCAGGCAAACAGCTATTTCAGGTATGTTGTGCCTCTTGATACCGTTGATAATCCTTATATAAAAGGCGGCGGCAACAACGCCGGCTGGTATCTCTACAGAATTCCGCTTAAAGATTTTTCACTTGAAGTTGGCAAGCCCACTTTCACACTGGTTGAGTTTATCAGAATCTTCATGAACGGTACTAATCAGATTGCATCTCTCAGATTTGCGGATTTCAATCTGGTGGGTAACCAATGGCGTAAAGCAATTGAGGGAGACAGCATTCTCTCAATCTCTGTTGTGAATGTTGAAGATAACCCGAATTACAGCAGCCCTCCCGGCGTCGAAAGAGAAAGAGACAGAAGCCGTCCTGATCAGGAGATATTCAGAAATGAGCAGTCACTCAGCCTCATCCTTAAAGAACTCCCCGGCGGTGAAAAGAGGGAAGCAGTTAAGTATCTGTTCAGACCTCTCGATATTTTCAATTACACCGAGATGAAACTTTTCATTCATGGCGATTCCGTTCAGCTCCCCGGATCAATTTCTTATAACCCGGGTCAGGGACAGTTCTCTGCCGAGGTTTATTATCGTTTTGGTGCTGATACTAATAACTATTATGAATACCGTCAGCCTGTGCAGCCCGGCTGGAATGAAATTTCGATTGAGTTTGCCAAGCTTACTGCAATTAAACAGACACGTGATTCGGCTAATGTGATATTCAGGGTTCCCGTTGATGGTAAACCGGGTCATTTTTATGTTGTTAAAGGAAATCCCAGCCTTACAACTGTGAAATTCCTCTCGGTTGGTATACAGAGTCTTGTAACCAATAACATATCAGGTGAGGTGTGGGTAAATGAACTCAGGGTTATAGGTGCGGATAACACCCCCGGCTGGGCATATACAGCGTCATCAACAGTAAAACTTGCAGATCTGATCACGATAAGTGCTAATCTCAGCCAGACCGATCCTTATTTCCACAGGCTTGCAGACCGTTTCGGGTCAAGAGTCGAGACCAGGAACTGGGGATTTTCAACTGATATAGATGTTCTCAAATTTATTCCTGTTCCGCTACCGGGCAGTAACCTGAAAATTAATTACTCCAGAACTGAGAGTGTTGGCAATCCTTTGTACATTCCCGGTACTGATATCAAGGTCAGCCAGGCGGCCGAGCAGCTCAGAGAAAAAAGAGCAAAAGAGGGTGTTGCAGAAGAGGATATCAATAATCAGGTTGAACAGCTTACAACCTCAACGCAGACACTGAACACATCTGATACCTGGACAATATCAAATATCCAGATCAAGGTGCCTTCAGAGCATTGGTTTTTCCGTGATGTTGTTAATTCACTAAGCTACGGGTTCAACTATAACAAGAGTTTCAGCAGAAATCCCACAACTCTCTCATCATCAAACTGGATCTGGAACGCAAACATTAACTATGCCCTTAACCTGAATCCTGATTACTACTTTGAACCGGGTAAGATTCCGATAATTGGCGAGTTTTTCAACCTTTTTGATGATTACAAAGACACAAGAATTTATTTCACTCCGCAGACAGTAAACTGGAATGTTCAGGCAAGACGTCAGTTTTCTCTTACACAGACAAGAACACAGGGTACATCAACGAGTCAGGAGACAATTTCCAGAGATTTCACTGCAAACAGAACCGCAGGATTTAACTGGAAGATCACTGAGAAGGCATTTATCAATGTTGCTCTTAATTACAACTTTGATATTGCATCATCGCTTACATATCTTGAAACGGATGAATTCAACAACCCCAGAGCAGAATCGGCAATCTGGAGCGATATATTCGGCGGGCAGTTCTTCGGAAGGGATTTCAGATATAATCAGTCATTTGACCTGAGAACCAACCCCAGGCTTCCCTCCTGGTTTGATCTCAATAAATATCTGCAGATCACTGCGGGATATAACGTAAGGTATAACTGGAACAATGATTTCAGGCAGGCAGAGGCAGGCCGTTCAGCAGGATTCCAGAACAGAACAGCAGTAGGGTTCAAACTGAGACTCAAAGCTCTTACCGAACCGCTCTTCAAAGAAGATGCGGCTCCGCAGCCTGCAGTTCAGCAGAAACCAAAAGAACCGGCTCCAAAACCGGTAGAACAGCCAAGAAACCGCAGAACAAGAGATTTTGACGAGGATATTGATAACGGTCAGGATAATAAAACAGGCGAAACTCAGGTTGCCCAGGTTGAAGAAGTGCAGGACAGTCTTGCTGCACCAAAACCGAGCGCATTAAAGAACGCTTTCAATCTTCTTAAAACCGCTGTTCAGGTAATCTTCTTCGATTATGAGAATATCAGTGTTGACTACTCAAATGATATATCATTCTCAGCAAACGGTATAAGAGGATACGGCAACGGATTCAAGAATTTCTGGGGTGTGAAACAATCAGGCGAAGAGGGTCCCGCCCGCCTGTTCATGCTTGGTCTCAGCCTTGATCCCGGACCGAGAGCCGCTAACAGCAACCTGACTGATAATTACTCCGAAAGAAATAATATTGACATCAGAACATCAAAACCGCTCTGGGAGGGTGCCAGAATTGACCTTACATGGAGAGTTAACTGGTCAATTAATAAATCGGTTACACTTACATCAGATGAATTCGGGAATACATTTGTTAATAATATCTCCTCGACCGGGGCAATTAACAGATCATTTTTCTCATTACCGCCGGTTTTCATATTCTCTGTTTTTGGCAGTGGTATAAAAAAGGTTAATGAACTTTATAACCCTGATGCAGCAGACCCTACATCCAACTTATCCAGCGCTTTTGTTAAAGGCATGGAATCACTTCCGCTGCTTTCTAACCTCGGTTTCTTAAGCGATGTTGCAAATTACATTCCCAGACCCAACTGGAGAATAAGCTGGGACGGGCTGGAAAAGCTTGGAGTTTTCTCGGGATTTGCCAAAAGGGTTTCGCTTGATCATTCTTACGCATCAGACTACACAGAGGGATGGAAAATCACACCTGACGGAACCCAGGTAACTCAGAATCAGAAAATCAGTTATTCGTTTGCCCCGCTTATAGGTCTTAACCTTACGTTCAATGAACTCTGGGGAGGTAACCTGAGCGGATCTGTGAAATACTCTTCAAAGACCTCCTATGATCTTGGTGTTACAACCAAAAATATCACAGAGAGCAATTCACGTGAAATAGGTATAACGCTTAATTACAATAAATCAGGTTTTGAGGTGCCGCTTTTTGGCATTAATCTGAAAAATGACATTGAATTCAGCTTTCTCTACTCGCTGTCAAAGAATTCTTCAGTGATTTTTGACATGAACAGGTTTACTGAAGAGGGTATACCACAGAATGGTACAAACACTGTTCAGTTTGAACCGAGAATCAAATATGTAATCAGTTCACGTGTGACACTTTCTATATTCTATAAACGATCGGAAACAACACCTGAAGGTGCATCCAGAATTCCGCCAACAACACGTAATGAGGCCGGACTGGATATAAGAATATCAATACAGTGACAACAGCCCGCCGCGGCGGGTCAG
>JABWCA010000115.1 GCA_013359345.1 Ignavibacteriaceae bacterium
ACCACCAATCTGTTTGGCGATCCGGATAATGGGAAGCCTGAATTATTTGTTCTGCATGCTCCTGGCCAATACCGCTGGGTGAACCAAGGTGGTGAGCCAAAAACCGCCGAACGCATCAACGCAAAAATGACTGCCTGGGCAAGAGATGCCGGAATGGAAAAACCCTTCACGAGCAGTTTACTTACCTGGTCAACAATAAGAACAATCAGTGAGACGTAGAAGATTTTCAATTGAACCTGAAGTTAGTGACCGCGTTTTTTCTCTTGTTTAAGTTTAATAGGGAGACAGTGCTGGCTGTGCGGAACTGCCTCAAGTCTTGCTTTTGGAATGAGGGGGCATGTTTCACAGAGATTCTGTGGTTCATCAACACACTCAATGCAAACACCGTAAGTGCCATTCTCTATTCTCTTAAGAGCATCCTCAAGATATCCCAGGAACTTTGTTTCTCTCTGAGCGTAGAGATATGTCTTTTCTCTTTCCATTGCGTCTGTTCCCATTTCCGCCATATGAAGAGAATAAGGAGAATTCTCATTAATATACTCTCCGGTGGTTGGGTCCATCATTCTTTCTCTCAGATTCTGAAGCTGAATAACAATTTCATCCCTTTTAGCTTCTATAATCTGCTTGAAGTATTGTAACTCCTCAGGAGAATAGGCAGTTTTACGGTCACCCTGTGGTGCCCCCTGCTGGCCTTCTCCGATGTTTTTGTTTTGGTTTTCTGACATTGAAACAACCTCAATTATATTTTTTCAATTTCGATTTTACAGTTGTAATCGTTGATTTTCCAGTCCTGGCTGTATCCGCTGTTAATTAAACCTGAAGTAAGATTTAACGCCAAAGTTTCATTTGTAATATATGAAGAAAAATTATTAACAGCTTCAACAAAACCATCGTCTGATGTGAATCTTATATTAATTTTATCGGTCACATCAAACCCTGCATCCTTGCGCATATTCTGCACTCTGTTCACGAATTCTCTTGCAAGACCCTCGTTTATAAGCTCCGGCGTGAGTTCAGTATCAAGAGCTACCGTGATGGTTTCATCCGATTCCACAATCCATCCTTCAATTTCGGATGAAATTATTTCAACATCTGCCGGCTCAATCACAACATCTGTACCGTTTATGTTTAATGTGATATTACCGCCTGCAGCAACGGTTTTTATCTGATCAGCAGTGAATTCACGGATCGCATTTGCCACCGGCTGCACAGATTTGCCGAATTTGGGCCCGATTGATTTAAAGTTCGGTTTAGCCGATTTTTTAACTATGCCCGCATCATCAGTGAGAATTACCAGATCTTTGATGTTTACTTCATCAAGAACAACATCTTTCATCGTCTCAAGCGGCTCCTTCAGGGAGGCCGATACAGCGGCAATGATCTTTTTAAGGGGCTGTCTGGTTTTCAGATTGTACTTTGCCCTGATAGATCTTGTTATAAACACGACTCTCTGAACGGCATCCATCTTTTCCTCAAGCTCAGCATTCTTGTATGTTACCTCAGGGAAATGTGAAAGATGCACTGATTCCGCATGCTCACCCTTTGAGGCGGCTGTCAGATTTCTGTATATCTCCTCGGAAATGAACGGTGCAAATACGGAGGTCAGCTTTGAAACTGTGAGCAGACACTCAAACAGGGTCTGATATGCAGAAAGCTTCTGTTCACTCATTTCAGATTTCCAGAAACGGCGGCGGCTTCTTCTTACATACCAGTTTGAAAGATGATCAATTGTGAACTCAGAAACAGCCCTTGCTGCTTTGGTTACATCATAAGCCTCCATGTGGGCTTCGTAATTTTCAACGAGAGAGTTCAGTTTTGAGATGATCCATCTGTCAATTTCAGGTCTCTTTTCATACGGAATTTTTGCCTGCGAATCATCAAACTTGTCTATGTTGGCATAGAGAGCAAAAAATGAATATGTATTTACAAGAGTGCCGAAGAACTTGCGCTGCAGCTCAGCCAGATCATCCTCGTTAAAGAGGGTGGGTCGCCACGGCGGATTATTGACAATAAGATACCACCTGGTTGCATCTGCACCGTATTTATCAAAAAGCATGAAAGGATCAACAGTGTTACCTTTTGATTTTGACATCTTGCGCTCTTCTTTATCAAGTATAAGATCGGTTACAAGATTGTTTTTATACGCAACTTTATCAAAAAGCATGGTTGAAATTGCATGCAGCGTATAGAACCAGCCGCGTGTCTGATCAATTCCCTCAGAAATGTAATCTGCAGGGAAATTTGCCTCAAACCACTCTTTGTTTTCAAACGGATAATGATACTGTGCAAACGGCATGGCTCCTGAGTCGTACCAGACGTCAATCAGCTCAGGGGTTCTTCTGTAAGTCTTACCGTCTTTACGGAATATTATTTTATCCACATACGGCTTATGGAGATCAAGATTCTCAAGATCTGCCACTGATTTTTCAGTTCCGTCATCTTCAACATAAATACCCCGTTTCAGTTCTTCTATTGAACCTACCGCAAACATATCTTTATGATCCTCGCTGACCCAGATGGGCAGCGGTGTTGCCCAGAATCTGTCTCTTGAAAGCGCCCAGTCTTTATTATCTTCAAGCCAGTTGCCAAACCTTCCCGATCCGATTTCAGGCGAATACCAGTTGATGGTTTTATTAAGTTCAACCATTCTGTCGGCAATTGCGGTGGTTCTTATGAACCATGACTCACGGGCATAATAAATCACAGGCACATCATCAAACCTCCAGCTGAACGGGTATGAGTGCTCAATGGTTTCCTTTTTGTAAAGTTTACCCTGCTCACGGAGAAGCTGAATTATACCTGCATCAGCATCTTTAACGAACTGACCTTTGAAGGGTTCAACATCATCAGTGAATCTGCCTCCGCGGGTAACAGGCTGAAGCATCGGGAGTCCGTATTTTTTCGATATTTCATAGTCATCCTGTCCGAATGCAGGGGCAATGTGAACAATGCCTGAACCGTCTTCGGTGCTTACAAAATCAGCTAAAACCGTGAAAAATGCTTTTTTATCAGGGGTTACAAAGTTGAGAAGCTGTTCATATTCAATACCTTCAAGCTCTGATCCCTTGTGCTCTGATATCACTGTGTATTCACCGTTCAGAACACTTAAACGTTCTTTGGCAAGTATAAGCACATGGTTTTTATGTTCAACTTTAACATAAGTGACATCCGGACCCAGTGCCAGACCAACATTGGAGATGAGGGTCCAGGGGGTGGTTGTCCATACCAGGAAATACTCTTCCTTCCCCTTCACTTTAAAGATCACATAAACCGAGGGGTCTTTTGTCATCCTGTAGCCAAGCGCCAGTTCATGAGATGAGAGCACAGTCTCAGATCTCGGGCACTGCGGCACAATCTTATAATCTTTGTATACAAGCCCCTTATCAAAAAGGGTTTTAAGTGACCACCAGACCGATTCAATATATTCATTGGTGCAGGTTATATAGGCATCCTCAAGATTTATCCAGTAACCCATCCTTTGGGTCATTCTTTCCCAGAGGTCTTTATACATAAATACCGAGTTACGGCATGCCTCATTGTACTTTTCAACACCAAACTGTGCAATCTCTGATTTGTTTTTAATTCCGAGTGCCTTTTCCACTTCAATCTCAACGGGAAGACCGTGAGTATCCCATCCGGCTTTTCTGTGAACCTGATAGCCCTGAAGAGTCTTATAACGGCAAATGAGATCTTTAAGAGTTCTTGCCATCACATGGTGAATACCGGGTTTACCATTGGCAGTGGGTGGGCCCTCATAAAAAGTGAATGACTTTTCTGCACTTCTTGTGTTTATAGACTTTTCAAAAATCCCGTTCTTTTCCCAGAACTCTAATACATCGTTTTCAATTTTCGGGTAATTTAAATTTTCAGAATATTGCTTGTACATAATTTTACCGGATATACGTAATATTTATTTCTTCAAATAGTTGATCAAAAATTCTTTTTCGCGCTCTATAAGTCTTCTGAGCCTTTCTTCTCCTTCGGGAATGCCTGCATCGCGCTGCACATTTACTTCAGGTTCCTGCGCCGCATTTGTTAAACCTTCCAGGAGATTAAGATCGGTGACCTTATCTTCGGGAACATTAACCTCTGCCGATTTTTCACCGGAGGGAACAGTATTGTAAACTTCTTCAGAGAGTATTTTATAAGCCTTTGCAAGGTAGCCGAACCAGCCCGCAGCAACAGCGCCTGTTACTTTAAGCAGATACAAAGGCAGCATTTCAACCAGAACATCCCTGTTCTGTTTGGTGAATGCAAGATAAAAGAGATATACCGCAACTCCCACAACCGGCAGAAAACCCAGAATTGCGGGAACTCCCGCATTGCTCTTTTTATCAGCGTACACATAGAGTGAGTTACCTGCCAGATACATGAGCAGACACATACCTGCATAAACCGAAAGAGTGTGGTTAGCATACTGCGGAAAAATTTCGGTTGCAACAGATGCTGCCGCAATGACCGGAAACAGTACTAAAGCCGGGTAGTAAAGTATTCCTTTATCTTTCAATTTATAACCTGCCGGTAAGTTCTTTCAGAAGCATCGTCATCTTTGGCTCTGCCTCTCCGGCAGCCTCAAGAATATCCTGCAGCAATGCCGGTTTGAGCGAATCAGGAAAACATTCATCAGTTATGATGCTGATCCCGAATACCTCAATGCCCATATGGTTTGCCACAATGTTTTCGGGGATTGTTGACATACCGACAACATCTGCCCCGATTGTTCTTAAAAATCTGTATTCCGCGCGTGTTTCAAGATTAGGCCCCGGAACGGCAACATAAACACCCTTCCTGATTCTGATCTTCTGCTCAAGTGCAATCTCTTCTGCAAGGTCTATAAGCCGCTTGCTGTATGGCTCACTCATATCAGGAAATCTGGGACCCAGTTCATTATAATTTTTACCGATCAGCGGATTATCTCCCAGCAGATTAATATGATCTTCCATGATCATCAGGTCTCCCCTTCTGTACTGTGGATTCATTCCTCCGCATGCGTTTGATACAAGCAGCGTTTTTACTCCCAGAAACTTCATAACACGTACAGGAAAAGTGATCTGCTGCATTGAGTAACCTTCATAGTAATGAAAGCGACCCTGCATAACCACCACATTTTTGCCGCTTAATTTACCGAACAGCATTTTGCCATGGTGAGATTCAACTGTCGATACAGGAAAATGAGGAATATCCTCATATTCAAGCGAGTGACTTATCTCTATTTCCTTTGCGAGTGCCCCGAGCCCCGTGCCGAGGATTATCCCGACTTCATAATTTTCTTTTGTGAGGGTCCTGATTTTCTGCAGGGCGTCATGAATTTTGCTGATAAGGTCTGTCATTACTTTTCTTCCGGATCTGGATTAATTTTTGTCGGGAAATACCTCTCTGTTCCCGGAATAATATCATCTTCATAAAATTTCTGCTGAGGTATATCAGAAGTGTTAACTCCTGCAAGCTCACCCTGTTCCTTAACAATCTTTATAAGCTCAGAGAGCAGTTCATCTTTTCTTTTTGCGAGAATGGCTATATCCGCTTCAAGAGTTTTCTGAATTGCGATATGCTCTTTGTTCCTGACCTCAAAGTTTTCCTCTGCTTCCCTGATCATTTTTTCTGCCTCTGCTTTTGCAGAATCGAGGGTTGATTTCGCACTTTCATTGGCCTTAAGGAGAGTCTGTTTGTACTCGGATTCGATTTTTTTGAAATCAGCAAGTGATTCACGAAGTTCGTCATTCTCCTTTTTCAGTGAATCGAGTTCGGTCACAAGTTTTTCAACATCATCAGCCAGCCTGTCAAGGTAAACTCTTACCTCCTGAGGTTCGTATCCTCTTAATGCCTTCTGGAATTCCTGACGCTTGATTGAAACAGGACTGATTTTCATTAATATACTCTTTCTCCGAAAATTGAAGTTCCGACTCGTATCATTGTTGCCCCCTCGTCAATTGCTATCCTGAAATCACCCGACATTCCCATTGATAAATGAGGCACATCATAGCCTTCTGAACTAAGGTTCTCTCTCAGGAGCCTGAGTGATCTGAAACTTTCCCTGATTATTTTTTCATCATCAACAAACGGGGCAATTGTCATGAGACCCCGGAGCGCCAGGTTCGGCTGATTTTTCACAAACTCTGCCAGCCCTGCAATATTTTCTTCCTCTGCAAGTCCGTGTTTTGATTCTTCAAATGAAGTTTTCACTTCTATCAGCACATTCTGAACCTTGCCGGCTTTTTCTGCCTGCTTCTGGATTTCGGCTGCAAGTTTAACTGAATCAACAGAGTGAATAAGATCTGCCGTCTTAACCACATACTTCACCTTGTTGGTCTGGAGGTGTCCGATAAAATGCCAGGTAACGGAGTCACCTATATCAGCGCATTTTGATTCAAACTCTCTGGCCTTATTCTCACCAAAATCAGTGATTCCGGCTTCAATGGCTTCTCTTATGCTTGAGGAGGGAAAATTTTTGGAGACGGCTATAAGAGTAATTTCTGATTCGTTTCTGCCGGACTGACTGCATGCCTTTGCAATCTCATTCCTGATGTGTTGTATATTATCTCTAATCATAAAAAAATTAAGACCTTAAAGGTATTATTAAATCCCTTAAAAATCAACACTTTTCGGAATACAAATCACTTACATTTTAATACTTTTAACGCTGCAGCCGGCTCATCCGTAAATTTTTAAGGCATCAGATAATTGTATGGCATCAGGAATACTCAATGCCATTATTATTTACTGATCACAACCATATTCCTGATTACCCGGCAGTCATGTGCCTGTTTTTTGCTGAGCACGGGCTTCTCTTTTTCTGCTTAAATAGATTGTCTTCTGTGAATTCTCCCACTCTCTTCACTAAGTAAATTCTCTTCCCTTTACACAGGATGCAATAATGAATCGTGATTGAATCCTGCTTTCTGTATCAGATATTAATAATTCAAACCCTCCCCCACAACAAATGCTTCCCTCACTTTTGCAGGTGCAAAATATTGAATCAATCGCCTGCCGGGTGCTACTGTTTCTTGTTTTCCCGCTGTAACATCTTGTTATATAATAACTTAAGCACGATTTGCATATTATTGATACTATAATACCTATAATTTGCATAAATTAAGACTATTCACTTAATTCCACTCCTACTTCACACTTTCTTAAGTGCCAGATCCCTGGCTGATTTAACACTATTCGGTTTCACAGAGTACGTTTCCTGCTTATTTTCCCGCTGTAACTTATTGTTATTTAATCATTTAAGTATGATTTGCAAATTATTAATACTATAATACCAATAATTTGCATAAATTGAATCTGTTCACCCGGTTTGACACCTGTTCCTGACCCCTCAGGGATGACTGAAAACAGGTCATTTTACCGCTATTTGTTTTCAGCGGGCTTGTTTTCTGCTTATTTTCCTGCTGTAACTCATTGCTATATCATCATTTAAGTGTGATTTGCAAATTATTGATACTATAATACCAATAATTTGCATAAATTGAATCTGCTCACCCGGTTTGACACCTGTTCCTGACCCCTCAGGGATGCCTTAAAACAGGTCATTTTACCGCTATTTGTTTTCAGCGGGCTTGTTTTCTGCTTATTTTCCCGCTGTAACATCTTGTAATGTAATAACTTAAGTATGATTTGCAAATTATCGGTACTATAACACCAATAATTTGCAAATTTTGCTTATTTTGTACATTCAGATTATTAAGAATGTCAAAAAGCTTACTTCAATGAAAAATTTCGAAAATATTCTCGCAGCTTTTAACCCATGGTGGAAAGATCCTGCTGATTTTCAGAAATTACTCCCTGAATTCAGGAGACCACTGTTCAACACACTGGTAAATGAACTGTTCTCAATCCCGCAGATACTTGGAGTTACAGGGCCCAGGCGAGTCGGTAAATCCACACTGCTGAGACAGGTAATTGCATATTTACTGGAGCAGAATGTAAATCCGGAAAAAATCATTTATTACTCATTTGATGACCCTGCTCTTTATGCCAGAGGCATTTCTGCGAGTGATCTTATTGACCATCTTTTCACAAAAGCACAGAAAGAAAAATCTTCGGGAGAGACATTTCTTTTCCTGGATGAGATTCAGAGGCTTGAAAGATGGGAATTATACCTGAAAAAGTATTATGATCTTAAATATCCGGTCAGAATCATAATCTCGGGATCTGCATCTTCCCCTATATTCAAAAAAAGCAGGGAAAGTCTGTTAGGAAGAGTGAAAGATTATCATTTGCTTCCTTTTTCCTTCCGGGAGTTTGTTCTCTACAATCTCAGGGAAGATCAGGAAAAATTGCAGATTATCAGCAGCATCCATGAATCGGGCGCAGATCTTCTGAAAAAATTCAATTCAGACGGAGACTACTCAGATGCAGCAGCATCAGTCAGAATTCCTGAAGGAGATATCAGAAACCTGCTTGATAAATTGTTGAAAGAATACTTTCTTGATGGCGGCTTTCCCGAGGTCTGGGCGTTGCCTTCCTGGTTTGCAAAGCAGGAATATCTTTATGATAATCAGGTTAAAAAGGTAATTTATGAAGACCTTGTTCTTGCGGCTGAATTCAGGAAACCTGAACTGCTGAAACGATTCTATATTTCAGTTCTTGAAGCGCCCGGGAAAGAATATTCCGTCTCATCCGTTTCAAGAGAAACAGATATCAATCAGCAGCAGATCGAAAAATATCTTCCGCTTCTTGAGATGACAGATCTGATTTACAGGCTGCCCAAATACAGATCGGGGCCGCTGAGGGTTCGCAAGGGAATGATGAAATTCTATCTTGTTGATCTTGCACTCAGAAATGCAACACTGAGACTTGATGACACTCTGCTTTCTGAAAACAGTATGATGGGGTTGTATGCAGAAAACCTTGTATATCTGGCTCTTAAAAAGTGGAGAGGCACAATCCAGCTTGATTATTTCAGGGAAAAGGATTATGAAGTGGATTTTGTCATTCACACTTCACCAAATGTTCTGCTCCCGGTTGAGGTGAAATACAGAAATAATTTTGACAAAGCATCAGTCAAAGGGCTGAACTATTTCTGTAATCAGAATCCTAAAGCAATCAGACCTGTTATTGTCACAAAAAACTGGTCAGATCATGGAGATAAATACGGATGCCACGCCATTCCTCTGCCGTTATTTCTCCTTATATTTGATTGATTGTTGATGCGGGGCTGAGACATTCCCTCAGCCCTGATTTTCCGGAATAATTATCTGAAAGGCATCCGTAACGGGCAACTTTCTTATTTTCCTGCTGCAACTCATTGCTATTTAATCATTTAAGCATGATTTGCTATTTATTAATACTATAATACCAATAATTTGCATAAATTAAGAATATTCACTCAATTTAACTCCTGCTTCACGCTTTCTTAAGTGCCGGATCCCTGGCTGATTTAACACTACTCGGTTTCACAGGGTAAGTTTCATGCTTATTTTCCAGCTGTAAGTCATTACTATATAATCACTTAAGCATGACTTGCAAATTATTCATACTATAATACCAATAATTTGCATAAAATAGGATTATTCACTCTATTTAACTTCTTCTTCACGCTTTATTAAGTGCGGGATCCCTTGCTGATTTAACACTACTCGGTTTCACAGGGTAAGTTTCATGCTTATTTTCCTGCTGTAACTCATTGTTTTATAATGGCTTAGGCATGATTTGCAAATTATTCATATTATAATACCAATAATTTGCATACAGCTTTATTGAGAATTATACTATCAGCTGATCAGGAATTTTCCTGGCACAGGAATTGCTCTGATATGCGGCAGTCTGTAATTGGGTAAGTTTTATTACAGATGATTATAATCTGTGAGGAACAGTTCGCTGAAACCATCTCTGTTAAGCGGGTCAGGATTATTTGCTTTAAAGGAAAAGATTATCTGATTATTTTTGCCGTTACTTTATAAAGTCAGATTCCTGCGGGAATAATTTCATTAAATTAAAACCGGGCTGAAAGAGAGGCTGCATTATGACCGGTATAACAACATGCCTGTGTTTTCAAAATTCTGCAGAAGAGGCAGCAGAATATTATTGCTCCATTTTTCCTGATTCTTCGGTTAATGCCGTTACATACTACACTGAAGGCGGGATGGGGAATCCCGGGGATGTACTGACAGTCAGTTTCACCCTGAAAACCGGGAGATTTATGGCTTTCAACGGTCCGGCTCAGTTTCAGTTAACCCCGGCAATTTCATTGATGGTTGAATGTGAAAATCAGGATGAAATTGATTATTACTGGGAAAAACTTTCTGAAGGAGGTTTAAAAGAAAGGTGCGGCTGGGTAAAAGACAAGTTCGGAGTGTCATGGCAGATTGTTCCTGTGAGGCTTTTGAATATGCTGAATTCCGGGGTGAAAGAGAAAACTGCGGCTGTGACTCTCGCATTACTCAGAATGTATAAGCTTATTATCACAGAACTGGAAGAGGCATTTAACTCTTCACAACAGTAATAATCCCGGTACCTGAATATTCAGCAGCAGTTTAAATCAGGCCGGAGAAAGAGATCACCGCGTCGCCGAAGAACATTAATTTTGCATTAGTGATTCTTAATTCATAAATGTTTTGTAAGTTTAAAGACACTATAAATTATATTTTGATGGATAAGAAAAATGGCTGAATTAGAATTACTTATAAATATCAGAGAGAAAGCGAAACAGAAAAAAAGAACTCTGCTGCTCCCTGAATCTCACGATGAAAGAGTGCTGAAAGCTGCTGAGATAATAACTAAAGAGGGTTTCGCTTCCGTAATAACAATAGGCGAAGAAAATAAAATAAGACAGGATGCCGAAAAGCTTGGTGTAAATCTTAACGGTGTCAGGATAATTGATCCCGCAAAGAACGACAAACTCAGCGATTTCACAAATATTTATTATAACCTGCGTAAAAAACGCGGTATCACAATTGAAGAGGCAAAGGCCACAGTACAGAGAGATATTTTCTTTGCGGGAATGATGCTCAGAGAAGGTATGGCAGCAGCTTCGGTGGCAGGATCAACTGCTTCCACAGGAGATGTCATGAAGGCCGGCATTCATTGTGTGGGGATGAAAGAAGGGATTTCGATAGTTTCCAGTTTCTTTTTAATGGTCTACCCTGAAATCACTTACAGTTTTGGTGACTGTGCCGTTGTTCCCGATCCTGACGCTCCTCAGCTTGCTGATATTGCTATTTCGACAGCTGATAATCATAAAATTCTGACCGGCGAGGAACCTTATGTTGCAATGCTCTCATTCTCAACCAAAGGTTCGGCAACTCATAAGCTGATCGATAAGGTTATTGAGGCTACTGCCCTGGTTAAGCAAAAACGCCCTGATATCAAAGTTGACGGCGAACTCCAGTTTGACGCCGCAATAATCGATTCAATCGGGAAGAAAAAATCACCCGGATCTGAAGTTGCAGGAAGAGCCAATGTACTGATATTCCCCGATCTTAATGCCGGAAACATCGGTTATAAGATTGCACAGAGACTTGGCAAGGCTGAGGCTGTTGGGCCCGTTGTTCAGGGATTAAGCAAGCCGTTCTTTGATTTGAGCCGTGGCTGCAGCGTTGATGATATTGTGAATACATCAGCAATTGCGTGCCTTATGAGTGTATAAATCAAAATAAACCTTAATTTTTTATACCGCTGCGGGTTATACCTTCAGCGGTTTTTTTATGTCATAACCCGGCCGAGATATCTGTCAACCCTGTAATACCCGGCAGATGAAACCAGAAGAGGCACCACAGAACTGAGTGCAAGTATGTAGATTTCTGCGGGGGTATCAGAAAATATAAATGCTGATGAGGCCAGTATGAATGAGATAATTCCGCTGTATAAATAAACCTCCTCCGGTGTTACTGTAATCCAGCCCAGATAAAATACAAAAACAGCCGCAA
>JABWCA010000404.1 GCA_013359345.1 Ignavibacteriaceae bacterium
GAGAGCGGCACTGATGCACAGGGGAGGGATAAAAGAACAAACGGCGTGGACGATGACAATAACGGATTTGTTGATGACTACATGGGTTGGGATTTCACTGACCGCGCAGGATTTCCGTTCGATACCACCGGCGGAGACTACCTTGACTGGGATAATGACCCCATGGATGAAAACGGATTTTCTCACGGTACAGCATGCGCAGGCATCATCGGGGCTCAGACAAATAACACTACAGGCATAGCAGGTGTTGCGCCCAATATCAGACTCATGAATCTCAGAGCTTTTGATCCGGTGGGGTATGGTGAGGAAGATGATGTGGCTGCAGCAATTTTATACGCCGTGGCAAACAATGCCAAAGTAATTTCAATGAGTTTCGGCGATTACTCTTTCTCTTACGTGCTCCGTGATGTTATAAGATATGCTTACAGCAGGGGAGTTGTGTTGGTTGCGAGTGCAGGTAATTCCAATTCAGCAGAGCCGCACTATCCTTCGGGTTACTCAGAAGTTATTTCGGTGGGCAATTCAACACAGGATGACACTCCGGCAGCGAGCTCAAATTACGGATCGACGCTTGATCTTATGGCTCCGGGTACCGGAATTGTAACCACTTACAGGAACAATCTTTACTCAGAATTTAACGGCACTTCTGCTGCAGCGCCTTTTGTTTCGGCTGCTGCCGGTCTCATACTATCAAAAGGAAATTTCAGTAATGAGGAAGTGAAGCAGATATTAAAAAGCAGCACCGATGATATTGGCGCTCCGGGCTGGGATCTCCGCACAGGGGCAGGCAGAATAAATATTGAAAGGGCTCTGAGAGTGCTTTCACCCTCAGTTATAAAATTTGATTACCCAAAACAGGATCAGGCAAAGAAAAATGACACACTGAATATCTCAGCAACAATACTCAGTGCCTATTTTGTATCTTACTCCCTTCAGGTGGGAATCGGGTCCAATCCCACAAGCTGGCTTACACTTATTAATAAATCTCCGTTCCAGGTTTCCGGATCCGTGATTCTTAATTATGACCTTCAGCAATATGTTACTGATACCACTCTCACTTTCAGGCTCATTGTTGAACAGACCAACGGTTTAACGGCTGAGGAGAGGGTAAATATCCACATCCTCAATAAAAAGCCTGAGGCAGAGCTTATATCACTGTTTCCTGCATATTACGGCGAGCGTCAGACCTTACTTGCCGCTGCTTATACAAATCAGCCATGTTACATTAATCTTTATTACAGGAAACAGGGCACCGGCCAGTTTAAGTATTTTTCACTTGATGGCTTTACAATCAACAACAAATTTGTGAAGAACTATCATTACGGATTCGTGCCGGGTAATGAGATAGATTTTAACAGCAATTATGAAGTCTATCTTGAGGCGGTGAACCTTGCCGGTGAAAAGACTGAAATTAAAGATAACGGCAATTATTTTATTGTGAACACTCAGAACTATTTCCGTCTGCAGCCCGGGACCGAGAAAAATTACACGCTTCCCCCGGGGTCTATTTTTGATCAAGTCGTCTCACTTGCCGACGGGAAAAAGGGAGTGTTTTTGAGAGAGGATCTTTCTCCTGAAATTTCAAAGCTTTTCACGTTTGATAACGGTGTGTTTGGCCACAGCCCTGACGATACACTCAAAAATAAAATACTTAAAGATATTGCCGATATTGACGGCGACGGCACTCAGGACCTGCTGACACTCTGGTCATACACTGCCTTTCTTTATAAACAAAGCAGTTCCGCAGCACCCAGATTTGATCTTAAATTCAAGGCTGACACATCCTTTTTCTGGCCTATGGGTATATATGATCTGGCAGGCAACGGTACAAAACAGCTTCTTGCAGTTACTAACGATACCACGGTCTCAGTTTATGATATCAGCAGCGACTACAGACTTACGCTCAGAAGCAGATTTTATAATTCTTCAGATTACGGATATGGCGGCAATTACATAAATTCACCCAACGCACTGCCTGTTGACTCAGATAAAGACGGCAAAAATGGGATATGGATGGTTGATACCGATGGTGATATACTCGTTTTTGATGTCAACTCAGTTCAGGATATCAGGCTCAGATCGGTCATAAACACCGGTTTTTACAGCT
>JABWCA010000116.1 GCA_013359345.1 Ignavibacteriaceae bacterium
CCGCTATCCGCAAGACTAATAAAATGGGAAAAGTGATGAGTCAGGAGCTAAGCATGTTTATGGAAAAGACCCCGCATGCGGTCACTGTTTTAAAGTTTTGTGATGATTTTAAGACAAGAAAGGAAATGCAGCATCATACGGGGCTTTCAGACAGGGATCATTTCAGAAAAAGAATTCTGAATCCTCTGCTGGATTATGCATTATTGAGAATGTTATTCCCGGATTCGCCTAATAGTCCCTATCAAAAGTACAAAATCAGTGAAAAAGGCAAAATGGCACTTTGGGAGTTAACGGCATCTGAATTCTGATCGCATCAGATGGACATACCAAATTGCCGGAGATCACTGATCTCTTTACTAAAACAACCTTATAAGCGACAGATAAAACCCCGGCTTCAGTGATAAACCCGGGGTTTTTAATCATCAGCCTTTGGATTTGCTTCTTGTAAATATGGCAACTATTGCTGTGGTTATGAGACCCATGATGGGAGCACCAATCAGCCCCTGAACGATATAGCTCTGCAAATTAAAATAGGCCTCGGCATCTGCCTGCTTCATTAACCCGGCAGCAACAGCATGCTTAATGATATTTGGGAAATACTCAGGCACAATTATAACGGAGGTGATGTACTGCGTTAAAGGACTCAGAATGGTTACTATTGCAGTAATGATAAGCCCCGAGATAAAACCCTGCTTATAGCTCATATTCCCGCCGAAATCCGTTTTCTTCTTATCGAGGAGGGCAAAGACGTAAACTGCAATGGCCGGAATGGCAATAAAATTGGTAAAGATGTAATGTTTGTCAATGTTCGTACTTGTCATGCCCGTAACTTTTTCAAGAACCATCCATGCGAGTGTCATGCCCACAAATATGAGGGCCCATTTAACCTCAGTTTTGATTTTTTGCATACAACAGTGCTCCTTTACTGTTTATGTTATAAGATATCTTTGTGATCCTGAGTGAGGGTTATGTACAGTTAGCCGGATTGAAAAATCGTAAGCGGAATTGAGGCTAAATTAATGAATAAAATAGAAAAATATTTAGTTTATACAAAATTCCTGGTGAAATAAAAAGCGGGCGGTCAGAAAAATTCATCAGATAAAAAATTAATCACCTTACTCCTGAATCCGGATTAAAAGCATGGCTAAAATTAAGGAATCACCCCGGTGATGAAATCCGCACATGAATCATTGCATAAATCAGGCTTACTGACCAGCGACATCTGATCTGATCGGTCCTGATTCTGATCTGTCTTTCCTCGCTCTTCTCTTCCTGAGTATCAGATACTCTCTCCTGAAAAGATAGTTCATATAGAACAGGAAAAGTGACAGAAATATGCTGTCGCTCTTTGAGCGCCTGAACAGGAGTTTATAATCCGAGAGACGCCTCAGCAGGTCGATGAACCCGTCTTCAACTTCCTGAGGCGACATGTGAAGAGGTTTATACAGACAAATGTTAAAAGAGGAGTTATAGGTTACATTATTTTTAAGAAAATCAACCTCGCTCTGCATGGAGAGCCTGTTCTCACTTATAAGCTGCTGATACACTTCCGACCCCGGAGTGGGGACAAGCACATTAATCATCGGGAGGGAGATATCATATCTGTTAATGAAATCTGCCATTTCTTCAGCCGTGTTAATTGTGTCATTGTCCATGCCGTAGATAAAGAAGGCCGCTATTTTAATCCCCGCATCATTTATCTTTTTGATCTGTTCAGGGAATTTCTCAACCAGAACATTTTTATGCACATAATCAAGATTTTGCTGCTCAACTGATTCCAGCCCGATAAACAGCACCCTGCAGCCGGCTTTCCTGAGCAGACTCAGCGCCTCGGGATCATCCCCGATGTCAATCGTACACTGCGCCCCCCATATAAAAGAAAATTTTCTCTCTGTCATCTTTTTGCAAAGGCTTATCAGATACACACGGTTATTATAAATATTCGTATCCACAAAAGCGATTCTGTGCGTTCTTTTGCTCAGATATTCCAGTTCATTCAGCAGGTGTTCCTGTCTGCGGAGATAATATTTTCCCTTAAATATGGAAGCCAGACAGCAGTACCCGCAATTGTTTTTGCATCCCACTCCCGTGACCACGGGCATCAGAAATATCCTTTTGGGGTCAATAACTGAATAATCAAGCTCGTAATTAAGATCCGGAACGCAGTCGTACTGCGGCTTCAGATTACCGGCCAGAATATCATCAAGTATCCTCCTGATCTCCTTTTTACCCGGATTCCCGCAGATCACCGAATCGCAATGTTCGGCCGCAAAGCCGGGACTTAACCTTGGCTGGTGCCCGCCAAAGATCACCGTCTTCCCTTTTGCCCTGAAGATGTCCGCAATTTCCGCCCCTCTGAAAATTTCATATCCCATTGATGAAATCCCGATTACCGATGCATCCGTATCAAAGTTGACATCGCTGAAATACTCATAACAGCAGTCCTTTTCCCAGTCTTCCGGCACGGCGGCGCTAAGAGCGGGCAGTGCAAGTGAAACTATATAAAGCCGTTTCCCTTTCAGCAGGATCCCGTCCGCATCACGGTAAGAAGGCTGAATAAAATAAATCTTCTTTTTCATATCACACCTTTTCCAGACAAGTCATGAACACTTCTTCAAAGTCATTATATCCGAATCTGAACCCGAGCGACCTGATCTTTTCTGAGGAGTATACCAGATCAAAGCCCGGATGCCATATTCCGAACAGATATTTTCCGGGGATTTTACCTGCCCCGGCAAGCACTGACTCCGGAATTTTCTGAATTATCTTCGATATCAGCGCAAGCATTTTCACCTTAACGAAATCCTTTCCACCCCTGTTCAGAACTCTGATATATGCCTCAAATGCATCCTCGAACTTCACGGGGGATTCTGCGCAGACATTAAAAACCTCGCCGCCCGGCAGTCCGTCAATCTCTGTCAGAAAGACAGATGCCTTTGCCACATCCTTAACCTGAACAAAACTGAATGACTTGTTCCTGAATCCTCCCGCAATCAGAATCTTCGAGACTGCAGCCTCCCTCAGCGCCCTTCCGAAAGGGGTGTGCTCTCCCGGACCAAATATCGCTACCGGCCTTATGCTCACCGTCTCAATTCCTGCCTCCTCAGAAATCTTCATAACCGCTTTTTCCCCTTCAAGCTTTGACCTGCCGTATGGTTCTATTGCCCTTGCCCCGGTGGTTTCGCTTATGATTTCCCTGCCTGCGCACAAAAGTCCGTAAACAGCGGCAGAGCTGCAGTAAAGACCCTTACTTACCCCCTGCTCAGCCATGCACTCCCACAGCATTTTTGACCCCTCAACATTTATCCTGTTCAGGGCAGCACGGCTCATACCCGAATCCACAAGGGCGCCGCAGTGAAAAACCACATCAGCACCTTTTACGGCATTCATCACCGATTCCCGCTCTCCCAGATCAAGGCGGATCACCTCAGGTCTGTTACTTCCCGAAAACTTCGGTGAGTTGCTGTAACAGCCTGCACGCACCTGATATCCCCGTTCAAGAAGTTCTTTGACAATCTCAGACCCCAGAAATCCCGATGCGCCCGTAACCAGTGCCTTTTTCATGGTTCTAATCTCTCCTTGTCACATAAAATTTCCCGATAAAAAGAGAATCGATGCCGGCAGAAAGAAAACACTTCACGGCATCTTCAGGAGTGCAGACAATCGGTTCGTTTTTAACGTTGAAAGAGGTGTTCAGGACAAGGGGCACGTCTGTAAGAGAGTAAAACTCCGAGATGAGCCTGTGGTACAGGTAATTGCATCTTTTGCTGACTGTCTGAATTCTTGAGGTTCCGTCGACATGGGTGACCGCCGGAATAACATTTCTCATACTTCTCTTCACAGGAACTGTGAACAACATGTATGGCGATTCCTTAAGCCCCGTCATATCAAAATACTCATCCGCATGCTCAGCAAGCACAGATGGCGCAAAGGGCCTGAATGCCTCCCTCCTTTTTACTTTCTCGTTTATGATGTCCTTCATTTCCGCGATCCGCGGATCAGCAAGTATGCTTCTGCTGCCCAGCGCCCGGGGGCCGAACTCCATCCTTCCCTGAAACCACCCGATGACCTTACCGCCGGCAATTTCCTTAGCCGCACTCCTGCAGATATCATCAGGAACAGAGAACCTGATCTCCTTTTCATATTTCCTGAGCACCTCTATGATCTCAGCATCTTTGAATTCCGGACCCAGATAAACGTGATTCCACCTGTAAACCTTTCCGCTGCCGCTGCCCTGACTATACCATGAATAGAGCGCAGCACCCGCACTGCATCCTTCATCGGAAGAGGCAGGCTGAATGAATATTTTCTTAAACAGTCCCGATCTCGCAATCACCCCGTTCATGGTGCAGTTAAGAGCGACCCCTCCCGCCATTACAAGATTCTTCTGACCCGTCTTTTTCTGCCAGTAACTTAGGGTGTGAACCGCTGCACGGTTGAGACTATCCTGAAGCGCCGCGGCTGCATCTGCATGGCGCTGTTCAATCTTATCATCAGGTTTACGAGCGGCACCAAGGCTTCTGATCACAAACTCCCTGAAGCCGGGTTCCGGGATTCTGCTGCAGTCATACTCTCCGTTTTCTTTCAGCGCCACAATTTTATCAAATACGCCGCGGAATACGGAGGGATCGCCGTAAGAGGCAAGCCCCATCACCTTGTATTCATCCCCGAGTGTCTTAAACCCGAGGTAAACCGTCATGATAAGATAAAGAGTGCCGAGTGAAACGGGAAGCCGCACCTTATGAAGTTCTGAAATTTCCGTGCCCTCCCCCAGTCCGATCAGTGCGCTTTCAACTTCCCCGGTTCCGTCAATTGTCATGATAAGCGCATCCCTGTATCCGGAAGGATAAAAGCAGCTTGCGGCATGTGCAAGATGATGATCAACCCTGATAAATTCTTTCGCTCCTGAACCAGTGAGTGCCTCAAACTGCTCTTTAATGACATCCTCTCTCATCATCGTATTGTAAACCGACCGGAACGATTCCGTCAAATCACTGTACTGCCCGTCTTTGCAGAAGGGTCTCAGCAGTTCTCCCCTTGCTTTCACAGAATCATCAGTGAAGCGGCAGTAATGAGCAACGCGGGAAACATTCCTGATCCCGATACCCGCCCGGCTGAGGCAATAATTTATCGCGTTTTTTGGCAGAAGGGTGTTGCCGGCAAGATTAAGCGAAAACTTGAGCCTCGTGAATCTCTCCTCTGCCGCACAAGCTATAACCCTGCCATCCTTAATAAGCGCGGCCGAACCGTCATGCCCGAAATAGCCGAGAGGGAAAAAGGAGAAAGGCACCTCTCCCTCCCTGAATTCAAATATCGAGTTAAAATCCTGCCCGGTTTTCCCGAACGGGTTTCTGAATCCGGGAGCCGTCCGCGAATCCCTTGTAAAACCGGTGTACCCTAATATGTACATATCAAACCTCCCCGGATTTATTCAGAACGGCAAAATACCTTTCGGGCTTGAGAAGCAGATCCGCCGCAATCAGCTTCTCTTTTTCACTCAGAAGTCTGAACCGTTCCGCAAGCTCTTCAGAACCCAGCATCTGCGAAATATCTGTCCTGAAGCCGGGGAGTGACTGCAGAGTAAATCCGGCTCTCTCTGTCAGATCAAGCAGCTCACCCAGATCAAGCAGAATTTCGTGCGGATTAAGAAACTGGTCTGCTATCCATACAGGAGATTTAAACACCTCCCTCTGATCCCTGATCTCCGAATTTCTGTCAAAATAGCTTACGGCCAGCTCCTCAAGCACCCTGCCATTAAGGGCATTTTCGGCAAACTGACGCGCCAGTTCCGTTTCGTTCTTTTCATCAGTTGTGGCATCAAGGAGCATCCTGAGCAGCCGCATATTAAGGGAGTGATTATAGCGCCCGTGCTTTCCGTAAATCCAGAGGAATAAAACACCCTCGTCAGTGAGCAGTGAACGGAGATTGCTGAGAACGGTCAGCATGGATGCCGTGTGGTGAAGAACACCCATACAGATAATTATGTCAAACTTTTCATCCCCGCCCGTTTTTTCAAGGAGATTTTGCCACATGAACTTTATGTTATGAATCCCCGCCTTCTCCGCACTCTCCGCTGCAATTTTAAGCGAGGCATCAGAAATATCAACACCAAGGAATTCAGCATGGGTGAATTTCCCGGCAAGACCTGTTGTGGTGTTGCCCGTGCCGCAGCCCGCATCAAGAACACGGATGGCATCCTTCTTCCCCGAAAGCTGCTTAACACATTCACTGAACTTCCTCAGCAGAAGAAGCCCGTCACGGTCGGGGGGACGCTTGCCCGGAAATGAATAATTTCCATAAAACGACTTCATGGTTTCGGTGATATCCTGCTCAGACATAAAATTCACTTTTCTTTGAAAACTTATCCGCAATGAGAAAATAACGCTTAAGAATACTCCTCACATACTCATCCCTGATCTCCTCAACTGATGCCTTCGAGCTTACGACATAAGCCATAAAAAACCCGTCTATTTCCCTCTGAGTAAAGTATGAAGGCAGAGTTCTGAGTGCCAGGCTTATCCTCGCTTTTGAAAAGGCAAACTCCCTGATGGCCCGCTTTTTCATCTCCGTCAGCGTTTCAAGCGAGTATTCATACGGCCCCTCCCCCACATCAACATAATCCCTGATAACATCATAATCACTCTCCTTAAAGTACCCGAGTGACTTTGCAAGAGCGTGAAGCTCCGTACCAGGGAAATAAACGACGGTAAAAAATGTTGCCCCTGTAAGCGGACTCTCAATTGCGTAATCAACCGTCTGCTTCAGCTCCTCCTCTGTCTCAGTGGGGAAGCCCAGCATGAAAAACCCTCTCGTTATCAGTCCGTTTTCTGCACACCTCTCAATAGTTTTCATTGCCTTTTGAAGATCGAGGTTTTTCCTGATCAGTTTCTGCATTCTCGGCGATCCCGTCTCAATGGCAATCGATGTGAATTTAGTGCCTGCCTCACACATCTTATCGATAAGCTCATCATCAGCCCTGTCAGCCCTTATCGCATTCGGGAAGGAGAGTGTCAGTTTCATTCCGCTTGATTTTATGAGATCGCAGATCCTTTTCGCCCTTGCAATATCGAAGTTGAAGATGTCATCAATGATCTGAAAATCAGTAATCCCGAAGCTGTTGTAAATGAAGCTGATCTCCGCCAGAACGCTCTCGGGTGATCTTGCCCTGAACCTTTTTCCGAGGATATTATGGCAATATGAGCATCTGTACGGGCACCCTCTGGTGGTCATGATATTGGCATGCGGTTTCGATATTTTGGATGTGAAGGTCAGGTACTGATTTGAAAATTTATTGAAATCAATATGAGAATAATCAGGCAGCGGGAGCGAATCGATATCCAGAATCAGGGGCCTTGACTGAGTCTTTATAACCCTTCCCCCTTCTGTAAATGCGATTCCCGGGACAGTTTGCCACATTTCTCCCCTGAGAATTCTCCCTATGAGCCCGTTAAATGTAACTTCCCCCTCACCGATAACCGCACAATCAAGGCAGCCGCCCGAGAGCGCCCCTTGAGGGTCATCGGTGGGATATGGCCCGCCCGCCGTCGTGAAGCAGTTTCCCTTCCATTCCTTCACGGTTCTCACTGCCGCATGGAAAGCCTGATTTCCGATAGTGAGGCTGCGAAAACCCGCCAGATCGGGCTTATACTCCTCAAGCAGTTCAGACATGAACTTTTTATCGGCCTCCTCCTTCCCCTGGCGTGAAATCAGGGTCTCAATCCGCACATCAACCTCATCACCGAATTCCCGCTTTACTGCGGCGGAGAGATACATCAGCCCCAGTGAATGCTCGGCAGAGGGCCACACTTCTTCAAGAGATGTTCTTAAAATATCGGTCAGCAGAATTTTCATAAAACCTCCACCCATTCCGGCATTGTGACCGGATGACTGCCGTAAAACTGATAAAGCAGCCTTCCCTCCTCATCCTTTCTGCCCGTGTTCCTGAAGCCCGTCATCTGATAAAGCGCCTTCATCATTCTGTTCTGCCCCGTTTCCTTCAGGTCAGCCTGAATAGCGCGGTATCCGCTCCGAACCGCATTATTCAGAAGTTTTGCAAGCACCGCCTTTTCGATTCCCCTCCCCATCACCCTGCACGATACTGCCAGATAACCAAGCTTCCAGGTATCACCCGATGTTTCGCTGATGGCGGCTGCCATGATACCGTACTCTCCGAACCGGTCATTCAACTCTGCCACCATGACACACCTGCCCGGCTCTGTGAGATATTCCTCCAGTTTTTCCCGGTCGATCATAAGTCCCGTGGTATTGAGCTGATGAGTCCTGCTCATAAGCTCCGCAACCCTGGGGAGATCAGCATGAACCGCAGGCCTTACACTTAGCTTCATACCGCAGGAAGTAAGGAATTCAAGACGGGAACCGTATTCTGATTCGGCCTTATGCCTCTGCAGCTCGGCGGCATATAACTGCCTTCTCATTGATGACTCGCGGGTAATCGTTTCGGGGGTGAATTCAGGAAGATCAGGCAGGCTGAGAGCATCAGCGGCATCATAAACCCTGACGTCCGGGATTGTGAAGCGGATCTGCTCACGCTCGAATGGATCATCATCTATAAATGCCGTCGCATCGGGGCTGAAGTTCAGCTCCGAACAGATGCTGCGTATGCTTCTGAACTTCGGGAGCCAGTTAATCTGAGGGGCAATAAAATATTCTGCAAGTCCATGCCTGCTGAGGTTTGCTGAGGCCACTGCCTCGTCACCCCTGCTGGCCACCGATTGTATAATTCCCCGCCGGTCAAGCTCCGTTATCACCTCCGGGAGACCTTCCCTGATCGTGACCTCCTCCTCGAGGATGACGCCCTCCCAGATTGTGTTATAGAGATCCCAGACGAGGCACTTAATGAGCCGTTTCATTCTCCACTCCGCATTCCTCTTTCACAAGTCTGGAGGCGAGATAACATGCAATAACCCGCACCGATATGAAGTTTTCCGGCAGAAGATCCTCGTCGGGAATGACGATGTTATACTCTGATTCTATGAAGGCAATGAAAGATATTAGTCCGGCGGAATCTACTATCCCCGAATCGAAAAGATTTTCATCGGCTCTCAGAGGATAACTGCTGTTATCGGGGAGGCATTCTTTTCTGATGTAATCCATCAGCTTTATTTCCATCTCGTTCATACTGCTCCCGGAAATGTTAAATACTCACACCGAAAATAACCAGGGCACAATACAGAGTTGTCACAGAATTGTCATTTATGTGTAAATGAAAGAGAGGGTCTTGAAAGCGTGAAAACCACCCCCTCATAAAAGAAATTCATTCCCCGAAAGCAGATTTTACTGACTGTGAAATAATACAGAGTAAAGAGAAATCTGTGAGCCGCAAGCGAATTTTCCTGAAAACAAGAGGCACATTTAATTTGTACCCGGTCCGGATGAAACAGATCACATTCACCATATTGCATCAGATCAACAAATTCTGTAATTTAATTTCATTATTCCGGGTATTCTTCCCGAGCCTCTCACGCTGCCCCTGCGTTTCTCTCTCCCCCGCTCCGGCAGTCAGCGCTTTTAATACTATCTCTTTTACATTATGAAAGCGAATACCATGGATTCACATTTCAAACGACTGATCGCATTATTTCTCCTGCTACTGACCGGCTCTGTTTACTCACAGGGAATCACCGGGGTTTATTCGACCGATTTCAACAAAATGACTCTCTATCAGAACGGAAACCAGGTAACCGGCACTTATGAATACGCTGACGGAAAAATTGAAGGAACACTAAGCGGAACCACACTCACGGGCTGGTGGTACCAGACAAACGGGAAGGGCCGGCTAACGTTCGTCTTCAAAAACGACTTCTCCGAATTCACGGGCAAATGGGGATATGATAACAATGAACCCTCAAGCGGATGGACGGGCAAAAAGATCGCCGATTTGCCAGATGCCGCCAAATCAAAGCCGGCAATGAATGACCCTGAGGCGCTGAATGTTTCGGGCACCTACACCACAGATTTCAATGACATGGCCCTCACACAATCGGGCAGCACAGTCACAGGAACCTATCAGTACGCAGACGGCAGAATTGAAGGCACCCTGAACGGAAATGTACTCAAAGGAATGTGGTATCAGAATAACGGCAAAGGAAAGTTTGAGTTTGTATTCAGCGACGGTGCCGCTTCATTCACAGGTAAATGGGGCTACAATGATGCCACACCCGGTGGAAAGTGGGATGGGAGGAAGAAGTAATTTAAATGTCGCAGCCTGTTTGGCTGTCTCAAAGGTTACTTTCACTCTGAGCCAGTCGAATTGTAATTTTTCTGGGGATGCGAGCATCACATCCCTGGCAGATACGGCCGGGAAAACACCGGATCAACCCGGGACGGGTTGAATATCTGTAGAAAAAAGATTGCCCGGTAGACCCTCAACCCCGGCGGGGGTTGGATATAAAAAACGGATTGCAGATAATTCTATCCCCTTTTTTCAATACAAATGTACCGATCCCGAAAAATCGGGACTAGACATTTATGCTGCTAAAATACTGCCAGCCTTTCTGCTGGTAAACACTGACGGGATGAGATAAACCATCCTGTCATAATCAACACAGCTGCAGAAAATCCCGATTGCCGGTCCTCTCTCGCCGCAGGCTTCAGCCGCATTAAAAAAAACGGCAACTAATGTACACTTACATATATCTGAGTGCTTAATAATTAAGAACAGGCTCTAAGCGCTGCAGTCACGACCATCGATAAACACCAGATACCATTTCCCTTCAACCTGTGCAAACCAGAGGTCGGCATACCGCCACCCTTCAAAAAGGACATTAACTCTCATTATTTGGGAGGGGATGAATCCGGCGGGAAGAGTGACATCAATGGATTCAAGTGTTTCCATATCAACAACTTCCGGGAATTTTTCTTCGGAAAAATAATACACTCCATTTTCATTATCGGATTCTTCACAAAATCCATTCTCAGGGGTTATATCAAAAACTGCCATCTCTGACAAGGGGAAATCATATTTAAGGTACTGTTCCGGGTTATAAAAACCGTATCCCTCTTCTTTTCCGGCAATAAATCCGAATGCTCCGGGATTATAATATCTTCTCACTCCTATCACAGGATGAATGAACTCACTGATTTCCGGCGCTTCATTCTTAAGGAGTCTCTCATAGTTATTACCTAAAAAACATTTTTCGAGAAAAGAATCCAGCACAGGGCGAAAATAATCATCAGAAACCCGGCCCGTATCAGCATCATGATTAATCTTATCCGGTTTAATTGACGCAATTCCGTCACTCCTGCCTGATGCCATAATATTTGCTGTAAATAATATCCCGAGAGTAAAAATTAATATTAAAAAATGCTTCATGATGTTTTCCTTCTTTATTCTTTCTAAAAGAGCTATCAATTTACAAAATTTCAATCTGCTGCAAGAAAACTTATTTATATTAACGATCAAAAAGGGCTTTGATTTTCTTTACTGAAAAGCATCAAAACTATATATGATATAAATCTCACAAGCCAATGGCTTTTGCCGCATAAATTGATGTGTGCGGATTAACTTTCTCCGATCATTTAACGAAGACCTTCCGCACCGGTATTGCTGCTCCTCTCAAAAAATTTTTCAAATCTCTTGACTGATTAACCTAAAGAGCTTATATTTACAGTCTAACTTTCAAAAAGTTATCCGGGGTCGTAGTTCAGTTTGGTTAGAACGCCTGCCTGTCACGTAGGAGGTCGCGAGTTCGAGCCTCGTCGGCCCCGCAGAGATTAAAACCCGTCACACGACGGGTTTTTTCATTTTAAAGTTTTTTGCTGCGATCTGAATCAATACCCCCCTGCCTCCG
>JABWCA010000405.1 GCA_013359345.1 Ignavibacteriaceae bacterium
ACAAATGGAATTACTGACATTCTTTCTGCTGACATTCACCTCATTTTTCACTTTGCTGAATCCGCTGGGAGTTATGCCGGTATTCCTGACGATGACCGCTTCTCTTACAGAAAAAGAGAGGGCTAAAACGGCGAAGCGTGCTGTGATAGCGTCATTTATCACTCTTCTTATTTTTGCCTTCTCCGGGCAGTTCATGTTTAATTTTTTCGGGATCTCTGTTGATAGTTTCAGAATTGCAGGAGGAATTATATTCTTTTTCATGGGGCAGGATATGCTTCAGGCAAGACTTTCCAAAATCAAGGTTGATGATTCAGAGATCAAGGAATACATCTCAGATATATCAATCACTCCCCTGGCAATACCAATGATAAGCGGCCCCGGCTCAATAACCAACGCAATAGTGCTTATGCAGGATGCACAGGGCATCACATTCAAAGCTGTGCTTATTGCCGCAATAGCTGTAAATCTTGTTATCATGTACCTTATGTTGTGGGGTGGGTCAAAAATCACTAAATTCATCGGGGAAACAGGTCAGAAACTGATGACACGCATAATGGGGCTTATTGTGATGGTTATAGCGGTTGAGTTCTTTTTCACCGGTCTTAAACCGATTCTCACCGGTATACTTAAGGATGCCCTGAAGTAACCTGTTACTTATTTTCTGAGACGTATTCTTTCCAGAAATCGGTATAGAAATACAGAGCGAGGTCTCCGTAACAATACTGAGGTTTGACTTTGCTTTTTCCGTCGGGAAAAAGTTTCTGGTTGATTCTTTTCAGCAGATAGTCAGCCCCGAAATGAAAACCGTAGTTATAGGCTGTGGCAAAGAATCTGATTTTTTCATTCAGAGGCATTCCTGAAACGGTATCAGAATACTTTAAATTCACTATCCGGTAAAACATGGCAAGATAAAAAGTCTGCCATCTCACATCTTCAAGTCTTGCAATTCTTTCAACCCGTTTGGCCTTTTCTTCGGGTTTATCTGTGATCAGCAGTTTATTGCGGAGAGCATCGTCATCAATCAGATATGCGTGTTCTTCAAGATGCCTTATAAATGAAGGTTTCATCTGGAATCTTCCAATTGAAAAATCGGCGTAGTCCTCCCCGAAAGTCACATAAAATATTTTAAGTGTGGAAGTTTCTATCTGATCCCAGAGTATTGAATATCTGATAAGCTCCGGGAAAATCACAGGTGCGCAGATATGATAATCAGCGCCGTATTCAGTTATTTTATCTACCAGATTCTTCCTGTTAAGCTGTACAAAACCGAGCGCCGACTGATACTCCTGCCGGTATTCCGTTTTTATCTGTTCAGTCTTTTTTTCTTTTTTGCCCTGCTGCGCAGACGCGGGGATCCATGCTGTCAGAACAAGAAGAATTATGAAGAGAATATTTTTCATCTGAATTAAATAAGGGAGGGCATCAGCACACGCTCATGCCCTCAGTAAAATTAAAAGTAATTTACATACAGCACGTTATCTTCAATGCTGAAGTAATAGTTTTTATCTTCACCAAGCGTAAGACCGAAAGTTCTTTTGCCGAGGCTTTTACCATTAAGAAAAGTTTCAAAATCATCAGTGTAAAGCACTATCCCCCAGTCATCACCCCTGTCCACATAATCAACTAATGCACCGGCGGTAACACCCAGGTCAGTTCCGTTCCTTATGATCCGCATATTACCTTCTTTATCAAAAACAGGAAGCACAAAATCACCCCCCGGGGAAAATAATACCGACCAGACATCTGAGGCATCGTAAGGGCCGTATTTTTTATCATTCACAATGATATGATACAAATCATTTTCCAGGTAACTTATCATCCAGTCACTTCTTCCGGGAATAAAGCTCATTATCATGCCGTTTACAGACTGGTATTCACCAATTTTCTTCCCGTTTATATAAACAGACTGTTTCCGGGTTACAGGATCTTCAACGGCGAATATTATCGCTGAGGCATCATAATTTGAATAGGTGAGAACGGGAATACTCTGAGCTCTCAACAGTTCCTTTCCGTTATACAGATACGAAACAGTGCCGTCTGCCAGGGTAACGGGAACCATGAAATTTTTACCTTTAGCGCCATAAACTGCGTATTC
>JABWCA010000406.1 GCA_013359345.1 Ignavibacteriaceae bacterium
ATTTGAAAGAGAAAGACTTAAAATACTTGCAGAGGGTTGTGATGATTACATCTCCAAACCCTTTACACGAAAAGAGATTATTGCCAAACTTAAAGAAGTTGAATCCAAGTTTGGGCTGACCAGGATTGTTGAAGAGGAGTAACCGTCCCGAATCTATTAAGTAACACCATACAAACTCCTTGTTCTGAATCTGGCATTACAGAATAATCTCCGATACTAAAATTAATGCCGGTGCCGTTCCGGCGTGTAAATAAGTGATAATTAATTTGCTTATTTTGTGCTAAGGTACAAAAAAATGCCGTGTAATCCCGGTAAACGGCCCGTATGCCAACCTAATGACCATCGGATGCCTCTTGCCGGAACAGATGCCTGCCAGATTCATTGTGTATGTTCCTATTGCCCTGAGCTCCGGTACATTATTGTGCACATTCCCGAAAAGATGAATAGATAAGTTTCACAAATGAAAATAAAGCAGGTGTTATGCGGAGAATCTCTGCTGTGCAATGATTCACAGCCTCCTAAATTCTTTATCTCAGAAAAAAAGGTGCCCCGAGAAACCTCTGCCTGTTCTTTAAAATATATTACCCGTAAAATTAAGCTGATTGAAGAGACCATCAGCACAATGTACCGTGATGAAGAGATTTATCGGCCAGAATCCGGCTCCCTTACTGATATGAGGCACCGACTCAGAAAACTGATCATCCGGCTGATATGATATGCTGAAATAATCAGTGAATTTTCTGACGCTGATTTAATAAAGTTCTTGACCGGAATAATGACTGTCTGCTGCAACGTACTCATTAAAGCTCGGACGATTTTTCAATCTCCCGGAGCGTGAATATACAAAGTTAAACTACATTCTGAGCCCTTTGATATTAGAGGACTCATGAGTGGTACGATAATAGATTGTGCCCTAAAAAAAGAATCCTGCAATGAGTTCTGATCTGTAGGAAATCCTAAGACTTTTATTCAGGATTCACGATTTCCCGGAAGCATTTTAGCTGATCCGGGTTAAATTGCCGTAAAGTAAACAGATGAAGGATGAATTAAAATTTCGTTGAACCCTGGTGCCAATGGGTCTCTGAAAACACTTTAAATAGCCGCTGAAGATAAAGGATTGGTATTACTGAAGAATATGAGATACTTTTTTTGATGAATTCAGGGAGATGTTAGTCAGGGTTTCGGGCTGGAGTGTGAAGGGACGGGTAGCCGGCTGAATCATGATAAAAAAATGACCGGGAGACCGGGTGTTGCTGTTTATATCAGAAGTGAACCCGCAGTTGCAGGGTTTGACACATTTAATCCCAGTTAAATTGCTTCGGTGGTTGAAGATGACTCAGGATGAAACGAAATTTCGCCTCCGGCGCAGAATTTTATCGGCTGAATATTCTATTTTTAACTTATCTGTTGCGGTTTAGCATTTCTTTATTTATTTTTTTAACCAGATCATTATTTTTGAGTAATTGCTGAGTCAGTTCATTCAGCAGATATTGAAAGGTTCACCGATATCACATTAACATTGATTATCTGACCTTTACAGAATAAATCCTCTCTGTGAATATGATATCAAGCCGTATCAATACGAAAATCAGAGAAAATCAAACAAGGCTATTTGTGGCTAAATTAAAATATTATTTGTCAATTAGTAAACGGGTTCACAACAGAGGCAATTCAGAATGATCCCTTTACCCTGCTCAAAGTCAGATAATATGTCATGGTTAAAATATTTTCAGGAACTTCATATTTTCTTATTTCACAAGTATAGAATGATAGCCCGGCTGACCAGGAGCCATCTTGTGCTGCAAAAAGAGAGTTGATCTTGTATTATTTAATTAAATCAATAAACGTAGTTTTAATATAATAGTTCAAAAGAGATTTTATTAGCCGGTTGTGAATCATTGGTAAAAAATCCGGAAGATTAAAAAAGTCAGGCGGTCTCTCACCGTTTTTACGCGGGGAAGTCAGGGTGCTGCCGATCATGAAAATGAATTATAATGTTAAGATTCATCTGTCTGAGGAGCGGTTTGAGTATTGTAATAATCAAAAAAGTTTAATAAATTTTTATCATCAAAATCGATGACAAATAATATG
>JABWCA010000407.1 GCA_013359345.1 Ignavibacteriaceae bacterium
GTATAGCTGCCAACGTTCATAAGTATTCCCGCAAATGTAATATCTTTTTTGCCGGGAGCCAGAGTGCTGAGAGTCGAATTCAGCTCCTGCAGGTAGGCAAAATAATCATAACGGTACAGCTGAGGCAGGAACTGATCAGCAATTCCCGTGTTAACCCAGTTCGGAACATCCTGAAGATATTCTTCGTAAGCCCACGGGTATAAACTTGGACTTGTTGCCACCATGACATCCTGCTGTTTGCTGTAAACTGTATCTCTTACCCTCGCATAAAACTGATTCAGTTTATCGGCTCTCCACCTTTTCCATGCCGCATTGTCATAATCCTGCGGCGGCAGATTTCCGCTATGCTCAGATTTGTAAATCTCAACGGTTACCGAATCATAACCGCACTCAACAGGCAGGGCCGGCATCCTGTCAGAAAATTCAATTCCGTCTATATCGTATTTTGTCATTACTTCGCTCACCATCCCGATAATCAGGTCCTGAACATCTGTGTTTATCCCTGAGAGCCAGTCAAACCCGTTTTTAGTGCAGTGTGAACCGTCATTTTTCTTTGATGCCCATTGAGGATACTGCTGAATGAGATGACCGCCGTAAGGAGGCGTTCCACCCGAGTACCATGATGCAAATCCGTACTCAAACCAGGGGTAAACTTCCAGACCCGCGCGGTGAGCTTCAATAATTATTGCGTTGAGAGGATCGCGGCCCAGAAACTGCGGGTCTATTTCCACCCCGATTTTGTTCTGCAGAAACTGACTCGGGTATTGTGTGTATCCTGCATTCCAGACAACAGGGATAACAGCATTGAATCCCCTTGCCGCCAGGAAATCCATGGCTTCTGCTATTTTTCTGTCATCAAACATTACGTCAGAATCAATGTCGGTTATTTTGACACCTCTGAATTCATAATTGACCTGAGCATTAATTGTTGCTGAGAAAATTGTGATCAGTAAAACGATGCTTAACAGATTTAATACTGTGAGCCCCGATAAATTTATTTTAGGAGAGAAATTATTCATCATAATTGAAAGGTATATTGTTCTGATATTTTTTTATTTTATACATTACAAATTAACTAAACTTTTCCTGTGTATGTCTTTTAATTATGATGTAATCGTGATTGGCAGTGGCCCCGGAGGTGAAGGCGCAGCAATGAAATGCGTTAAAGCCGGGAAATCTGTTGCTGTAATTGATATGTTTTATGAGGTTGGCGGTTCCTGCACTCACAGAGGCACCATACCAAGTAAGGCACTCAGGCAGAATATTCAGAAAATTGCCGAAACCGGACTGAACAGAGGAAAATCTTATCAGGAAATTCTTAACGCCTGCAATCCCGTGGTGCAGCAGCAGATTCAGTTAAGGCGCGGCTTTTATTCACGCAACAATATTGACGTAATAAACGGTAAGGCAGAGTTTGAAGACCGGAATACCGTGAAGGTGCTCTTCCCTAACGGCGGCACAGAAAAATACACTTCCCGGTATTTTATTATTGCCACAGGATCACGCCCCTATCATCCCCCCGATGTCAACTTTGATCATCCCAGAATTCTTGACAGCGATACAATTCTGACCACAGGATTTAATCCCAGATCAATAATTATTTACGGAGCAGGTGTTATCGGCTGTGAATATGCTTCAATTTTCAGGGGACTCCAGATCAAAGTTAATCTCATAAACAACCGTGAAAGGCTTCTGACATTTCTTGATGACGAAATAAGCGATGCTCTGAGCTATCATTTGAGAGAAAACGGTGTGCTGATCAGGAATAATGAAACATACACTAAAGTTGAGGCTGATGATAAACAGGTTTCACTTCATCTCGCATCAAATAAAATCATCACTGCCGATCTTCTTTTGTGGGCACAGGGGCGCACGGGAAATTCTGATACCCTTGGGCTTGAAAAAACAGGAATCACTTTTGATACAAGAGGCTCAGTAAGGATAAACGAATTTCATCAGACAGAGTGCCCCAACATATATGCTGTGGGTGACGTTGTGGGGTTTCCGAGCCTTGCCAGTGCGGCTTATGATCAGGGCAGGTTTGCAGCGTCTCATATTGTTGACGGCATCTCG
>JABWCA010000408.1 GCA_013359345.1 Ignavibacteriaceae bacterium
GCATCACTATCTGAGTTCTTTAATAAGCTGCATAGCTTTTTTTAACACAGTGTCTTCACCCTTCAGAAAATCTTCATACGTTTGCTTTGATTCAACATCAGGCGACCATCCTTCATCAGACGAGTCACTGAGGGGTAGTTGTGTGTAAACCGGAATATCAAATTCAATCAGTGTTCCGGGAAGCGTGGCAAAAATTATTCTCCCGCCGTTGATTCCGGTTCTGTTACCGCCGGTTTTTTCACCAACCTGAACAACAAGCTCATTTGACTTAAGAAAGTTAGTCAGCAGAAATGTGCCTGAACTGTTTGAACCATCGGTCAGAAGATAAGTTCTGCCCGTAAAGGCTTCAGGATTTTGCTCAAGCATTACAACACGGTCGGGGCTTCCTTTCCGGAAATAATACTCCCCTTTCCCGGGATCGACCTCCCTGGTTAAATCACGGAATGAATTATCCCACGATGAAAGGTATGCCGTGAGAGCTTCCGGGATTTTATTATATCTGCTTGCGGATCTGAACTTGTTTGCAAATGAAGGCTTGTTCAGAAGAAAATAGGAGATCATCTCGGCGGCCTCATCAGACCCCCCTTCATTTCCGCGGATATCAAGAATGAGGCTGGTAATTCCCGAATCAATAATTGTTGTGAAAGCATTTGTGAGAAATTCCTGCCAGTTCATCTGCATTTTCCATGTAACAAACGTACCAAGTTTCAGGTAAGCAGTTTTATTCTCAGTCAATCTGAACTCCCACAGATCATCGTAACTGTTTGTAACAGCGATATTATTTGCGGACATTCTTTCAGCGCGCTCAGCGCGGGATACAGATCTCACTGATGTTTCAGTCTTTTCTTTCTCACCGGGATTAATGACCTCAAGAATATATGCACCGTTTACAGGGGGGAACAGCAGCGGGAAAAAGACATCGAAAGTTTCAAACTCGCCGTTTCCGTTTATGTTTATAAAGCTGAACTTTTGCGCCTCATTATTACCATCGCCTCTGAAATAAGTTTTAAGAGTTTTAATCACAGAATCAGCAGGAATGCCGTTAACGGCGGCAATTATGCTTCCGCGTTTTATTTTATTGTTCCCGGAAAGATTATGTTCAACTGTCAGTTTATTTTCTATGTATCTTAATGTAAACGGGAGCTTGTCTTTACCGTTAAGAACCAGAGTTTTAATCATCTCATTCTGATTGAAGAAGTTTGTGTGAGTATGCCCGCATTTAACGGAAAGGGCCAGTTTTGAAAAGAGGAGGTATGCGTCGCGCAGACTGAGCTTATCAGGCAATGTACTTACAGCTTCATTAAAAGCAGCCGATATTGAAACTGAATCAGAGTACTTATATATCCCGGGGTGGAGTGCAAACAGCATTTTTTCCATAATACGGATATCTGATTCAATCTCATTTTTAGTAAAGCTGAGTGATTTGTAATTTCCTGCTGTGGTATTGTTAACGGATCCCAGTGTGTCTGTAACACCGGGTAAAAAATTCTCTGACTGATAATAGAACCGGTTTACTTTCAAACCCTCCCATTCAGTGCCATTCATTATATATTTGTACTCTGCGTAACCCGGAACCGGAAGATTTACTATAGCCTCCCACCATCCATCACGATCAGTATCTTTCATAAGCAGATCTTTTTCCCAGGATAAGGGAGCAGTGCTTCCCCTGAGTCCCAGTTCAAAGTTTTCCGGTTTTCTGAGCTTTTCAGGCACATAAACCGAGAATTTAACGGGGAGAAATTTCTGATCCGTTTCAGTCTCCTGAGCTGCGGAGATTCCTGAAAAAATGAACGTAACAAAAATGATTAATAAAAATAAACGCATAGTCTGATCCGGGGGATTTTCTGAGTACAAATAATAAACCAACGGAACCGTTTCAGAGTTCAGCGGCTTAAATTCTTATCTTCCTGAATCAAAGATAAAAAATTCAAGGTGGGAAATTAGTTATGAAATCAATAAAAAAGAAAGAGGCTGAGCAGATTAAAAATCGGAACTCAGCCTCATAAAAAACCTATTTCAGCAGCGTGAGTTTTTTCGTGATTGTGCTGTTTCCGGATCTGAGAACATAGAA
>JABWCA010000117.1 GCA_013359345.1 Ignavibacteriaceae bacterium
CCAAGCAGTTCCTGAAGCATGGGTGTGTCATAATTGCGGGTATCAAGTCCGCTGCATTTTTTTGCGCCATCGGGAGCAAATACTGCAATCAGGGCGTAACCCCCCTTAACAAGCAAAGAATCAAGCGAAGAAAGATATCCCATGCGCTGCTGCTCAGTTGTCATGAAGTGCAGAACAGTTCTGTCATGCCACAGATCAAAAGGAGCATATTCGCTGAGTGAGACGGGGTTGGTTATATCATCTCTCACGAATTTAACCGTATAATCCCCTGCATCTTTAATCAGTTGTTCAGCCTGCTGAAGTGCAATATCGCTTATATCGGTTGCTGTGAGATTTCTGAATCCTTTCTTCAGCAGCGCCGGAATAAGCGAACCTGTTCCGGAACCCACATCAAGAACGGATGCGGAGGCAGACAGATTTAAAGAGTTGATAAGTGAGAGCGAAGGCTCAGGATCAGTTTCAAACCAGCCCAGTTTTTCTCTTTCGGTTCTTAAGTAAGCGTTATTCCAGTGTTCCTGAAAGTCCATATATGCCCGTTTGATTATAAGTGATAAAATTGAATGCAGAAACGGTTGGATATAAAAACTTATAAAAGGGTTCATCTCCGGCTGAAGATGCTCAGGCCGGGAAGCGGCCGTGTGCTGTAAGTAAATTTGGGAAACAGAATGTGCAGATATCAGAATAATCAGTTCAGGCAGTTTGAGACGGAATGAATTAAGGGCAGGCCGTGAAAAGCCTGCCCGGGCAAAATTTATTTCATATCAGGCGGCGCAACGGGTGCGGGCACGATATTTTTTACAGGCTTGGTTGTCATAAGGTAAGCAAAAACCGCCTTGAGATCTTCATCGGTCATGTTTTTGTATGACTGCCAAGGCATGGGCGGAAGCAGGGGTCTGGAATTATCAAGACCTTTGTATTTCCCTTCTCTCATCGCCTTTATGAACTGCTCTTCAGTCCAGTTGCCGATACCTGATTCATCAGATGTAATGTTGGCGGCAAAGGAGATTCCCCAGGGACCGGCTGCAGTGGTGTTCTGCATCCCGAAAAGAACCCAGTTTTTCATTGCATCCTTATTCACCGGCGGAAGTTCTGCATCCTGCGGGTGACCTGAAAGTCTTTTCTGCATATCTATTGAAGGGCCTTCCGGTCCGAAAACCTTGGGGCTGTGGCAGTCGTCGCAGCCTGCAATTGCTACAAGATATTCACCGCGCTTAACCAGTTCTTCTTTTGATGCAGCGGTATCTGCAGGCTTGTTCTCTGTTTCCACTTTGGCTTTGCAGCCGGCAATTATAAGCGCCGTCAGTGCCGCAATTCCGAGAAACGTGTAAAGTTGTTTTTTCATGTGCTCCTCTTATTGATACTGTAATTATTAAATGAAAATTTTAATTAAACAAAATTATGATCCCGGATAACGGATCCATTGTAAAAAAGCGACATTTTAACTTCAGGCTCTGAAACCGCCCGGAGTGCTGCCTGCAAAAGTTCTGAAATCTTTAATAAAATGAGCCTGATCAGAATAACCGTGAATATGAATAAATTCATGCCAGTCATCAAATACAGCCTTCCGCTGAATTGTCTCAATGACACTGCTGAATCTGATAATTTTTGAATACGCTTTTGGAGAATATCCAATTTCAGTGATGAATCTTCTCTCAAGCTGTCTTTTGCATATATAATTATCCTCTGATACTCTTGTTATTTTCTTTTTCCCCCCGGAGAGCCTGATATCTTCAAGCGCGCTTATAAGATAATCATCAGGGTCTGCCGCATCAGAAAGCCTCTTTTTCAGAAAGCCGTCAAAAAGGATGCACATTTCATTGAAATGGCTGCACTCTGCAAGTTTATCAGAAAGAGTTACAAGGCTCCGGTCAGGTAATAATCCGATATCTGTAAAGGTGTTTCTTGTCTCCGAAATGTTAACGCCAAGTATAAGCTTTATATATTCCGGCTTGATTCTGACTGAAAACATTCTTCCGTTTTCAGGAATACGCCAGAAAACAGGGTCTTCCATAACGCCAACAAGATAAGCACGGGGAAAAATCAGTGAAGAGGTTTTGCCGGATTCCGCAGAGAAACACCTGATATCATTGAGATGAAAAATCAGCTCAGCCATCCCCGTGGGGAGGCACTTGTTTGTCTGTGAGAGACCTGAATCAATACCTGAGAAATCAGCACAGGAGTATGAAACAATATATCTGCTGAGTTCAGGCGGTGCGGGTCGTGTCTTTGCTTCTCTGATCATTTTATAATATTTTTTACGCAATTATAATACCCAAATTTTATTATTAATGCAAAATATTTATGAACGGGAAGATCACTTTATCAGCGGACTGAATTAAAAGCCGGCTGCACACCCTGAACAGTTGCTGAAATCAATAATCATGTTTCCTGAAAGCGTGCTTCGGGGATAAACGAAAGGGAGCAGGCTTTGCACCCGGAATTAAATGAAGCCGGATATCAGTTCAGCTCTGCGCTGAAACCGAGTATCTTTCTGGTCTGCTTTTCAGTTACACTTTCCGGAATCATTCTGAAAAGAAGATCCCTCAGCATGATGCCCACCGGATTTTCCATGGAAGCCAAAGCTCCGGTTTGCCTTGACTGACTGACAACATATTTTGCCCTGGGCACTCTGATCCTGCTGAATTCTTCAAAAGATTCCAAGATATCACCGTTATATTTAAGCAGGGTATAAAGAGTTGCCGCATCCTCAATCGCCAGGCATGCACCCTGACCCAGATTTGGTGTCGTTGCATGGGCGGCATCTCCCAGGAGAACGATTCTCCTGAATGCGTAATTATCAATAGGGGTGACATCAGAAATTCTGTTAAGAAGTATTTTGCCGGCCGGAACTGCTTCTATCAGGGAACTCACAGAAGCCGGAAAGTTTTTATAAGACTCAAGAAGATCATCTTTCTGAATTTTCATGAGTGAAGGATCATCATTATGGTTGTTGATGCAGGCAAACCAGTATACCTGTTTTGCAGGGAGCGGTACTATCCCGAACCTCAGCCCCGTTCCCCAGTATTCAACCGCAGAGGAGATATCTTCGGGCTGAAAATCATCTGCAACACCGCGCCAGCAATAATAGCCTGCATATCTCAGGTGTGAAGCCGGCACAAGCTTCCGCCTGAATACCGAATTAATTCCATCTGCGGCTATCACATAGTCAAACATTCCAGAAGAACCGTCACTGAAGAACAGTGTCACTCCCTTAAGATTCTTCTTAAAATCAATGACAGCTTTTCCTGTCACAATTTTGGTGTCACTGAGTGAACCGGAAAGTACTGAATGGAGGGTGCTCCGGTGAATGGCATAGCTATGGAAAAATTCATCGGAGAGAATACATTCTGAGTAACGGCTGATAAGAGGCTTATCGTCAGTATTTCTGATTGTGAATTCCTTTATTCTGTTTGAGCCCTGCACAACTTTATCTGCTATACCCAGAACAGAAAATGCAGAAATGGCATTAGACCCTAAAGCAAGCCCTGCACCGTCTGCCCTTAAGACCGGGGCTGACTCATATACAACGTTTTCAATATTAAGTTTATTAAGCGCGAGCGAAACGGTAAGTCCTCCTATACCGCCGCCAATTACAGCAATTCTCATCTCTTTCCTTTTTTGATTTCTGTCATCCAAATCTACCGCACCTTTAAGACAGAAAATTTTACATATGTTAATTAATTCAGGTAAAATGAGACAGTGCGGTATTAAATGATTTGGCAAAAATATGTTTCAAAATGAGATTTGGATATTGCGGTAAATGCCGAATTCTCAAATTGAGACGTATTTGAGCGCTGAATGTTATTCTTAAATGCAAAAAACCCTTTGGCACGCTATTTGACAATAGAGAATTAGTCTCAATATCTGTATCAATTCAAGTCTCAGTTCAATCCATCCCTGATAACAGATAAAAAAATATAAAAAAAGCGGAATTGTTTAACGGTGGTTTAAGGACTTTGGTCGCCCGAATTAAGGTGTTCATCGATAATCCCGTTTACAAAAAGCCACTTAAGCTAATTTTAGTCAACAAATTTATAACTGGTGAAAAAATGGAACTAACCGGAGTATTCTTTAACCTGATTCTTATGATCGTATTTCTGACCCTTCTTTTTGTGGTTCTCAGTTCTGTTTATTATGCAATGAAAGGCCGTAATACAGTAATGACTGCTTCCGCTCCGGCTCCAGCAGTTCAGAAAATCACCGTTAATAATGCTTCTCAGAACCGCACTCAGGTTTCATTTGAGGAGCTCGACAGCAGAATACTTGATTACAACTTTGATAATCTCAGAACTTTTGAGAGGACAACAGTGCCCGCAAGAAGCACTTACAACCAGACTGAAATTTTCAAACATACAATGACAGAGAGAACTGCAGCACCCGGATTTAAAATGAACGGGCAGTTCAGGTAAGAAAAAATATTTTAATATCTGCCTGTTCAAAAACAGGCGGTCAGCCAGAAATTTAATTAGTTAACAGATAACCTTTAATAAGGAAGATTAAATGAAGAACATTAAGATTGCAGTTTTATTTCTGTTCATCTTTTTAACCGGCCTCAGTATTAAGGCTGAAGCAGCAACAGTCGGTGATTACGAAATCACTCTTACCGGCTAGGTGTATAACAATATCAACAATACCACAACCTTTACTTATCAGGTAACTGGTGATGGCTCAGGTAAGGATTTATCTCACTGGGTGCTCGGTATATGCTCTTCTCATGTGAATCCCACCGGAACACCGAATCCCAACTCACTGGGAACTGACCCGACAACGGGTCTTTACGGTTTTAAGTGGGACGTTGCAGTTAATATCAATCAGTCAAAGACTTTTACAATCACACTTCCCGGTAACTGGGGAGTTGAGCCTCTTACTGTAGCAGTTAAAGCCGGTCTGATTATTGATTTCGGCACCGTTGATGGACCTGCATGCACACCCAACACAAGCACCGGAAGCCTCGGTGATAAAGTATGGAATGATACGGATAACGATGGTGTTCAGGATGCAGGCGAAGCAGGAATAGCAAACGTCACAGTAAAACTTTATGACTGCAACAACAATCTGATTTCAACCACAACAACCAATGCTTCAGGAAATTACCTTTTCAGCAATCTTGCAGCAGGTGACTACAAAGTAAAATTTGAACTTCCTTCAGGTTATGTTTTCTCTCCTAAAGATCAGGGCGGAAACGACGCAACAGACTCTGATGCAGACCTCACAACCGGATATACAACATGCATTACTTTGGCTTCAGGTCAGAATAATCTCACCGTTGACGCAGGTATGTACCAGCCGCCTGTAAACAATGCATCACTTGGCGATAAAGTATGGAATGACACAGATAACGATGGTGTTCAGGATGCAGGCGAAGCAGGAATAGCAAACGTAACGGTTCAGTTATATGACTGCAATAATAATCTTATTGCCACAACAACTACAAACGCTTCAGGCAATTACCTTTTCAGCAACCTGGCAGCAGGTGATTACACAGTAAAGTTCGTGCCCCAGTTAGGATACACAATTTCCCCGAAAGATCAGGGCGGAAATGATGCAACAGATTCTGATGCAGATCCTTCAACAGGAAAAACAACCTGCATCACCTTAGCTTCAGGCGAGAACAACATGACAGTTGATGCCGGTATGTATCAGCCGCCGGTCGGCACTTCTTCACTCGGCGACAAAGTCTGGGAAGATACCGATCAGGATGGTGTGCAGGATCCCGGTGAATCAGGAATACCCGGTGTCACAGTTCAGTTATATGACTGCAACAACGCACTTCTGGCATTCACAACAACAGACGCTTCAGGTAATTACTCATTCGCAAATCTTACAGCAGGTGATTACTACGTTAAATTTATTGCTCCCTCAGGCTATGCATTCTCACCCAAAGATCAGGGTTCAGACGATGCAGCTGATTCAGACGCTGATCCTTCAACAGGAAAAACAGCATGCGTTACACTCGGATCAAACGAAACAAACAACACTCTTGACGGCGGTCTTTATGAGTCAGGCGCTGATCTGCAGGTTGTAAAAACAGCAGACAAGACAAACTTTGACTGCGGCGATCAGGTTGTTTACACAATTACAATTACAAATAACGGCAGTGCCAATGCAGGTTCTGTTGAAGTCACCGATGTTCTCCCCACGGGTCTTGTACATCAGAGCAACAGCGCTTCACAGGGCTCATACAACAATACAACCGGTGTCTGGACAGTAGGTTCGCTCGCTGACGGCGCATCGGCAACCCTTACAATCACTGTAACAGTAGATTGCAACTTATTCAATACAACAGCATTTGACCTCGGTCCGGCAGCCGATTTTAACTTCTTTGTGCTTGAAGATGCAGTTCATCCTTCATCAGACACACAGGGTAAATATGCAGCAGGCGGAAACGTGACCATGAGCGGTTACAGCGTGGGCGATCAGCTCCCTGTACCTTCCGGCACAATTCCCGATGTTCTTATTGTCGGCGGAAACCTCACCTTTACAACAGGCGATGTATTTGGCGGCAACGTTGTTTACGGCGGCTCGTCAAACCTCCCCACAAACTCAGTAGGTGTTCTTCACGGAACAGTAAGACAGGAAAGCAACGTAATCGATTTTGCAGCAGCCAAGATATATCTTGAGAATCTCTCAACAACACTCGGTGCATACACAACCAACGGAAACACCACCTATGAGTGGGGTACACTCGCACTGAACGGAACAGATCCTTATCTGAACGTATTCTCAATACCCGCATCTCAGCTTAACGGATCACACACAGTTGAAGTTAATGTTCCCAACGGTGCAGTAGTTCTTGTTAACATCACCGGAAATAACATTGTATGGGATGGCGGTCTGTTCGTAAACGGTACTGCAATCGGCAACGTATTATATAACTTTGTTGATGCAACAGCAATTCAGATACAGGGCATTGATGTACGCGGATCAATACTTGCTCCCCGCGCTCATGTAAACTTCGTAACAGGTGTTCAGAACGGACAGTTAATCGCAAAATCATTCTCGGGTCAGGGACAGCTCAACCTCGCTCCCTTCCACGGAGATATCCCGAACATATCGATTATAAATCAGGCATCAGTTACAGGATCAGATAAATCAGATCCCGTTTCAGGAAATAATTCATCATCAGTCACAATTACCCGCAATACACAGACCGGCGGCGGCGGCGGAACTGGCGGAACAGGTAACTGGCAGTTAGTCGGCAGCCTCCCGGCAGCACAGATAATCATGGCAATGGATACTGATACACAGGGTAATATCTACATAGCAGCCATAACAGGATACATCTACAAATCAACCGACGGCGGTGCAACATGGGCAAGAGTAAATCCGCTAATGAAATCAGGCGCTATCTGGGCTATGGAAATTCATCCGAACGGAACAATCTATGTAGCAAGCCAGAGCGGTGTATGGATGTCGCCCGACGGTAATACATGGTCACAGACCGCACTTGAAAACATAGATGTAAGAAGCATCGTGATTGATAACAGCGGCAACCTTTATGCAGGCACATGGGCAAACGGTATGTTCAAATCAACCAATGGCGGCACAACATGGAACGCAGCAAATAACGGAATCGCTTCAGGCAGTGTGGTTACATCAATGACCAGAACGCCTTCAGAAAATATTTTCACAGGAACATTCGGCAACGGATTATATAACACAACAGATTATGCCGCAACCTGGAATCAGGTGCCCACCGCTAACAACTACTACTGGGCAATGACATCAAATTCATCAGGCGATGTTTTTGCAGCAGCCTACGGTGAAGGTATCTACCGCTCAACAGATAACGGCGGAACATGGGTAAGAACAAACTTCCCCGGTCAGCACATTTACTCACTGCTCACAGATGCTGATGACAACCTTTATGCAGCTTCATACGCTTACGGTGTATACGTATCATCGGATAACGGTGCAACATGGAACAACATCGGTCTCAGCAACCAGAGCGTAAGCACAGTATTTATTAATACTAATGCACAGGGTGATTACTCAGGTTCAAGAGTTGTGTTCGCAGCAACAAAAGATGGTAAGATTTACAAACTGATTGATGGCACCACTTCAGCAGGATTTGAGGAATCAGTTCCTGCACAGTATGAACTCGGTCAGAATTATCCGAATCCGTTCAACCCCTCAACCAGAATTAACGTAAGCGTTCCCAAAGACGGAATGTACGAAGTATCAGTATTCAGCATCACCGGTGAACTGGTAACAAAACTTGTTGAAGGACAGCTGAACGCAGGCGTACACTCACTGAACTTTAACGCTTCAAATCTTCCTTCAGGAATCTATATTTACAGACTCAGCGGTGAGAATGTAAATATCACAAAGAAAATGACCTTGATGAAGTAAGACCTTTTAGGTTAGTTGATAGCAGAGGGCTGCCCCCAAAAAAGGCAGCCCTTTTTTATTTTAAAAAGGTCGGGTGGCGTTGCTAGTTGTCAGCTTGTCCGCCTGTGGCGGATGGATCGTTGAATTTTGGTTTAGGTACTGAGTCCGTAGTATATCAGGCCGCATATTCCGGGCTTTACTGAGTACCGGCTCTGATTCTGCTGAGTGAAACCTGAGTGATGCCGAGGTATGAGGCTATATATTTAAGAGGGGCCCTGTTTGCGATGCCGGGGTATTTCCTTTCAAGTTCTTCATACCGCTCCCTTGCCGAAAGGAATCTTATGCTTTCAACACGCTGCTGACCCTCCAGAAACCCGAACAGCGCCATCTTTCTGCCGGCATGTTCAATGTCATGCTTACTGGCGCAAAGTTCTTCGAAATCGGAATATCTGAATGAAATAATTTCCGAATCCTCAAGCACCTGTATTGCTTTGTGCGAGGGTTTGCCGGTGAAAAGAGCCGGAACGGCACCAATGAACTGGTTATCGATTGCAAAATAGTCTGTCACATCCTCTTCGCCTCTGATATAATAAATTCTTGCGAGGCCCTTTTTTACAAAGTGGAATCTGAAAGGTATCTGCCCGATCTCAAGAAGAATTGTATTGCGGCTGTAAACAGCCTCAGTCATTATTGAATCAAGCAAATCAGCAGATTCCGCGCTCAGAGGGGCAAAGGAGCTTATCAGGCTCAGGGCCGGGTTTAAGTTTGACATCAGAAAATCCGGAAGTTTTTGAACTGCAATATATTCAGAATATTTATCAGTGTATCAAGTGCATCTCGAACCGATCAGATAATCCGTGTCAAGCGTTCATAAAGTACGATTCCCGCAGAAAAATGTATTATAATGAGAAATATTTTTGCCTGTTTGCTCATTATGATACACTGGCAGAGCGCAGGCAGCGCAGATAATGCTTTGGTATGATTATTGTCATATTAAGAATTAATGCATCATCGCAAATTCACTGATAACCGGGATTAAAATGCTGTTCCCGGTAAGAGTGAAAAATGTATCAGCCTCTTCATTCACCGAATAAACCGATTTACCCGGAGTAAAATTGGAAATCTCTAACATATTCTACTATCTGGTTCTGATCTTCGCATTCATAACAGCCACCCTGTTTCTGGGCGCCTATTTTTCATACAAGATGAAAAATAAAACCAGGAAACAACCATGGCTTGAAACAAGAGAGGGAAAGGGAACGCGCTATTTTAATCAGGATAATAAAGTAGTGGCATTAAAAGGAAGCTCTGCTCCGGCAGAAAATCAGACAAAAAAGAAAACAGAGCTGACAGATGCGGAGAAAGAGAAGTACTCAAGACTTATCTTCAATAACAGCACAAAACCGATGCCCGATCCTTCAACCCGGCTCAAAATCATTGATACCGGAGGAATGAGGCCATCAGAAAATCTTTCCCCGAATTTAAGAAGGCAGTTCAGGTAAGATTGAGGGAGACCCGAAGTCTAAATGAGTGAATTTACTGAAAAAGTATTGTGATATTCAAAACGCTTTAATCGGAGGATTGTTAACCCGGCTCAAGATAGCCTATGGCCAGCCTGTAATTCTTTAATTATTTGAGATGCTTTTCAACCCTCATCGCCTCTGCCTTTGTTCCATACTCTTTGCTTACAATTATTTCCCATTGCTCTGCTTTACGGTATGAGAACCCATGATGGTTGCGGTTATGCCGGGAAAGACTTTGTTCAAGTTTGGAAGTGTAACCAATATAGTGTTTGCCTGAGCCGGATTCAGTAATACAGGCATAAAATGCCATTGCTTTCGTAATGGCTTTGTGAGCGCGGGTGGGCTCTCCCGAAGGCATGCCTTCGGCATCCCCAAGGGATGTCTCAAAAGTTGAAATTTGTCATTCTCAGAATCACGAATCCGGAGATTAATTGTAACGCCGTCCCTCTGTTAAGCCAGATGCAGCATCGATTTAAAAAGAAAAAAGCCATTACTTTCGCAATGGCTTTGTGAGCGCGGGTGGGCTCTCCCAAAGGGATGCCTTCGGCATCCCGAAGGGACTCCTTCGTCTCCCCAAGGGATGCCTTCGGCAGAACCACCTAAAATATACGCACTGAATAAAAGATGTGTTATAATAGTGTTATAATCACTTTTCCCTGCCCAAAATGTTTAAAATAAAAAAAGCCACAACTCATTATGAATTATGGCTTTACAAGATGTGAGCGCGGGTGGGCTCTCCCAAAGGGATGCCTTCGGCATACCAAAGGCACTCCTTCGGAGGAACCACCGACCCTCTGCTTAAAATAACAGGGCTAAATAAAACATGTGTTATAATAGTGTTATAATCACTTTTCCCTGCCCAAAATGTTTAAAATAAAAAAAGCCATAACTCATTATGAATTATGGCTTTACAAGATGTGAGCGCGGGTGGGCTCTCCTAAAGGGATGCCTTCGGCATCCCGAAGGGACTCCTTCGGAGGAACCACCGACCTTCTTCAAAGTCTGATGACCGGTTTAAAATACAAAAGCCATTACTTTCGTAATGGCTTTGTGAGCGCGGGTGGGCTCGAACCACCGACCCTCTGCTTAAAAGGCAGATGCTCTACCCCTGAGCTACGCGCCCTTGTTTTATCTTTTCAAAAACAGACTACAAATATAAACTTTTTTTTATAAACGTCAAATATTTCAAGGATATTTTTGTTTATTTTTCTATCTTAAAAAGCTAATCTCAAATTTTATTTAAGAGAATAACCGCTGTTATAAAAAAATAATTCCATTCTAACATAAAAATCTGCGGGAGGTAAAATGCTGGGCAATATCCTCAAACCCGAGATAGTTGAATTAATCCAGAAAAGGAACCTTTCCCCCGTAAGGGAGCTGGTTGCTGACTGGACACCCGCAGACATTGCAGACCTCATTACATGCCTGGAGCCCAATGATCAGGCAATCATCTTCCGGATACTCCCTAAAGAACTTGAAACTGAAACCTTTGAATATCTTGATGTTGATATCCAGATCAGTTTACTGAAGGCAATGGGCAATGAGGAAGTGGCGGTTATTCTTAATGACATGTCGCCTGATGATCGTACAGCGCTCCTTGAAGAACTCCCCGCAAACATAACCAAACAGATGCTTAATCTCCTATCCCCCGAAGAAAGGGCGGTTGCTTCTAATCTTCTCGGCTATCCGGAGAACAGTATCGGCCGACTAATGACCCCTTACTACATCGCGGTTAAAGAAGACTGGTCGGTTATGGAGGTTCTCGATTACATCCGTGAACATGGGCGTGACAGCGAGACTCTTAATA
>JABWCA010000118.1 GCA_013359345.1 Ignavibacteriaceae bacterium
ACATTTAAAGACTTAACCTGCCGGGTCTTAATTTTATGCCAATCTTCGATTACGCAAACCATGCAAAAAGTCTAAAACCCGGAATGTCTGTTCACTTAATGTGCCCGGCAATTATCAATTACCTCTCATTCTCCTATAGGACATTCCGGGTTCAGCTCAAACGGGGAACTGATCTGGCAATGAAAAACGGGTGCCGGCGACCTAACAGGTTTTACCCGTAACAAGGTTTTAACCCGGCGATCTTACCATCCCTGCAACCCGAACCCGCGAGGTCTTCAAAGGGGTTCATGACCAACCCGGGACGGGTTGAATATCTGCAGAAAATGATTACCTCTGAAAAGCCTCAACCCCGGCGGGGATGAATATTAAAATAATTGTAATTAATTATGACCCCCCGTTTTCAAAGCTTGAAGATTATGCAATGCTGCTAAAACCGGAAGAGGGGGAACTTGCTTCATTTGCTTTGGCTGAAGCCGGCGGCAAGAGAGGACCGGCTCTTTTGACTCCGTGTAAGTGTAAAGCTTACAAGGGATTAGCCCTCTTTTTATTAAATCAGGATTATCATTTACTCCCGGCTGAAAACCGGAACAGCTGCAAAATTAAATTTGGAATATCAGCAGAGGTGAAGAATAAAAATTGCGTGGGTGAGAGCAAAATCACCGGGCTGTATCAGCCGGCTTTCATTCTTTTCTTAAGGAAGGCTCTGAGCGCCACATCAAAAGGCTGGGATGTATTGATCAGATTGTAATCAATTCCGTACTTGAGGCACTCCCCTTTCATTTTTTCAAGGAAAGTATCAAATGCCTCCATGTAAGATTTGCGTATCTGGTAAGGAAGAGTGGTTATTTCATCACCCGTTTCCATATCCTTAAAAATGGCATCGCGGTCAAATGTGAACCCGAGCTCTGCGGGATCAAGCACCTGAAACACTATTACCTCATTTTTTGTAAAAGTGAACTTCCTCAGAGCGGCAATTAGCTTCTCAGGCTCCTCAAAGAAGTCAGAGATTATCACTACGAGTCCCCTCTTTCTCATCCTTTCGGCAATGGAGTTAAGCGCTCCGCTCGTGTTCGTTCCTTTATCAGGTGAAGTTTTAAGAAGAGTGGAAAGGATTTCATTAAGAAATATCCGGGAGGCACGCGGCGGCAGATAGGAACTGATTGATTCATCGTAAGTGACAAGGCCCACTGCGTCATTCTGGTTTGTCATGAACAGACTCAGCGATGCCGCCAGCATCTTGCCGTACTCATGCTTGGTGACGCTCCCCCCGCTCATGTATGACATTGACTTGCTTGAATCAAGCAGAATGTGGCACCTCAGGTTGGTTTCTTCCTCATACTGCTTAACATAGTAGCGGTCGGTCTTGCCGTATATCTTCCAGTCAATATCTTTCAGTGAATCGCCCTGCATATACTGACGGTACTGACTGAATTCGATACTGAACCCGTGATACGGACTCTTGTGCAGACCTAATAAAAATCCTTCAACAATATACCTGGCTCTCATTTCGAGAGAACCGATGCGGGATATTACTGAAGGATCTAAATATTTATAATAATCTTTGGGGGAGAGTTTCTCCAATTACTTTCCGTCGGTTTTCTTTTTCAGGATTTCTTCAGCCGATAGGCCCATGTTATCAAGTTCATCCTGTGCTGCCTGTTTCAGGTCACTCTTCGGATATTTTGATAAAAAGTTCTTGAATAATGACGTGGCCGTTTCATATTCCTTTTTCTCATTGGCTACAATATAGGCTACCATGAACATGGCCTGTTCTGCATCCTTATCTTCAGGATACATTTCATATACTTTCTGATATGTTGCAATTGCCTTATCAAATTCCTTAAGCGGATCAGTTGACTGGCTTGCCATTCCCTGGTAAATCTGGGCAGCATTAAATAATGCAGTGGCTGCCATTTCACTTTTCGGGAAATCTTTTGCGAACTGCTCAAATGCTGCAAGCGCTTCTTTTACTTTACTGTCTTTAAGTAACTTTTCTGCCTCCGAGAATGATTCCTTGTCTGATTTTCCGCAGCCTGCAAAAAGAACGGCGGCAAAAATAACGGCTAAACTCCTCGCTATTAAAACTTTACTTACTCTCATTTTTTCCTTCTGTTCAATATTATCTGATTATAAAAAAAATTAAATAATACATTACTTAAATAATAATTTACGCATTGGAAAAAAAGGATATTTTTTTTATTATCTTTTACGATAAATTCTTTTTAATATGTATTTACGCATATCCGTTTCCTCACCTGCGCAAAATTTTCATTCTTTCTTCTCCCGAAAGTGACGGATAACATGAATTCTTTACCAAAAAATGATTTAATTTGGTTCAGTAATTTTAATCTTTTCCCCTTTAATATTCAGATACAGTTTACATTCGGTTCTGTATCTTACCTGATGACCTTTTTTTTCATAACTAAAAGCTATTAAGCCATGAATGCAATGTTAGAAATTGCCGGTTCAAGCATAATCGGCGGTCTTATTATACTTATGATTCTGCAGGCTAATATCACAATCACAAACAGTGTATATTACCACACGCTCAATACGGTAAATCAGATGAATCTGACTACCATAGCTCAGGTTATAGATAATGACCTGAAAAACGCCGGTTACAGGGTTTCTGACAGCATTAAAATTTACTCAACCGATAGTACAAATCTCTGCATACGGCACGATGTTGATGATAATGGCATTGTTGATTCTGTCAGGTATGCTGCCTTTCCCCGCCGTGACTCAGATATCCTGACGCTCAAAAGAATTGTTAACGGCAATGCAGCAACAGCCACCGAGTTTCCGGTCACTTATTTCAGGGTGAAATTTTACGATTCAAACGGCCGACCCACAACCTACAGGTCTTCCGTGCGGCTTGTCAAAGTAGCTTTTACCACCATCACTGAGCAGGTTTATGCCGGTGAAGGTGAGGAAGGCGAAGAAGAGGCAGCCACTAATTATACTCCCGTTTACTGGGAGAGGCTTTTTCGTCCAAGAAATTTAAGGTAAATATGAGCGGAAGAGGTCTTATCATACTTGTTGCCGGATTGTTTGTTATTGGCGGAACCTTATATACAACAATTTTCCAGCGGAGCGAAACCCTCACCACCAATGTGGTGAATTCTTATAACGTTGAGCAGGCAAAAAACATTGCCAATTCAGCCGCAAATCTTGCTCTGTCACAACTTAAAAATAATTCATCATGGCGCACAGGTTACACTGCAGTTCAGATGGGCAGCGGCTATTACTGGGTGACACTTAAGGATACCGTCTTTAATGGTTCTGTCTGTATAAGAGTTATTGCAACAGGAAAAACCAATTACCGTACTTCAACAGAAGTTGCCTACTCATGCACTGCCTATGTTTCAAGTGGTTTTATTCCACCAGCCGTAAAGGCAGCCATCTCCACAAACAACAACATTGAAACTCTTGGCACGCTTACAGTTGACGGCCGAGACCATGACCTTAACGGCAACCTTGTCTCAAACAATGGTACCTTTGGTATCTGGACAACCAAAAATTTTAATCAGAGAGGTTCATCAAAAGTTGGCGGCACTTTCAGCTCTACCGACTACTCCCCCTCGCGTCCCGGAAGCAGCAATGTTATAAGAACATCACAGACATATCCCGGCGGCTACCCCGGCTCCCCCGATTCAGCACTGGGCGGCCCATCAATGGGTTTTGCGGAAGGAACTCTTAAATCAATGGCAATGAGCGGCACAAACGGCGGCCAGTATGTAACTAATCCTGCCCTGCTCAGATACCCCCTCTCAGGAGTCACCTATGTTGAACTCCCCTCGGGCGGTTCCTGGAGCCCCGCTAATATTGAAGGCACCGGAATTCTCATTGTGCATAATACTGCCCAGAATGCCGTAATCAGGAATATCAATTTCGGAACATTTAAAGGTCTCCTGATGGCTGATGATATAGATAAGATTCACAACACAATAATCGGCGCCGTAATCGGCCTCTCACCCACACCCCCTTCGGGAAATTGTATAGGTAACGGGTCTGGCACAGTATTATATTCATCACAGGTGCTTACATCAACCACGGCAACAGTATCGGGTACAGGAGGTTCATCAAATGTGCTGGCCTGGAAAGAATAGACTCCCGGGTTTAATTGTTGAAGTAAGGCAGAATATCCGCCGGCTATTTTGACTTATCAGCATCGTTTTTTTACAGAGCTGAAGTCTTTCAGTCATTATCTGAACCGGCTTACAGAGGTGTCCGGAAATAACCCCTAAGCAGTATAAATCATTCATGGAAATATTTTACTGATAAAAATGATGCCGCAGCACTGACTCCTTCTCCGGGTTATTACTCCGTTCTAAGTTAGTAATGCTGAAGGTAAACGTCCGGTCTGCATTAATGAGAGCTTTTCTGTCATTTACTTACATCAGGCAGGATTCATCATGAGAAAAAAGCTTTGTACTTTGCAATCATTCATCCTGAGGCAGGAAAAGTATAACCGGTTAAGTGCCGGAGATTAATCTTTGCGGCTAACCTTTACTGCAGGCATTTCTTATAATCAGCCTACTCAAACCAGCTTACAACTTCGTAATGTTTTGTATTGGGGTAATACGGCGGAACATAATCCCTGAACCTCTCATCATAGATATGCTTAACTTTGAGTCCTTTAACGGGCACAGATTTACCGCTCACCGTTCCGTAAGTTGCCGTGGCTCTTGTTGTTTTTGCTATTATGCCACCTATGATTTCCCAGGTGCCCAGAAACGGCTGGGTTATCAGCGCATCAACAGGACCCACACTGCCATTGAGTGAAAATACTGACGCATGTGTTTTTACATCCTGCCCACGCGTATCGGCATTATCTTCAATCCTTACATCGCGTTCAGCAACAATCCCCAGAATATCAGTTGATGCAGGATTGGTTACCGGGTCTGAGGCATAAATCAGATCATCCTGCTGATAAACAAATCCGGACTTACTGCTGCCTCTGGATGAGGCCACTACAGTATATCTGCCGTTTACAGTGCCCTTCACAAACAGATTTCCTTTCTCGATATAGATTATTCCGTTCGGTGCAAAGGTGTTTAATGTTTCCGTTATTGGAGTGGTCCATTTATTTTTACCGTCATTACGGCTGTAACTCCATGTTACAGTTGCATCAGCATTAAATTCCAGAGAGATATTTATATCATATTTCTTGTTCAGTGTATCCATGAAAATTTTTCCGCTCGTTTGAGCGGCAGATCTCATACCCGTTGTATCAAATTCAAGAGGAATATCTACACCTGTTTCATATCCTCCGTAAAATTTAGGATCCTTTGGTGAACCACTCATTGATAAATTTCCCTTACTCGTGGTTTTACCCCAGAATACAGGTGTTCCGTATGTATACATTGTTGAATTGACATGAAAGGGACCGAAAAAAGTATCGCCGGTTGCGGGTTGGGCCGACATACCTGAATAGAAGTTGCCAAATTTGGCAAAATAACTCGGGCGCAGAATTACACGAACAGTTTTGGAAACGCCTTCATACGTGCCTACTGACGTGACTGTTTTCATTTCACCGCTGGTTGTTACGCTTACTGTGAACTGCCCCCCGTTAAAAGGAACATTAGTAAAACCTGAACTCCAGGTCTTGCTCAGGAATAGTTGATTTGCGCCAATATTAGCCCCTGAAATTGCAATATTATGCGCCACGGTTTCTTTATAATACAGGACATCATTATCAACCGCGCCCACTGTTAACTGCGTGTAGTTATAAGTGATCACAAGCATAATCATTGAGAATCCTAACACCATCAGCACGGATGCTTTACCGCCCATCTCTGTTCCTTTTTATTACAAATTTGCATCTAAAATAAGAATTTTTTTGTGATTTCTGACAATCAGAATGCTGCCTGCCACCTGTTTTTACATCAGAATTTTTAAATAATAAAAAAAGTTTTTATATTTACCTGAAGTTTCATTAAATAGATAAGTCATGGGTACCGGACAACAATTGCTGACCCTCGGAGGTATGATGCTCCTTGGGCTGCTTGTTTTAAGAATGACAACCAGTTTTGCCACAACAAGTGATGTGCTTGCAGAAACTAAATACGGCGTTTTAGCCACTTCAATTGCCTCTTCTGTGATTGAAGAAGCCAAAGGGAAATCATTTGATGAAGAAACCATTGATACAGGTATTGATAACGTGCTGAACATGACTTCTGCTGCCGGGCTCGGCAAAGAAACAGGCGAAATATACCCGGCCTTTGATGATTTTGACGATTTTAACAATTTTACTCTCGTAGATTCATCCATGCCCTCAGCTGTTTTCACTATAAGTTGCAGAGTTTATTTTGTTGAGCCTGCTAGTCCGGATACAAGAGTGAATTATCAGACCTGGAACAAAAGGCTGGATGTTAGTGTGGCCAGCTCATCAATGACCGATACAATACGTATGTCAACTGTTTTCTCATACTGGTATTTCAGGTAAAAAGCGATGGGATTTTCAACTTTGCTTGATATTCTTGGCTCAATGATCATAGGTGCATTTTTATTCGTTATACTTTTACGAATGAATGATACGGCAACCAAAAACACCTATACTTATGCATCTGAATCAATTGTTCAGCAAAATCTTGTTACCACGATCACCATACTTGAAAATGATTTCAGGAAGATAGGTTACTGCGCAGACTGGGAAAAAATAGCAGATCCCGGCAGAGCCATTCTTTCGGCTGATACATCCTCGGTTACATTTCTGACTGATGTTTTTCCCTATGACGGCACCGTTGATACCATCAGGTACTACACAGGTGATACCACCTCGCTCCGGGTTACACCAAACCCGCGTGACAGAATGCTATTCAGAGTTGTGAATAAGGAAACACCGGGAGGGTCAAATCTCGGTATAACGCAGTTTAAAATTACTTATTTCAATTCTCTGGGCACTAAAATAGCTACACCCGTGGCAGTGCCCGGTGAAATTCATTCAATGCAGATAGATATTACGGTTGAAAGTACAGCCGCTTATGATAATGATTATACAACTGCGTACTGGAGGCAGATAAGGCTCGCAGCTCATAACCTGACTAACAGATAGTTTTTTCACGCGCTTTTAGCTGATTTTTAATACGGATATTTTTTAATTGATCGCCGGGTTTTTATTCCGGACATACGATTTTACATTTTTTAATCACGAGGACTTTATGTCAGGCAATTACATTCTGACCACGGGAGCACTGATGCTTCTTGGTTTTTTTATACTGACAAATAATACCGTCATTACCCGCAATGCTCTTCTTGAGCAGGAGACCTCCTATTCACTCACTGCCATAGCCCTTGCTCAGTCACTCATTGAAGAAGTAAAGATGAAAAGCTTTGATGAAGCCACCATCTCTACGGCCATTTCTTCAACGGCACTCCTTACATCACCGGTGCTTCTGGGTACCGACGGCGGCTTTGAGGTTTTCAGATCACCCGATACCGAAACAGGCGGCATTTTCAGATCAACCACCATTTATGATGATGTTGATGATTACAATAATTACAGGCGTACCGTAAGCACCCCAACCGCAGGTAATTTCACTGTGTCATCAACCGTGACCTATGTTGATATAAACAATCCTTCTTCTGTATCTGCCGCACAGACCTGGGCAAAAAAGATTACTGTTACTGTTACAAATACATTCATGCCTGATTTTGTATCACTTGAATATGTGTTTGCATACTGATTTTTTAATATCTAAGAATTCTCCGGAGGTTTAAATGTCTGGAAGAGGCCTGCTTATCATACTCGCCGGTTTGTTTGTTGCCGGTTCAATTTTCATGGTCACCTATCTTCAGAGATCTGAAGACCTGACCGGTAATCTCAACGTGACATACAATTACGAAGCTGCTAAAAATATTGCAAATGCCGGCGCTGAACTTGCAGTTAACAGACTTAAAAATGATCTTTACTGGCGCACGGGATTTACCAACGTGAACGCACAGAACGGCAGGTATACCGTAACAGTATCAGATACAACCTATGATGGTGAGGCTGCAATAAGGGTGATCAGCACAGGTGTGGCAAACCCCGGCAAAAGCACTCAGGCAACTTATATATGCACCGTTTATGTTTACAGGGGCGGAGTACCCCCCGCATTAAAGGCTGCAGTCTGTACAAACAATCCCATTGAAGCTTCGGGTAACATGGATATTGACGGCAGAAACCACCGTCTTGACGGCACTCTTGTTCCGTCATCAGGCACTTATGGTATCTGGACCACTAAAACCTTTGTAAGAACAGGTGCTGCTGATATAGGAGGAACAAGCGTAACGAGAATAGACTATTCACCAAGTAAAACACCTCCGGCCGCAATAATTGCAACGGGACAAACCTACCCCGGCGGTTATCCCTCCTCCCCCGATTCAATTCTGGGAGGCCCTGCCGTTGGTTATCCCGAAGGCAAACTGAAGCAGATTGCTCAGAGCAGAGTGAACGGAAGCCAGTACACCACAAATCCCGCATCGCTTACCTACCCTCTGCGCGGTGTCACATACGTTGAGCTCCCCTCCGGTTCCTCATGGATTTCATGTAACATTGAGGGAAGCGGAATACTTGTGGTGCACAACCCGTCAGTTGATGCAATAATGAGAGAGGTTAACTCAGGCACGTTCAGAGGGATAATTGTTGTTGATGATATCCTGCACGTTCAGACAACTATAATAGGAGCTGTCATAGGGCTTTCTCCGTTACCCTCGGCAGGCAATTGCATCGGTAATGGCGTCGGTGAAATTCTCTATTCATCTGAGGCTATACAGAATACCACCGGCTCTCTTGCCGGAGTTACGGGCAGGAACGTGATGTTATGGAAGGAATGATTTATTTGAAAACTATTTTGTGAGAAACAAAGAGGAAAACAAGTATTGCTGCAATAATAAAGATACCCGCCGCCGCATAATAGATAAGATTGTCTCTTATTACGCCGCCTTGTGTCCTGATTTTTAACTTCTTACCCCGCTCAACCCCTTTCCATTCACTTATTTTAACAACCATTACCGTAATGTTATCCTGCGCACCCGCGTTAAGCGATTCTGTTATAAGGTACTGTGCAAGTTCAGGGGCGGGCACTCTGTTTGCATAATGATTTAATGCCGAATCATTAAAAACCTCTGTGAGACCGTCAGAACAAACTATAAACAGATCATTTTCACCGATCTCAAGCGGACCCCTTATCTCCGGGATAATATCCTGTTTCAGCCCTATTGCCCTCGTTATCCTGTTGTGCTCTCCGGGATTCCGCGGCACATCCCTCTTTCTGAAAATACCTCTGTCAAGTTTCTCCTGCACCGTTGAGTGATCATGAGAAATTCTGTAAACATTCTGATCCCTGAAAAGGTAAACACGGCTGTCGCCTGCATTTGCGGTCCAGGCCTCCCCCCTGTAAAGCAGAAGAACCGCCGCCGTTGATGCCATCCTCTCATCTTCAGGCATCCCCTGCGATGTATATCTGACCTGATCATTTGCCTTCATCATGGCTAATTCAAGTTCCCTCAGCGGACTGAAACTTTCACCCGCACCTGCAAAATGATCACATATCGCATTAACGGTTATCCCGGCGGCAAGATCAGAATCAATGCGGCTCCCGACTCCGTCGGCCACCACAAAAAGGTCAAAAGTACTCCCCTCAAGATATCCGTGAAAATCCTGATTAAAATCTTTTACCGTTCCCGGGTCTGATAATGCGTGTAATTCTATTCCTGGCTTCATCTGTTGCTTTTTAATTTCATTCTAAATATAAAAAAAATTGTTTACCTTTAATGTTATAAAATCACATTTTTGTGCTTTAACTGTTTATTATACTGTTATTTATCCCGTTTAATTAATATTTTACTGAAAGTTATGAGAGTCTTTAATTCTGCAATTCTGTTTTTCACGGCAGTGCTTTTAGCTTATTCTTTTACCGGTACACGGGCTGCGGTAAGCCGTTCTTCAGGTGCTTATCAGGACAGTACGGCAAAATACAGGAATATCGATGTCTCGAAAAAAGGATTCAGCGTGGTTCTCCTTTCAGGTCTTTATTATGAAGGCGGGAAAAAAGAGGCCGAAAATCTTATTAAGCGCGGCATAGGGGTAAGGCTTCTCAGAACTCCCCCGCAGTATCCCAATATGTTCAGAATATGCTCAGGTCAGTTCCCCGACCGGTACACGGCATCGGTTTACAGGGATAAAATGGCATACATTACGGGTAATCCACAGGTCTGGGTGGTTGAACTTGCTGATTATATGGCTTTTGATGACGGACTTGATTATCTCACGGGCTCTACTGCCCCTGAAGAGAAGAAACCTGAGATAACGCAGAACACTCAGCCCGAACCGGAGCCGGAGCCTGCTGTAACAGAACCTGAAAAGCCTGTCACAACCCCCGTTGAAGAAAACAAGGATACAACCTCGGCTGCCCCCGTTCAGGAAAACACAGAAACACCTGTGGTTCAGCCGCTCGATACAACATCGGTATCAGAACAGCCGCTTGAAACTCCGTCCGATACATCAATTGTAGCTGATATCCCGTCAGAAATTCCGAAAGATACCACTTCGGTTACAATATCTGAACCCGCTCCTGAGCCGGCAGATACAACCTCGGCACAAACTCCTGAAAACAATCAGAATCAGCCTGTAAATACCGAACCCGCAGAGCCCGTTCAGGAAAATCCTCAGCCGGGTAATAATACCGAAACTCCTCCTGTTACCCCGCCGGCTGAAACCCCTGCTGAGAAAAAACCGGAAGAAACCAAACCGGAGCTTACGGGTGAAGAGGCTAAAATCACTTCTTTCCTGAATATACATACCGCAATCATGCTCGCTCTTGCAGATAAAAAATATGAAGAGGTGGATAAGTATATCGATACCGAAACGGGTATCTATGTCCTCGAAAACGAGGGTGATTTTGTTACAATTAAACATTATACCGGCATTTCCGAAATGCTTGCCGGTCAGCAGCTTAATATCTCCCCCCTCCCGTGCAAACTCGATTTTTCGGAACTCCCTGAATTTAACTGCTCATCGCAGACATGGGGTGCCGAAGGATGTTTCTATCAGAAGGTCGGTTCAAAAGACAAAGTCTTCACGAAATACGTTAAAGATAATCCCACCATTAAACTTGACAGAACCGAAGCGCTCAATATGGAAAAGATGCAGCGCAGAATTGAATATGTAACCCTCCAGGCCGCCAATCCGCCAGATTTTTACAAGGTGCAGCTCTATTTTGCATGGGTAAACAGTAAGTGGGTCCTCGCCGGTGTTGATAATACCATTCCGTGTTATAAGAAGTAGGGGTTCGTGTTTCGTTGATCGTGTTTCGTGTTTCGTGTTTCGAACAGCACAAATGAGTAGGAACGCGGATTAAGCGGATTCCTCCTTCGGCGGACAGGGTGCGAATAAAGCGAATAAACACAAATTAAATTTTCTTTGTGTCCGCCAGTGGCGGATTGGTGGTTCCAAACACCTGCGCTGAAACCAAACACAATACTATAGAACGCCGATCCGCTAAAGGCGGACGCTGATCTTTTCAAATTCACGCGGATTTTTCTTTAAAATTTATCCGTGTTAATCCGCTCTGTCCGCGTCATCCGCGTTCCGTCTCACTTATGCTGCAACGAAAAACAATATTATAGAACGCCGATCCGCTAAAGG
>JABWCA010000409.1 GCA_013359345.1 Ignavibacteriaceae bacterium
TAACTGCACAGACCAACGCTCCTGATCCTTCAATTATGCAGCAATACTGGTTTGTAATGCTGAAGCGGGGTGAAAACCGCAGCCAGGACTCTGTAACCGCCGCCAAGCTTCAGGAAGGCCACATGGCAAATATCAACAAAATGGCCGAAATGGGTAAACTCAAGCTTGCCGGACCATTTGGCGATAATGGCGACTGGCGCGGCATCTTTATCATGGTCACAGATTCACAGCAGGAAGCCGAACAGCTCGTTAATCAGGATCCCGCAGTTCAGGCAGGGAGGCTTGCTTATGAGATTCATCCCTGGTACGGAGGCGGCGACCTTAAAACCAACTTCGATTTTCCCGAAGACAACGTGGAAAAAGACGGGGTTAAGCCAAAGATGATGAAATCCTATTTTTTTGTGATGCTTCTTGAAGGTCCAAACCGTGACCAGGATTCAGTGACTGCAGCAAAGATGCAGGAAGAGCATCTCGGCAATATAATGAGGATGGTGAAAGAGGGACATGTAAAGCTTGTCGGGCCTTTCCTTGATGATTCAGTATGGAAAGGTTTCTTTATTTTTGATGTCGCAACAGAGGATGAGGTAAAAAAGCTGCTTGCAAATGACCCGGCAATAACATGAGGTAAAAAAGCTGCTTGCAAATGACCCGGCAATAACATCGGGCAGAATGACTTATGAAATCAGGCCCTGGTACGGAGCAGCAAAAATTTACACCAAAATGAATCCCCGCACTCCCATGCATTGAAAGGGATTGAGCTATTGCTAAACAAAATAACTACTGCTCTGTGAACTATACCGAAGGTAAAACATTCCGGAAAGAGGATTTTTCGTCCGTTGGGTTTATTCAGGGCGAATATGAAAACTGCATATTTGAAGACTGTGATTTCAGCGGGGCTGATCTTTCGGCCTCCCTTTTTATTGACTGTGAATTCAGGGGATGTAATCTCACTCTCCTGAAACTTTATGATACCGTATTCAGGGATGTGGGTTTTACAGACTGTAAAATGCAGGGACTGCAGTTCGGGCAGTGTTCCGGTTTCGGACTTTCGTTCAGTTTCAGCAGATGCGATCTCTCTTTCTGCTCTTTTCATAAGCTTAAAATTCCGGGTACTGTTTTTAAAGAATGCCATCTTAAAGAAGCTGATTTCTCTCTGACTGATCTCAAAGGCGCTGATTTTTCGGGCTCCGATCTCATCAGTGCAAGATTTGAGCAGACAAATCTCGAAAAGGCAGATTTCTCTGATGCTGTCAATTTTATTATTGATCCCGCAATTAACAAGATTAAAAAGGCACGCTTTTCCGCATCCGGACTTGCAGGGCTGCTTTCTTCTTATGATATTGTTATAAAATAAAAAATGATCAGGCTGAATTTCAATTTCTGATCAATGAAAGTTTATTCTCTTCTTATTCAGTCAACAAATAAAAGGTGATAATTAATGAAAAGACTCTTCCTTTTCGCTTTAACAGTTTTAATCTTTTCCGGTTTAACAACCACTAATTCTCAGTCAAAAGGCTTCGGACCTGATGAGATGAAAACATATTTCATGGTCATGCTTACTAAATCCGACTCACATGATATGAAATCTGAGGCATCAAAGAACCTGCAGAAAGAACATATCAGCTACATTACTGCATTTTATGAGACAGGCGAGCTTGTGATGGCCGGGCCCGTTCTCGCAAACAAGGACTTTTCTGAGATTCTCTTCTTCGATGTTGAAACCAGAATGGATGCTGAAAAAATCCTCAATGCTGATCCCGCCGTTTCCTCCGGCAGTTTCACTTACAGAATCCTCACCTGGCTCGGACCAAAAGCGATTAAAACGAATTTCAGTAAAGAGAAGTAAAGAATTTTGGAGCGCTGCGGTTAAACGTCAACAGATGTATGGGCCGCAGCACCTCCTGAAAGTGTCTGGTTTTAAGGGTTCAGCCCCTAACTTGTTTAAACACCGGTTCTGCTTCGCGAAGGGTGATTTATAAGGCTCAGATTTGTGCGCGGGCAGTGATGAGCTCCGGGGTTGTGAGCACCCGTTTTGGGTACCGTGAGGCCGGACCAACAGCGGTTATCCTTCAAGGTTCTGCAAATGTTGTTTTCTCGCAGAACGATTTCTTTCATCCTTTTCCGTTGGCTGAAGCCGACGGCAAGAGAGGACCGGCATCCGGCAATTTATTTGAGAGTAGTGCTTACACAGGGCTCCGATAAATCTGGTTGCCAGAGAATAGTAAGACAGTCCAGCAGCGGTTAACCTTCAAGGTTCTATTCATATTCTCTTTGCGCATAGCGATTTCCAAAATTCTGAGTTAAGTAACCTTGAAGGTTCTAATGGCCTTGTGGGAACACGGTACCCGTTTAAAACCCCGGATGTCCTTACAGGGGTGATTGCTATTTCAAACTTTCTGCCATAATCAGGTAAGACATCCGGGGTTGTGAGCACCCGTTTGGGTTGCCCTGCCCCAAAACCAAAAGCGAGACGCAAGCATTGCGTCTCTACGGATACCTGCATTTATGCTGTGACGAGCAATCCGCCGCAGGCGGAGGGGCTGTTAAAGAGCAACGTCATTCCGCATTGCGTCTCTGCGGATAATGCGG
>JABWCA010000119.1 GCA_013359345.1 Ignavibacteriaceae bacterium
ATTCTTGCATTTGTAATCGATAAAGGAATAACGACAATATTCCAGGGTATTTTTTAATAAATGGAACCAAAGTGGTATGTAGTTAAGACCTTTTCAGGTCACGAGAACAAAGTAAAGACCATTATAGACAATGAGCTTAAGGATAACACCAGGCTCAGCGATAAAATAGTTGAGGTTCTTGTACCGATGGAGAAGGTATTTGAAGTTAAGGACGGCAAGAAAAAGAGCAAGACCAAGAACTTTTTCCCCGGGTATATATTGGTTAATGCCATACTGGATCCTTATGTAACAGACTTCATTTCAAACACCCCCTCGGTTATGGGTTTTCTCGGACCCAAAAACAACCCTAATCCGCTCCACGCAGATGAAGTAAAGAGAATCATCGGAAGAATAAAAGCTGATGAAACAGAGAGAATTGAAACATATTTCAGAGCCGGCGACATCGTAAAAATAATCGATGGTCCGTTCAATAATTTTTCAGGTGTGATCGAAGAAGTTAACGAAGAGAAGATGAAGATCAAAGTGCTGGTTTCAATCTTTGGTCGTAAGACACCCGTCGAAATTGATTTCGTCCAGGCAGAATTAACAAATTAAATCATAGTAAGGTTGATTTAAGATGGCTAAGAAGATAACCGGTTATATTAAATTACAGGTTCCCGCAGGTAAAGCCAACCCTGCACCGCCTATCGGCCCCGCATTAGGTCAGAAAGGCGTTAACATCATGGAGTTTTGCAAGCAGTTCAATGCAAAGACCGCCGGCCAGGAGGGATTAATCATTCCTGTTGTTATTACAGTTTATGGTGATAAATCATTCACATTTATTACCAAGACTCCTCCCGCAGCAGTTCTGCTTAAGAAAGCTGCAAAGGTTGAAAGAGGATCGGCTGAACCCAACAGAACCAAAGTTGCAAAAGTAACCAAAAAGCAGGTTGAAGAAATTGCTGCTTTAAAGATGCCCGATCTGAATGCAAACGATCTTGAGCATGCAATGAGCATGGTTGCCGGAACCGCAAGAAGCATGGGCTTTACAGTAGAAGACTAGTATTTATTAAATACAAATTGGTTTTAAGATGAAAGTATCTAAAAGAGTTGCAGAATTAAGGAAATCAGTTGACCTCAAAAAGGAATACTCTTTAGTTGAAGCAATCGAAGAATTAAAAAAGACCTCCAAAGTTAAATTTGTTGAGTCAATTGACTGCGCCATCAGACTCGGTGTTGACCCCCGTCATGCTGATCAGATGGTAAGAGGTAACGTTATATTACCCCACGGAACCGGCAAAAGCGTTAAGGTTCTTGTAATTGCCAAAGAGCCGAAAGCTTCAGAAGCACTTGCAGCCGGCGCTGATTACGCAGGTTTTGAAGAATACCTTGAAAAGATTCAGTCGGGCTGGGTTGATATGGATGTTATTATTGCCACCCCCGATACAATGGCACAGCTTGGTAAATTCGGTAAGATTCTGGGACCCAAAGGCCTTATGCCCAACCCCAAAAGCGGTACCGTTACCCCTGACGTTGTAAAGGCAGTTGGTGAATTCAAAGCCGGTAAAATTGACTTCAGAGTTGACAAAACAGGTATTATTCACACAGGTGTGGGCAAGATTAACTTTGAAACAAGCCAGCTGGCAGAAAACATTAAAGTTTTCTTAAACACCGTGATGAAACTTAAACCCGCCACCGCCAAAGGTCATTATGTTAAAAGCATATACCTTTCAAGCACAATGGGCCCGGGCTTAAGAATAAATGCTTCTGAAGCTGAAGCATAAATAAAAGTTTATTACGCACAAATAATAGCTTCTAACCAACGTATCGGTTAACTAACAAAATTTTATTCCGGGAGTAGGATGAAACGCGAAAAGAAAGCTGATGTAGTTGCTGAGGTTTCTGACCTCCTGAATGGCTGTACTGCCGTTTATCTTACAGACTACTCCGGAATTAACGTCGAAGACATAAGTAAACTGAGACGTGAATTCCGTAAAGAAGGAGTCAAGTACAAGGTTATAAAAAACACCTTGTTCAAAAGAGCAATCGACTCAGCGGGTAAATTTGAAAAGTTGGCTGATCATCTTACCGGGATGACAGGTTTCGTATTTGCATACGAGAACCCTGTTGCTCCTGCAAAGATAATCAAAAAGTACAACGACGATAAGAAAAAACTTCCGTTAAAAGCTTGTTACATCGAAACGACTTATTATGACGGCAGTCAGCTTGAAGTGCTGGCAACCCTGCCTTCAAAAGCAGAGATCATTGCAGGTATTCTTGGCAGCCTGAACTCACCTGTATCGGGTGTTGTGGGCTCAATCAACGCAGTGATGAGAGACCTTTTAAGTGTCATAGAAGAGTCGGTAAAGAAAAAAGAAGGACAAGCCGCATAAACGGTGTTAAACTAAATTTTTAAATTTGGAGAAAAAAAATGTCTGACAAAGTAAAAGAACTTGTAGATAAGATAAAAGAACTTACATTAACCGAAGCAGCAGCTCTTAAAAAAGCATTAGAAGACGAATTTGGCGTAACTGCAGCAGCCCCCGTGGCAGCAGCCCCCGTGGCAGCAGCAGCCGCAGCAGCTCCCGTTGAAGAGAAAACAGAATTTGACGTTATTCTCGAAAACGCAGGCGCAAATAAATTAAACGTTATCAAAGTTGTAAGAGCTCACACAAGCCTGGGCTTAAAAGAAGCTAAAGATCTCGTTGACGGCGCACCGAAAGCGGTTAAAGAAGCTGTTTCAAAAGACGAAGCTGAAAAAGTTAAAAAAGAACTTGAAGAAGCCGGAGCAAAAGTTACTGTTAAGTAATTTTTACTTATCCCTATTATCACAAAAATCCGCCTTCCATTTTTAGTATAAGTGATGGGAACGAGTACGCTCGTTCCTATCGCTTTTTATTTTATCCGGTTGTCTGATTTAGAAAGGTTTATAAATAAATTGAGGTGGCATTTGAGAAACGAAAGAATCTCCTTCGGTAAGATCAAGCCCGTTATAGATATCCCCGATTTGTTGAGTGTCCAGAAAGAATCTTTTGTGGATTTTCTTCAGCTGGGTGTTCCAGTTGATGAAAAAGAAAACAAAGGTTTGCAACAGGTATTCATTCAAAACTTCCCCATCTTTGATAATAAAGAAAATTTCCGTTTAGACTTCATTAAGTATAATATCGAAAAACCGAGACATACTATAAATGAGTGCAAAGAGAGAGGTTTAACCTACGCCGCAACCCTGGAAGCAACACTCCGTTTATCTACTAAAGATCCTGATACGGGAGAGTTCATTAATTCGGTTGAGCAGGAAGTTTACCTCGGTAACCTCCCCTTCATGACCGAACAGGCAACATTTATTATAAATGGTGCCGAAAGAGTTGTGGTATCACAGCTTCACAGATCTCCGGGTGTGGCATTTGGTAAAAACTTTCACCCTAACGGAACCGCATTATATTCTGCAAGAATTATACCCTTAAAAGGTTCATGGGTTGAGTTTACTACAGATATTAATTACGTTTTATATGTCTATATAGACAGGAAGAAAAAATTCCCTTCCACCACACTCCTCAGAGCGCTTGGTTACGTCACAGATGAAGAGATACTCAGTCTGTTTGATCTTATTGAAGAGGTTAAGATTGACGGCCAAATGGTTGATTCACTCATGGGCAGATACGTTGCATGCGATGTTTTTGATATGTCGTCAGGTGAAATTTTCCTCACCAGGGGTGATTTAATAGATGAAAAGGCGATTGACAGAATTAAAGAGGCAGAAGTTGAAGAGATAAAGCTTCTCAAAAAAGATATTAATATCGAAGAAAACTTTATCATCAACACTCTTAATAAAGATACTGCCAACACCAAGGAAGAAGCTTTATTATCAATTTACAGACAGGTAAGAACGGGTGAGGCTCCTGATCTTGAAGCAGCCCAGGGATTACTTGATAAGCTCTTCTTCAATGATAAGAGATATGACTTAGGTGAAGTTGGCAGACACAGAATGAATGATAAACTGAAACTGGGAATTGATGAACACGTTACGGTACTCAGTTCAGAAGATATTATTGCCATTATGAAATACATCCTCAGAATGAAAGAGGATGCAGCCGAGGCTGATGATATAGATCACCTCGGGAACAGAAGAGTAAGAACCGTGGGAGAACAGCTTCAGCAGCAGTTCTATACCGGTATTGCACGTCTTGCCAGGACGATCAAAGAAAAAATGAACATGCGTGACTCTGAAAATTTTGCGCCTAAGGAACTTGTTAACGCAAGAACCATATCAAGCGTTATCAGTTCATTCTTTGGCACAAATCAGCTTTCGCAGTTCATGGATCAGACTAACCCTCTTGCAGAGCTTACTCACAAGAGAAGAATGTCTGCTTTAGGTCCGGGCGGTCTGCAGAGAGACAGAGCAGGCTTTGAGGTTCGTGACGTTCACTACACTCATTACGGCCGTCTCTGCCCGATTGAGACCCCTGAAGGTCCGAACATCGGTCTTATATCTTCACTTACAATTTATTCAAGAGTGAACAGATACGGTTTCCTTGAAACACCCTACAGAACGGTTGTTGACGGACAGGTTACCGATGAAGTTGTTTACCTTACAGCCGAACAGGAAGATAAATTCATCATTGCTCAGGCAAATGCTCCCCTTAATGATGACGGAACATTCAAGAATGACAGAGTCAAGTGCCGTAAAGAGGGTGATTTCCCGATTGTGCATAAGACAATGGTTGATTATATGGACGTTGCCCCCGCGCAGATTGTGAGTGGTGCAGCAGCGCTCATACCGTTCCTTGAGCATGATGATGCCAACAGAGCGCTAATGGGTTCAAACATGCAGCGTCAGGCAGTTCCGCTTCTTAAGCCGGAAGCTCCTGTTGTAGGCACCGGACTTGAAGGAAAAGTTGCCCGTGATACCAGAGCAGTTATCACTGCCGAGGCAAACGGAACAGTAAAATATATTGATGCCGATAAAATCACGGTTGAGTATGATATTGACCCCATGTCTTTTGAAGCTCTCACCGATTTTGACGATATCAAGACCGTAACTTACAAACTGATCAAATTCACAGGTACAAACCAGGAAACCTGCATTAACCAGAGACCTATCGTAACCGAAGGTCAGAAGGTTAAAAAAGGCGATGTTCTTGCAGACGGATTCTCAACCGAGCAGGGTGAACTTGCACTCGGAAGAAATATTCTGGTTGCATTCATGCCCTGGAGAGGGTACAACTTTGAGGATGCTATAATTGTATCAGAGAAGCTTGTTGCCAGTGATGTTTTCACTTCAATACATATAGAAGAATTTGAACTTCAGGTAAGAGAAACCAAACGCGGTGAAGAAGAACTGACCCGTGAAATTCCGAACGTGAGTGAGGAAGCGGTAAGAAACCTGGATGAATACGGTATAATAAGGGTTGGTGCCGAAGTAAGAGAAAATGATATTCTCATCGGTAAAATCACCCCCAAAGGCGAAACTGATCCCACACCTGAAGAAAAACTCCTCAGAGCTATTTTTGGTGACAAGGCGGGCGATGTTAAAGATGCATCTTTAAGAGCCACACCGGGATTAAGAGGCACCGTAATTAAAACCAGACTGTTCAGCAAGAGGAAAAAAGATGCTGATAAGAAGCAGGAAAAGAAGCTTGCAGAACAGATTGAAGCAAAGTATAAAAAAGATAAAGAAGCTCTGTACGAAAAGTTCAGAGATAAAGTATTTAAAATTGCTGACGGTCAGAAATCAGCCGGAATTAAAGACAATACCGGTGATGTAAGAATCAAGGCGGGTCAGGTAATCAATGACAGCATAATGGCAAAGATTGCAGATCTTACACAGCTTGATCATCATATTGAGTGGTTTGAGGAATCAGAACGCAATCAGATGATACGTCAGATATATAAAAATTATTACAGACGCAATATAGACGTTGAAGAGGAGTATAAGAGAGAAAAACTTAAACTCCAGCTTGGCGATGAGCTTCCTCCGGGAATCACTCAGCTTGCCAAAGTTTATGTTGCCAAGAAGAGAAAAATCTCGGTTGGTGATAAGATGGCAGGCCGCCACGGTAACAAAGGTGTTGTTGCCAAGGTGGTTCCGGTTGAAGATATGCCGTTCCTGCCCGACGGAACCCCTGTTGATATGATACTCAATCCTCTGGGCGTACCTTCCCGTATGAACATCGGTCAGCTTTATGAGACCGCTCTGGGATGGGTTGGTAAAAAGCTCGGCGTTAAGTTTGCAACACCCGTTTTTGACGGTGCTAAAGTTAGCGAAGTGGAAGAGTATCTTGATAAAGCCGGACTTCCCGTAGGCTGTAAATCAGACCTGTTTGACGGAAGAACCGGTGATAAATTCCATCAGAAGGTTACCTGCGGATATATTTACATGCTGAAACTCAGCCACCTTGTGGATGATAAGATCCACGCCAGGTCTATCGGGCCTTACTCGCTCATCACTCAGCAGCCGCTGGGAGGAAAGGCGCAGTTTGGTGGTCAGAGATTCGGAGAAATGGAAGTCTGGGCGCTCGAAGCATACGGAGCTGCTCATATTCTCCAGGAAATATTAACCGTTAAATCGGACGACGTGGCTGGTAGAGCCAAGGTTTACGAGTCGATCACCAAAGGTGAGAATATTCAGGAACCAAACGTACCTGAAGCGTTTAACGTTATGATCAAAGAATTGCAGGGTCTCGGCCTTGATGTCAAAATTGACTGACGTTAAACATTTTTAAATTTGAAACAGGAGTTTTTTCTATGTCTTTAAGAGATAGTCAAGAGAATCTATTAAGAGATATAAACTCTATAACTATTACTCTCGCCAGCCCGGATAAGATCTTAGCAAGATCCCGTGGTGAAGTCACAAAGCCGGAGACCATTAATTACCGTTCTTTCAGACCGGAAAAAGATGGTTTGTTCTGCGAAAAGATCTTTGGTCCGACTCGCGATTGGGAATGTTATTGCGGTAAATATAAGAGAATCCGCTATAAAGGTATAACCTGCGACCGCTGTGGTGTTGAGGTTACCCAGAAAAGTGTAAGACGTGAAAGAATGGGGCACATAAGCCTTGCTGTTCCCGTGGTGCACATTTGGTTCTTTAAATCACAGCCGTCAAAAATCGGTAATCTTTTAGGATTCAGCACAAAAGAGCTTGAACGTATTATTTATTATGAATCATACGTGGTTCTTAATCCTGGTCCGACCGGTCTTAACAGGAACGACCTTATAACAGAAGAGCAGTATTTTGAAATTCTGAGCTCACTGCCGCAGGGTAATGATAAATTACACGATCTTGACCCGAACAAGTTTCTGGCAAAGATTGGCGGCGAGGCGATCAAGGAACTGCTTAAATCACTTGAAATTGAAGATCTTTTCCATGAACTGAAGGCTCAGTGCGCAATTGAGACCTCACAGCAGAAAAAAGAAGAGATCATAAAGAGACTTAAGATAGTTGAGGCTTTCAGAGAAAAAGAAAGCAAACCGATGAACAAGCCCGAGTGGATGGTTCTGAGCTATATTCCGATTATTCCCCCGGAACTCAGACCTCTGGTTCCTCTTGAAGGCGGAAGGTTTGCGACCTCAGATCTTAACGATCTTTACAGAAGAGTTATCATCAGAAATAACCGTCTGAGAAAACTCATTGAAATTAAAGCTCCCGAAGTTATTCTCAGAAACGAAAAGAGAATGCTTCAGGAATCGGTTGACGCCCTTTTTGATAACTCAAGAAGAGCCAGTGCAATAAGAAGCGAGAACAACAGACCCCTGAAATCACTCAGCGATATGCTGAAAGGTAAACAGGGCCGTTTCCGTCAGAACCTGCTCGGTAAACGTGTTGACTACTCAGGAAGATCGGTGATCGTTGTTGGTCCCGAGCTTAAGCTTCATGAATGCGGTCTCCCGAAAGATATGGCATACGAACTGTTTAAGCCTCTTATCATAAGGAAACTTATTGAAAGAGGACACAACAAGACAGTAAAAAGTGCCAAAAAAGTTGTTGAAAGAAAAGATCCCATTATCTGGGAAATTCTCGAGAAGATTATTGACGGGCACCCAGTGATGCTGAACAGAGCTCCCACTCTGCACAGACTCGGTATTCAGGCGTTCCAGCCGGTGCTTATTGATGAGAAAGCGCTCAGACTTCACCCGATGGTTTGTACTGCGTTCAACGCCGATTTTGACGGTGACCAGATGGCAGTTCATATTCCGCTTTCGGATGAAGCTAAACTTGAAGCCCAGCTCCTTATGCTTTCAAGCCATAACATTCTTTCTCCTCAGAACGGTAACCCGATTGTAGTACCCACTCAGGATATTATTCTCGGTATTTACTACCTGACCAAGAGACTTGAGAAGGGTAAAGGCGAAGGAATGTTCTTTGCTTCGGCTGATGAAGCCATCATGGCTTACAATAACGAAGTGATTGATCTTCATGCAAGCATTCAGGTTCGTATGGATGGTAAGCTCATTGATACAACCGTGGGACGTGTGATATTCAATAAGATAGTACCCAAAGAGATGGGATATCAGAATATCACATTCGTTAAAAAATCATTCTCACCCTTTATCGGGAACATGTTTATAAAGCTCGGTAACAAAGTTACTGCCAAGTTCCTTGATGATCTCAAAGAACTGGGCTTCACCTTCTCAACCAGAGGCGGTATTTCAATCAGCTTCAGTGATATGATTATCCCTGAAGAAAAAGAAGACATGATTGAAGAAGCCAACAAAAAGGTTGAGCAGGTATGGGATGAGCACGAAAACGGTATCATCTCAGAAACCGAGCGTTACAATAAGATTATAGATATCTGGACACACCAGACCAACAATATTGCCAACGTTCTGATGAAAAAACTCAGAGGCGACAGAGGCGGATTCAACTCAGTGCACATGATGGTTGAATCGGGTGCGAGAGGCTCACAGGAGCAGGTACGCCAGCTCTCAGGCATGAGAGGTCTCATGCAGAAACCTCAGAAAACACTCTCAGGTCAGCCCGGTGAAATTATCGAGAACCCGATTATCGCTTCATTCAAAGAAGGTCTTTCGGTTCTTGAGTACTTCATCTCAACCCACGGTGCGCGTAAAGGTCTTGCAGATACCGCTCTTAAAACAGCGGATGCAGGTTACCTTACAAGAAGACTTGTTGACGTTGCTCAGGACGTGATCATCACCGAGAACGACTGCGGTACTATTAAAGGTATCGAAGTTTCAGCTCTCAAAGAAGGTGCTGAAGAAAAAGAATCTCTGGCAGAAAGAATTGTTGGCCGTGTTGCTCAGGAAACAATTGAGGATATGAGATCAGGAGAGGTTATTGTTAACCCCGGTGAACTCATAACCGAAGAAATTGCTGCAAAAATTGAAGATTCACTGGCCGAAAAAGTTCTGATCAGAACCGTACTTACCTGCGAATCAAAACATGGTGTCTGTGCACTCTGTTACGGAAGAAACCTGACAAACGGCAAGCTGGTTGAGATTGGTGAGGCCGTGGGCGTTATTGCTGCCCAGTCAATCGGTGAACCCGGTACACAGCTTACACTGAGAACATTCCACCTTGGCGGTACATCATCACGTATTGCTGCTCAGTCTCAGTTTGAATCACCCATTGACGGTAAAATAAGATATGACCGTTTAATGGTTGTTGAGAAAGACAGCATCTACGGTAAGGAAAAGATGGTTGTGGGCAGAAGAGGAGCAATTGAATTATACGATAAGAACGATGTTCTTCTCAGGAAATTCCCTGTTCCTTATGGTGCAACCGTTCTTGTGAATGATGGTCAGGAAGTTGCGAAGAAGAAAATTCTTTATGCGCATGACCCTTACAACGCAGTTGTTTTAACAGATATTACGGGACGTGTTAAATTCATCGATATTATCGAGCGTTTAACAATGGAGCTGCAGGCTGACGAACAGACTCAGCACGTTCAGAAAGTTATTATCGAACCAAAAGATAAGACTCTGACCCCGAGTATCATGATTGAAGCTGAAGACGGAACCCAGAAAATATTCAACATACCGTCAAAAGCTATTCTTGAAGTTGAAGAAGGTACTCTGGTATCAGCAGGATCGGTACTTGCCAAGATTGCAAGACAGACCTCAAAGACCCGTGATATCACCGGTGGTCTCCCCAGAGTTACCGAACTCTTTGAAGCAAGACAGCCGCAGGAATCGGCTATTATCTCTGAAATCGAAGGTATCATTAAATTCGGTGCCAAGAAAAAAGGTTCAAGAGAAATATCAGTTGCGGCAGTTGACGGTTCAGACGAGAAAAAATACAATGTGCCGCTCAGTAAACTTATACTCGTGCAGGATGGCGATGAAATAGCAGCCGGCGACAGAATCATTGACGGACCTATCAATCCTCATGACATTCTGAAAATCAAAGGTGTTAGCGCAGTCCAGGAATATCTCGTGAATGAGATTCAGGACGTTTACCGTCTGCAGGGTGTTAAGATCAATGACAAACACATTGAAGTTATTGTAAAGCAGATGCTGCAGAAAGTTAGAATTGTGGCTCCGGGAGATTCACGTTTCCTCGAGGATGATCTGGTGGATAAATCAGATTATGAAACCGAAAATGATGAACTGTCTGAAAGCGTGGTTGTGGTTGATCCTAAAGATTCAAAGCTTAAGATCAATTCAATCATAACCAAGACAAAAGCCCGTGAAATCAATTCAGATCTCAGAAGAAAGAATAAAGAAGAGATGGTAACAAGAGATGCGGAAGGTGCCACGGCAGAAAACCTGCTTCTCGGTATCACCTCAGCTGCTCTTTCAACTGAAAGCTTTATATCGGCTGCATCATTCCAGGAAACCACAAAAGTTCTGGCAAACGCTGCGGTGGCTGCAAAAACAGACACCCTGAGGGGCCTGAAAGAAAACGTGGTTATGGGACGTCTTATCCCTGCCGGAACGGGTCTGAAGAAGTACAAAATGCTTCTTCTCTCAGAAGAACCCGAGCCGGTTGAAGAAGAAACTCCGGCTGAAGAACAGCCCCAGGCTGAAACAGCACCCGAAGAATCTTCAGAGAACGCTTAAAATAAAAAATATGAAAAGCCCGTAGCAATACGGGCTTTTTTTATCACAGATGAACTGTAAAGTCGGTTATTTCCACTGGAGATAAAAAGAGGTGATAAAAAAATACCCTCTGACTTGCATTTAAATATCATTTTTGCTATATTGCATAGCTAAAATTTTTGAATACAAATTTGTTGTCAAATCTGATCCTGACCTGACAATCGAAAGAGCTATAGGTCAGCAGTTCACAGATAGCACAAAGCAGATCTAACTTCTTATCCCAAAAGTTAACTTATCTGCAGAGTGAAGATAAAAGACCCCGGTCACTTTTGACACGTTCCAGAGCTCGGCTCTGTACAGATTATAAAGCTGTCGTTTTATAATCAGTTTGACTTTAACGCTGGAATTTCTTAATTTTAAAGTCCAAAATTTTTTAAAAACCGGTAGAAAATAGGAGATATTTTTGCCTACTATTAAT